>DASRKX010000027.1:0-32500 GCA_035648735.1 Allostellaceae bacterium
CCAGCACCAGGAAGCCTACAAGAAGATCAACCCGCAGGCGGTCGTGCCGACGCTGTTCGACGGCGATCTCAAGCTCTTCCAGTCCTTCGCCATTCTCGAATATCTCGAGGAGAAATATCCGCAGCCGCCGATCCTGCCGCAAGGCGCCGCGGCGCGCGCCTGGGTGCGCGGCTTCGCGCTCATCAACGTCGCGGATGCGCACCCGCTGATCGTGCCGCGCATCCGGAATTACCTCAGCAACACGCTCAAGTTGTCCGAGGCGCAGAAACTCGCCTGGATTCAGCATTGGCTGAAGCTCGGCCTTGAATCGATGGAGAGTCTTCTCGGCGAGCACAAGGAAAGCGGCACGTTCTGTCACGGCGCGGCGCCCACGGTGGCGGATATCTGCCTGGTGACCCAGGTCACGCCGGCACGCATGTTCAAGCTCGATCTGGCGCCCTATTCGCGGATCGTGAAAATCTACGACACCTGCATGGCGATTCCCGCCTTTGCCGACGCAGCGCCGGCGCGGCAGGGGGATGCCGAGAAGGGTTAAGAGGGAGAAACGGATGGCGGGGAAGTCCGGCGTATCATGCATCGTCGTCGCGCTCGGGGCGCTGTTGCTGCCGGGCGTGGCGGCGGCGCAGGACGCCGTACAGAACGGCGCCAAGCTGTTTCGCGCCAATTGCTTCGTCTGCCATACCGCCGAGGCGGGCATGAACAAGATCGGCCCGTCGCTCTTCGGCGTCGTCGGCCGGAAATCCGGCACGGCGCCGGGCTTCACCTATTCGGAGGCGATGAAGAACGCGGGCATCGTCTGGACGCCCGAGAACATCGATAAATACCTCGCCGATCCCAAGGGTTTCGTCCCCAACAACAAGATGATCTTCCTCGGCCTGAAAAAGCCGGAAGACCGCCAAGCGGCGATCGCGTATCTGTCGTCGCTGAAATAGCCGAGCGGCGCCCTTGACACCCCTGGAAAGCCGGCTATTGTCCCGCCAACTCAATCATTTCGCGGAATAGCACCATGGCCAAGGGCGGCGCACTCCTCATCAAGCTCGTCAGCAGCGCTGACACCGGGTTCTATTACGTCACCAAAAAGAACCCGCGCGGCGTCAAGACCGAGAAGCTCGCACTCAAGAAATACGACCCGGTCGCCAGGAAGCACGTCGTCTTCAAGGAAAGCAAGATCAAGTAGGCCGGCAGCGAATTTCGGCACATAAAAAAGCCGCCTCATGGGCGGCTTTTTCGTGGGGCGCGCGACGGATGCTAGGCGGCGGCGCCGTTGGCCATCACGGCATCGGCCGGGAAGGTCATCACGCAGTTGCGGCCATGCGCCTTCGCGGCATAGAGCGCCTCGTCGGCACGCCGCATGAGCGAAGCGGCCGTTTCGGTTGCGTCGCGGGTGACGGAGACGCCGACGCTGATCGAAATGTCGAGTTCGATGGCGGGGTCGCCGACCATGATCGGCTTCTCGGCAATGGTGGCGCGGAGGCGCTCGGCCACTACGACGGCCACGGCGAGCGTCGTCTCGGGCAGCACGACGACGAATTCCTCGCCGCCATAGCGCGCCACCAAGTCGAAGGCGCGCACGTTGCGGCCGACGCGGGCCGAAATCTCGCGTAGAACCGCATCGCCGGCGGCGTGGCCGTAGCTGTCGTTGACCCGCTTGAAGAGATCGATGTCGAACATGACCAGCGCCGGGCCCACCGCGCCTTCGGCGACGTGCGGCAGCAGGCTTTCGAGATGAGCCGACAGGTAGCGGCGATTGTAGAGCCCGGTGAGGCCATCGGTGAGCGCCAGGGAGAGGCTCTTCTGGTAGTTCTCCTGCAGGCGATCCTGGAGGCGCTTGCGGCGGATGCTGGTGCGGGCGCGCGCGGTGAGTTCGTTGCGATCGAGCGGGCGCAGCAGATAGTCGGTGGCGCCGAGGTCAAGCCCCTTGGCCAGCCGCTGCAACTCGGACGGATCCGCGACGAGCAGGATCGGCACGAGGCGCGAGGATTCCTGGGCGCGCAGTTGCGACACGAGGCGCAGCGCGTCGAGCTTGCCGGCGAGGCTGAGGATGACGAGCTCGATCGACGGATCGCAGCTCTGGATCAATTCTTCCGGCGTCGTCGGGCGGATGGTCTCGGTGGCGATCGGCGCCAGCATCTCCGCGATGCGCGCGCCGGCGAAGGCATTCTCTTCCCAGAGCAGAATACGCGCCGGGCCCTTGTCCTCGACCGGCTGCTCTTTCTCGAAGAGCGCGTTGAACTGGCCGTAGACTGCTTCGCGGTGGCGCCACTCGTCCATCATGCGACGGAGTCGCACGAGCGAGCGGACACGCGCGAAGAGCGCGACATCGTTGACCGGCTTGCTGAGGAAGTCGTCGGCGCCGGCCTCGAGGCCGCGCACGCGATCGGCGGTTTCGGTCAGCGCGGTGACCATGACCACCGGAATTTCGGCGGTACGCGGATCGGCCTTGAGACGCTTGCAGGTCTCGAAGCCGTCCATGCGCGGCATCATGACATCGAGCAGAATGAGGTCGGGACGCTCGTCCTGCGCGATTTGCAGGGCCGTTTGTCCGTCATTCGCGGTGAGGACGTTGAAGTATTCGCTCGAAAGCTTTGCTTCGAGCAGCTTGACGTTCACTTCGACATCGTCGACGACCAGGATACGCGCGGACATGCGCTGAACCGTTCTAGTTGAGGAAGCGGGCGACAGTCTGGAGGAAGTTGGCAACCGAGATCGGCTTCGCGATATAGGCCTCGCAGCCGCCTTCCCGGATCTTTTCTTCGTCACCCTTCATCGCGAAAGCGGTCACCGCGATCACCGGGATGGCGCGCAGTTCGTCGTCTTCCTTGATCCACTTGGTGACTTCGAGTCCGGAAACTTCGGGAAGCTGGATATCCATCAGGATCAGATCGGGGCGGTGCTCGCGCGCCAGCTTCAGCGCTTCCAAGCCGTCCTTGGTCTGCAGGATGTCATAGCCATGCGCTTCCAGAAGATCGTGGAAGAGCTTCATATTGAGGTCGTTGTCCTCGACGATAAGGACCCGTTTACCGGTCATGGTCGAATTCCCGTTTCCAGCCTCGGCCGGCGCGAATGCCGACGGCGCCAATCTTAGGGGACAACAAGTTAAAAAGATTATACATCCTCACCCCCCATTTTTGCGCGCTACCCGCGGCTTGGCGTGGCCGCGGGCCCTTATCTATTATCTATAGGTTTACCTGTCTTAAGATTTGGTAAGTTTTGCGACCGCTAGGCGAATCGGTTCATGCGAATTGGGGTGGATATCGGCGGGACGAAGATCGAGGCGGCCGCGCTGGACGGCCGTGGCGAGGTCGTCGCCCGCCGCCGCCTGGCCACGCCGCCCGGCGATTATGCCGGCTTGGTGGAGACCGTGCGACGGCTGGTCCTCGGGCTGGAGGCAGAGCTTTCAGTTGCCGCCAGCGTCGGAATTGCCATGCCCGGTGCCCTGTCGCCCGCCACCGGCCTGGTCAAGAACTCGAATTCGACCTGCCTGATCGGCAAGCCTTTCGACCGCGATCTCGAAGCCACACTCGGCCGCAAACTGCGCTTCGGCAATGACGCCAATTGCTTCGCGCTGTCGGAAGCGCGCGACGGCGCCGCCGCGGGCGCCGCGGTCATGTTCGGCGTCATTCTCGGCACCGGGGTCGGCGGCGGCATCGTGACGAACGGCCGATTGCTGACCGGGCCGAACGGCATCGCCGGCGAATGGGGCCATTCGCCGTTGCCCTGGCCTGGGGACGACGAACGGCCGGGCGCGCTGTGCTATTGCGGCAAGCATGGCTGCCTCGAGACCTTTCTTTCGGGTCCCGGCCTCACGCGCGACGACGGCGCGGCGCGGGCACCGGCGGCGATCGTCGCCGCCGCGGAAGCCGGCGAAGCTGCCGCCGAGGCCGTGCTGGCGCGCTACGAAAACCGCCTGGCGCGCGGCCTCGCCACGGTGGTCAACCTGCTCGACCCCGACATCATCGTACTCGGCGGCGGGCTGGGGCGGATTGCCCGCCTCTACCGCAATGTTCCCCTGCTATGGGGCGCCTATGTATTTTCGGACCGGGTGACGACACACCTGGCGCCGCCGCGCTGGGGCGATTCGAGCGGTGTGCGCGGCGCCGCATGGCTGTGGGACGAGAAGACGGCCTAGCAGCCCCCCGCCTTGGGCAACGCCTCGATCTCGTCCAACTTGGCGCGAATTACATAGTCGCTGTAATCGAGCTTCATGTCCTGCGAGATGCCGTTATCCAGCAGCCGCATGCTCAATTCGTAATCGGGCTCGGTCTGGTCGCCATTCGTGTCGTCCGCCGGAAAGAAGGCGAGCCGCATTTGCCAGGAGGGCCGCTGCAGCAAGGGCGAGTTCAGCGGCTTTAGCGCTTTGTCGCCGGCCGGCTTGAGCGGAGGCCCGATCACGGCCGAGATCAGGCCCGCGTTCTCGACCGAGGCGCCGTCGAAGACATTGCGCGAAACGAACTGCTCGCCGGATTTGGCGGCGGCGATCAGGGCCAGGGTATGCGCCGTCGGAAAGACCGTGCCGGGGCTCAGCACGATGGTTGAGGCTTCGGGCTTGGTGAATTCGGCGACGCCGCCCTTGCCGGGGCCGTCGAGATGCGCCTCGCCATGCAACTCTTCGTCGGCCTCGCCGTTGCGCGTGCGCCGCTCGTTGAAGCGGTAGCGCAGCCCATCCTTCGACTCGAAGGTCACGAGATTGGAGCTGATATCGGCGCCGTCCTCTTCCGTGTAGGAAATGCGCAGGCGAAAGCGCTGCTCGATGGTCCAGCCATCGCAGGTTTCGCCCCATTTGTAGAACATGGCGCCGGTGGCGCCGACCACGCCGCTCGCCGATTTGGCGGAGTCGAGACTGAGGCTGTAGAGCGCCTGATGCGGCTGCACATCGGCGTCTGTGGCCAGCGCCGGTGCCGCGAGCAGCGCCAGCGCGCCGACAAGGCCAAGCACGCGGCGCGGCCGCGATCCTGGCTTATGCATGAGGAGATGCGCGCTCACTGCGGTTCCAACTTGGCCAGGCCAGCGGCCCGGTTCCTGTCTATAGGCTAGCACGAGGCAGCCTATCCCTCCAATCGAGGGCGCGCGTCTCAGCCTTGCTTGGGCTTGGGATCTTTTTCCGGCGGCGGGACGACGCGGATGTGCAGTTCCTTGAGCCGCTCGGGCGGGACCGGCGCCGGCGCCTGCATCAACAGATCCTCGGCCTGCTGGTTCATCGGAAAGGCGACCACTTCGCGGATATTGGGCGTATCGGCCAGCAGCATGACGATCCGGTCGATGCCGGGCGCCGAGCCGCCATGCGGCGGCGCGCCGTATTTGAAGGCGTTGAGCATGCCGCCGAACCGGGCCTCGACCTCGGCCGCCGAATAACCGGCGATGGCGAAGGCCTTGTACATGATGTCGGGGCGGTGGTTGCGGATCGCGCCCGAGCTCAGCTCGACGCCGTTGCAAACGATGTCGTACTGGAAGGCCTTAAGGGAGAGCGGATCCCGGCTGTTGAGCGCCTCGAGCCCGCCTTGCGGCATGGAGAAGGGGTTGTGCGAGAACTCGATCTTGCCGGTCTCCTCGTTGCGCTCGTACATCGGGAAATCGACGATCCAGCAGAAGCGGAACTCGCCTTTGACGATGAGGCCGAGCTCGTGGCCCAGCTTGGTGCGCACCAGGCCAGCGAATTTAGCCGCGGCGGCAGGCTTGTCGCAGACGAAGAACACCGCGTCGCCATCGCCCGCGCCGGTGAGCGCCTTGAGCTTGTCGAGGCGCGGCGCGTCGAGGAACTTGGCGATGGGCCCCTTCGCCTCGCCCTCGGCGAAGATGATGTAGCCCAGGCCGGCGGCCCCTTCGGCGCGTGCCCAATCGTTGAGCTTGTCGAAGAAGCTGCGCGGCTGCTGCGCCGTGCCGGGCGCGCGAATGGCGCGCACCGTGCCGCCCTTCTCGATGGCACCGGCGAAAATTTTGAAGCCGGAGCCGCCGAACACTTCGGGCGCATCGACGACGATCAGCGGATTGCGCAGATCGGGCTTATCCGTCCCATATTTCAATAACGCCTCGTCATAGGCGATGCGCGGGAAAGGCGGCTTGGTGACTTTCTTGTCCTTGCCGAACTCCTCGAAAATTCCGGCCAGCACGGGCTCGATCGCGGCGAAGACGTCGTCCTGCGTTACGAACGACATCTCGAAATCGAGCTGATAGAACTCGCCGGGGCTGCGGTCGGCGCGCGAGGCTTCGTCGCGAAAGCACGGCGCGATCTGGAAATAACGGTCGAAGCCGGCGACCATCAGCAGCTGCTTGAATTGCTGCGGCGCCTGCGGCAACGCATAGAAGCTGCCGGGATGCAGCCGGCTCGGCACCAGATAATCGCGCGCTCCTTCCGGCGAGGACGCGGTCAGGATCGGCGTCTGAAACTCGGTGAAGCCCTGCTCGATCATGCGACGACGGATCGAGGCAATGACATGCGCGCGCAGCATGATGTTGTCGTGCATGGTCTCGCGCCGGAGATCGAGGAAGCGGTATTTGAGCCGCATGTCCTCGGGATAATCCGCCTCGGCATTCACCGGAAACGGCAGCGGCTCGGCGTCGGATTGAACCGCAAGCTCGGCGAGCTTCAACTCGATCCCGCCGGTCGGTAGCTTCGGGTTGACGGTCTCGGGCGAGCGCTTGACCACCGCGCCCGTGACGGTGACGACGCTTTCGAGCTTCAGCGCGTCGACCGTCTTGAACAGCGCGCTGCCGCTGTCGATGACGGCTTGCGTGATGCCGAAATGGTCGCGCAGATCGATGAACAGGAGCTGGCCGTGGTCGCGCTTCCGGTGCACCCAGCCGGAGAGCCGCGCCGTCTTGCCCGTGTCCTCCGGGCGCAGCGCGCCGCAGCTATGCGTGCGGTATGGATGCATCGGGCGAATCGGCTCCTTGCGGCCTGAAAACGAGGGGAAAAGCGCATGGTGCGCGACGTTTTGTCAAGTATGCCCCGCCCTTCTGGCGGTCGCGGTTTCGGTGTATGAGAGCAGCATGGATTTGCTGATTACCGAGACCGCTGCGCTGGCCGATTTCTGCCGTCAGATCGCAGGATCCGCCTATATTACCGTCGATACCGAATTCATGCGCGACAAGACCTATTGGCCGCAGCTTTGCCTGGTGCAGGTGGCGGGGCCGAACCAGTCCGCCGCGATCGATCCGCTGGCGCCCGGCATCGATTTGAAGCCGCTGTTCGAGTTGATGGCCGACCTCAAGCTGCTCAAGGTGTTTCACGCGGCGCGGCAGGATATCGAAATCTTCTTCAACTTGATGGGCCAGGTGCCGGGGCCGATCTTCGACACCCAGGTCGCGGCCATGGTGTGCGGCTTCGGCGAATCGGTGAGCTACGAGACACTGGCCGCCAAGCTCGCGGGTGCCACCATCGACAAATCCTCGCGCTTTACCGATTGGGCGCATCGGCCGCTGACCGAGCGCCAGCTCACCTATGCGCTGGCCGACGTCATTCATCTGCGCGTTGCCTACGAGAAGCTTGCCGCGCGGCTCGATAAGACCGGCCGCCACTCTTGGCTCGACGAGGAGATGGCGATACTGACCGATCCGGCGACCTATCGCCTCGATCCCGCCACTGCCTGGCGACGGCTCAAGGTGCGCAGCGGCAACCGCCGCATGCTGGCACTGGTGCGCGAGCTTGCCGCGTGGCGCGAGACCGCGGCACAGCAGCGCAATCTGCCGCGCAGCCGCATCCTGCGCGATGAATCGCTGCTCGAGATCGCGGCGCATGCGCCGCGCAGCGCCGACGAGCTTGGGCGCTCGCGCGGTCTCGGCAAAGGCTTCGCCGAGGGCAAGCTCGGCCCCGAAATCCTTGCCATCGTGGCGCGCGTCATCGCCATGCCGCCGAGCGAGTATCCCGAGCCGCTGCCGCGGCGCGACCCGCCGCCGGGCATCGGGCCGCTGATCGATCTGTTGCGGGTGCTGCTCAAGCTGCGCGCCGAGGAGAACGACGTCGCGTTCCGGCTCATCGCCGACAGCGAAGATCTCGAATTGATTGCCGCGGACGACCACGCCGAGGTGCGGGCACTGCAAGGCTGGCGCGCCGAGATTTTCGGCAAGGACGCGCTCGACCTGAAACATGGGCGGTTGGCGCTGACCGCCGAGGGCAAACGCATCAAGCTGGTGCGCGCCGCCGCCGACGCGGCGGCTGCACAATAGCCCGAGCAATAACCCCCTAACGTCTCCGTTCCCTCGCCCTGCAAACCAAGCTTGACAGGCAACCATATGGTTGCCTATTGTCAGTCATGAGCATGGATGCGGTGTTCAAGGCGCTCGCCGATCCGACGCGGCGCCGGCTGCTCGACCGCCTCCATGCCCGGAATGCGCAGACACTCAACGAGCTATGCGAGCGTGACGACATGACCCGGCAAGCGGTGACCAAGCATCTCAACATTCTGGAAGCAGCCAACCTGATCGTGACGCAGAAACGCGGGCGCGAGAAGCTGCACTATCTCAACCCCGTTCCGATCAACGGCATCGCCGAACGCTGGATCGGCAAATTCGAGCAGGGGCGCTTGCGCGCCCTGTCGGAGCTGAAAAAGACACTGGAAAGGGAAGGTCAATGAGCACGAAATTTCTCGCCGTCACCTACATCAGAACCACGCCGGAAAAGCTGTGGGATGCGCTGACCAAGCCGGAATTCACGCGCAATTACTGGTTTGGCTGCTGGCAGGATTGCGACTGGCAGGTCGGTTCGTCATGGCGCCTGATGTTCGAAGATGGGCGTGTCGGCGATACCGGCAAGGTGGAAGAGATCGACCCGCCGCGCCGCCTGGTGCTGTCGTGGCGCAACGAATTCCGGCCGGAACTGAAAGCGGAAGGTGCGTCGCGCGCGACGTTCGAGCTTGAACCCGTGGGCGACGCGGTCAAATTGACCGTGACGCACGAAATCGCGCGGGACGGTTCGAAACTCATAGGCGCGGTTTCGAACGGCTGGCCGAAGGTTCTGTCGAGCCTGAAGAGCCTATTGGAGACGGGCACCGCCCTGCCCCAAATCAACAGCGTGCCCTGTTAGCGCTTCAACACGGGTTTTCGACCCATCGCCTTGGCCAGGGAATCGAGCCGCCGCTGTACGCTTTCGCCGAAGCGCTGCGCTCCTTCGCCGGTGAGCGACAGCGTCACCTCACCCCCGCCGACGCCCAGCGTCGCCCCGTGCAGCGCCGCGGGCACGCCGCCGGAGAGCGTATAGGCCAACCGCAGCGCCAAGCCGACGCTGCGTGCCGCCAGCAACTCCTCGTCGTCGAGCAACTCGAGCGGCGCCAGCAACTCCACCGTGCCGCGGCCACCGTAGCGCGCATGCAAGGCGGTGGCGATGAAGGCGCGGCCCGGATGATCGATCCCGGCGACCGGCATGTAGAGCGCGTGCCGCACCGCCTGCTCGGCGCGATAATCCGGATGCTCGTTCCAGGCGATGTCGGACAGCAGCGCCGCGGCATGGCGCAACCGCTTCTGCTCGGGCGGATCCTTGGGAAAGAGCGGATTCATCCAGGCGTTGAGTGCTTCGCCGATGTCGCCGAAGCGCGGATTGGCGCGCGCCGATTCGGCACAGGCGGCGATCAGCGGGTCGGCGGCGCGTTCGGCCGGATCGAGCAGGTTGAAGAGATGGCCTTCACGCAGGCCCCAGGTCGAGAACACGACGCGCTTCGGGTCCATGCGCTTGATGACGCGGCCGAGGACGCGCGCCGCCAGCGGCAGCGTCTCCAGGCGCTTTTTCGACAATCCGGCGATGCCCTCAAGCGATTTACGGCTCTGCTTGGCGAGGAAATCGAGAAACTTCTCCACCTCGCCGCGCGATAGCGAATAGTTCTGGATGACGTGCAGCGGATATTGCGATTCCGCCATGTGAACGCGCGCCATGGCGCGCCATGCACCGCCCACGGCATAAAAAGTGTTGTCGGGCGGCGCCGCGAGCCACGGCACCGTCGCCAGCAGCCGGTCGATGACGTCCTTGAGCTTCTTGTCGTCGTCGGCCAGGTCGGCGAGGCGCAGCGGGCCCAACGGCAGGGTCGCGGCCCGGCCGGGCGCCCCGCCGGCAAGCTCGACGAGCTCGATCGAGCCGCCGCCCAAATCGCCGGCGATGCCCGAGGCCTTGGGAATGCCGGCGAGCACGCCGAGCGCGGCGAGCCGGCCCTCCTCCTCGCCCGACAATACCCGCACCTTGATGCCGAAGCGCTTCTCGATCTCGGCGGCGAAGGCCGGCCCATCGGCGGCGTCGCGCACCGCCGCGGTCGCAAGAACGTCGAGATGCGAAGCGCCCAGCGCCCGCGCCAACGCCACGAAGCGCTGCAGGTTGGCACGGGCCAGCTCGACACCGTCGGCATCGAGCTTGCCGGTCTTGTTAAGGCTCTTGCCGAGCGCGCACATCACCTTTTCGTTAAAAAGCGTGCGTGCCGGGCGCTTTAGGCCGTCGAAGACGACGAGGCGCAGCGAATTCGAGCCGATATCCACCACCGCGACGGAATCGCGGCGCAAGGCGCCCTCGGCGACCGCAGCAAATCGCGGCATCGTCAGCTTTCACCCCGCTCGGTGACCAGCCGCGGCGGCGTCCGCGGCCGGTGCGGCTGCAGCGCACTACCCCGTCCGGAGAGGCTGGGATTAGTCATGAAATAGGTGTGCGCGCTGGGCGCGTCGGGATCGGTGCTCGCCCGCCGATAGACGCCGTCGCCGCCGAGCCACCAGGTTTGTGCTTCGTCCTTGAGCGAGGTCTGCATGATCTCGACCAGCACCTGGCGGTGAACGGTTTCGTTCTCGATCGGCACCAACGCCTCGACGCGCCAATCCAAATTGCGCGGCATCCAATCGGCCGAGGAGATGAAGACGAGCGACTTCGACGACGGCAGCTTGTGGCCGTTGCCGAAACAGGCGATACGGCCATGCTCGAGAAAGCGGCCGATGATGCTTTTGACCCGGATATTGTCGGACAGCCCGGCGACCTCGGGCCGCAGGCAGCAGATGCCGCGCACGATGAGGTCGATCTGAACGCCTTCCTGCGACGCGCGATAAAGCAGGTCGATCAGTGCCGGATCGACCAGCGCGTTCAGCTTCACCCAAATCTGTCCCGGCTTGCCGGCCTTCACATTGGCGATCTCGGCCTCGATCAGCTCGTAGAGGCGCTGGCGCAGATTGACCGGGGCGACGGCGATCTTCTCGAGATGCGCCGGCGTCGCATAACCCGTCATGTAGTTGAAGAGCTGCTGCGCGTCGCGGCACAGTGCCGGGTCGCTCGTGAAGAAGCTGAGGTCGGTGTAAACCTTCGCCGTATAGGGGTGATAATTGCCCGTGCCGTAATGCACATAAGGACGCAGCTCGCCGGCCTCGCGCCGGACGACCAGCGACACCTTGGCGTGGGTCTTCAATTCGAGGAAGCCGTAGACCACCTGGACGCCGGCGCGCTCCAGATCGCGCGCCCAGCGGATGTTCGCCTCTTCGTCGAAACGCGCCTTCAACTCGATCAGCGCGGTCACCGACTTGCCGGCCTCGGCCGCCTCGATCAGCGCGCGCACGATCGGGCTGTCGTCGCTCGTGCGATAGAGCGTTTGCTTGATCGCCACCACCGCCGGATCGTGCGCCGCCTGACGCACGAACTGGACGACGACATCGAAGCTTTCATAGGGATGATGGACGACGATGTCCTTCTGCCGGATCGCCGCAAAGCAATCGCCGCCGAAATCGCGGATGCGCTCGGGGAAGCGCGGATTGTAGGGCGTGAAGACGAGGTCGGGCCGCTCGTCGATGATGAGGCGCTTGGTGTCGGCAAGGCCGAGGATGCCGTCCAACGGGAAGACATCATCCGCCGACGCGTCGAGCTTCTCGATCAGGAAGCGGCGGAGATTTTCGGGCAGAGCGGCCTCGACGCCGAGATAGATGACGTGGCCGCGACGCCGCCGTTTGAGCGCGGTTTCGAAGAGTCGCGCCAGATCCTCGGCTTCCTCCTCGATCTCGACCTCGCTGTCGCGCAGGATGCGGAACATGCCCTTGCCAACGACGGCGAAGCCCGGAAACAGGTGATCGAGGAAGCGGGCGATCACCTGCTCGACCGGCACGAAGCGGACGTTCTTGCCCGGCAACCTGACGAATCGCGCGATCGACGGCGGGACCAGGAGCAACGCCTGCATCGGGCTGCCGTCGCTCTTGCGCGTCAGCTCGAGCGCCAGGCCGAAGCCGAGATTGGCGATGAACGGGAACGGATGCGCCGGATCGATGGCGAGCGGCGTCAGCACCGGGAAAATCTCGGCCATGAAACGTTCGGAAAGGAAGGCGATGTCCGATTCGGTGAGATCTTCCGGCCCGACGACGGCGACTCCCGCGCCGGCGAGTTCGTGCCGCAGGACGCGCCAAGCCACCTGCTGATCCTGCATCAGCTTGCCGGCGCGGCGGTTGATCGCCACGAGCTGCTGTGCCGGCGTCAGGCCATCCTGGCTCGGCGTCGCGATACCGGCCTGGACCTGTCCTTTGAGGCCGGCGACTCGTACCATGTAGAATTCATCGAGGTTGCTGGCCGAGATGGAGAGAAAACGCAGCCGCTCCAGCAGCGGATAGCGCGGATTCTCCGCCTCGGCGAGAACCCGTTCGTTGAAAGCCAGCCAGGAAAGCTCGCGGTTGATGAACCGGTCCGGCGACCGTTCATCCCCCGGCGCATGCGACTTGCGCTGCGGCAGTCCCGGCATCGCCACCATTTCCCGCTCCATGCGGCAAGACTATAAACATCATGTGACCATGTTATTGCAGCTTACGGCAAGGATATGAACAGCCTCTATCTTTTGCGCCACGCCAAGGCCGGGCCGCAGGATTCGAAGAACGACCGCGAACGTGCCCTGATCGAGCCCGGGCGCCAAGGCGCCAAGGCGATCGCCGCCGCGATATCCGAGCGCCGCATCGCGCCGGTGCTGGTGCTGTGCTCCGCCGCGGCGCGGGCGCGCGAGACGCTGGCCATCGTGCTGCCTTCCCTGCAGCCGGCGCCGCAGATCCACTACGAGGACGGGCTCTATCTTGCCGACGCCAAGCAACTCCTCGCCCGCCTGCGCAAGGTGTCGGAGGAGACCGAGAGCGTCATGATCGTCGGCCACAATCCCGGCCTGCAGGAGCTCGCCGTCACCCTGTCGGACGTGCGGACCGGTCCGCTGATGGCGCGGCTGGCGCAGGAATTTCCGACCTCGGCGCTCGCCCGCTTCGAGGTCGCGCTGTCCTGGCCGACGCTCGAAGCCGGCGGCGCGCGACTCACCGCGCTGATCGCGCCAAAATAAGGAAATAACGCTAGGTGTCGCGGCCCGATTCGGCCAGCACGGCACGCGCCAGCGGCACCGTGACGGCACGTTGCTGCGCCAGCGCCGCTTTGTCGAGGCGGCCGACAATGTCGCGCGCCCCGGCGAAGGAGCGCTCGATGCGCGCGATGAGATAGCCGATGACGTCTTCGGTCACCGTCAGCTGTCGGTCGCGGAACAGTTTGAGCAGCACCGCCGCGAGCAGTGCATCGTCGGGCGGTTCGATGCCGACCGCCGGCGCCGCCAACAGGCGCGAGCGCAGATCGGCAAGCCGGATGTTCCACTGCGCCGGCGGCTCGGTCGCGACGACCAAAAGGTGGCCACCGCGCTCGGCGACGAGATTATGGAGATGCAAGAGCGCCTCCTCCGGAGCGGCCCGCGCGCCGTCCAGCACCAGGTCGGTCGCATCCCCGAGCTGCACCGGAACCGCATCGACGGTAAGCGCGGTCGGATCGATGAAGCCGAGCCGTCCGCCGGCATCGCGGACGCGCGCGGCGAAGACATGCGCCAGATGCGTCTTGCCCGCGCCGGACGCGCCATAGAGCGCGAGCGACGGCGCCGGCCAGGCAGGCCACGTCTCGAGCCACTGCACCGCCGCCTGGTTCGAGCCGGCGAGCAGGAAATCCTCCCTCCCGAGCGCCGGCAAATGGCCGAGATCGAGCGGCAGTTGTGCCATGGCCTAGCTGCGAGGCTTGCGGGTCGTGCTGCCGCCCGAATCGTAAATCGGGCTTGTCAGGTAGTGGCCCATGCCGAAACGCACCAGCACGCCGACCACCGCCGCCGCCGGAACCGCCAGCAGCAATCCGAGGAAGCCGAACAATTTGCCGAAGGCGAGCAACGCGAAGATCACCCAGAGCGGGTGAAGATTGACGCGGTCGCCGATCAGCTTGGGCTGCAGGATATTGCCTTCGACGCCCTGCCCGACGGCGAAGATGACCGCGACGATGGCCGCCGCGGTCCAGCTCGGCGTTTGCACCAGCGTCAGTCCCATGGCGAGCACGAAGCCGATCGCCCCGCCGATGAACGGGATGAAGGACAGGATGCCGACCAGCAGGCCGATGACGATGGCGAAATGGGTGCCGACCACGCTGAGCGTGATCGCATACCACGCCGCCAGGAGGAATCCGACCAGCACCTGGCCGCGCACGAAGCCAGCCAGGGTCTGATTGATGAGCGCGAACTGCTCACGCACCGTGTGGGCATATTGGCGCGGCACCCAATTATCGAGATGACCGACGAAGCGGTGCCAATCGCGCAGGAGATAGAAGGCGACAAGCGGCGTGATGAAAATCAGCGACAGCAGGCTAGCGAGCGCCAGGCTGCTGGTCAGCATGCCTTCGACCAGCCGGGCCGCCCAGCCAAGCGCCGCCGACGACCAGCTGCCGACCATGACGCGCAGGCGCTCGACGTCCTCGGGTGCTAGCCGCTCCTGCGCCAGCGCCAGTAATTGCTGAACTTCGTCCCGGCCCTGCTGCATCGCGGAGGGCGCAATCTTGGCGAGCTCCGTCACCTGCGCCTCGACCAGCGGCACCAGCATCACCAGGACAAGAGACACCCCGAAGAGGAAGAGCAGCAGAACGATCAGCGCCGAAAGGTTGCGCGACAGGTGGCGCCGCTCGAGACGATCGACCAGCGGCGCCAGGAAATAGGCGATGCCGGCGCCGGCGACGAACGGCACCAGCACGGTGCCCAGCCGGTCGATGGCAAACAGCAAGATCACGAATACGGCGAGCCAGAACAGGGCTACGGTGCGGGGCGTCGTCTTCATGAGCGGGGCTCCTCTGCGCTGGCGAAGCTGCGCATCCACCGAATGAGGTAAAGCGCGCCGGACAGCACGGTGGTCGCCGCCACGGCGTCAATCAATAGCCTAGTGAGGCCACGATCGTCGACTCGGAGCCCCAGATGCCCGAGCACGGTGACGATCAGCAGAATCTGCAGCGTGGTGTTGATCTTGCTCACGGTCAGGGGACGCCAGGCCTGCGGCTCGGCCACAGTCATGCTCAGCATGAAGCCGCCGATGATGAGCACGTCGCGGAATACCACCAGGATGACCAGCCAGGTCGGCAAATAGCCGGCGAGACCGAGCGTCACCACCATGCTGATGATGAGCGCCTTGTCGGCGATCGGATCGAGCAGCGCGCCGAGATCGGAACGGCTGTCGAAACGCTTGGCGATGAAGCCATCGACCGCGTCGGAAACGCCGGCGGCAAGAAAGAGCCAGAACGTGGTCCGCAAATCGCCGCCCAAGATGAGCCAGATGCCGATAGGCGCCGCGAGCAGGCGCCCCAGGGAAATCAGGTTCGGCAGGTTCATCTTTCCTCGCCGCTCCTTTAATGCGCTGTCGTGCCGCGATAGGCGAGCGTGCTCGGCGGCTCGCCGCTCAATTCGAGGTCGCGCTGCGCCAGCGCCATACGGAGCTGCGTCAGATCGCCGACATAGCGAATGGCGATCTGCGCGGCATCGCGGTCGATGCTCAGGAGATTGACCCCGGCCACCGCCGGTAGCGTGCCGAGGCGGTTGCTGACCGTGACCCAATCGCGCAAGCCGGATAGCGGCACGCTCACCGTTAGCACGCCGGTCTGGCTGAAATCGAGGACATTGGCCGCCTTCCACGCCTCATTGATCTGGTCGACCGTGCCGAGCACGCCGCGCTGCATCAGCGCCGCCTGGTCGTCGCCGGGCGTCGCCGCATAGCTTCGGCTCCAGCTCGGCTCACCGCCCCGATTACCCGGCGAATAGCGCGTCGCCTTCACGTCGAGCGTGGCGCCGTCGCCGGCGCCCTTCACCGTGGCGACCGCCACCAGCACGTCGGCATTGCCGTCCCGCGCCGAAATCCGGCCGATCGCCGCGGCATCGCCCTTGAGCGCCAAATCGGCATCGATGGCGGCGAGATCTTCAACCTCGCCCAGCGGCAGTATCATCGGCACCAGACCGGTGGCAAATTTTTTCTGGTTCCACGCGGCGCGCCACGGATTGGGATCCTCCCACAGGGCCGGGCCGCGGGCGGCGACGAGCACCGGCAGCACGACGAGCGGCTTCGACGGCGTTTCGGCAAAGGGAACGCGCGCCTGTCGCAGGAGCTGGCGGATGCCGTCGGGGCGGAAGCGAAAGGTGTATTCGGCGAGATAGCGCACCGTCGAGGTGCGCTCCTTCGCGACCTCGAAGCCCTGCACCAGATCAGTCAGCATGGCATCGCTGGCCGCCGGCAGGCGGTCGGCGTCGCGCGCCAGCGTCAGCCGCGCCAGCAGCATGCGATAGGCTATGCGCTCGCCGGCAAGTCGAGCGGTGTCGCGCGCGACATTGGCGGAGGCTGCCGTGGCGTCGACGGGAACATCGGCAACGGTGAAAACCTCGGCGGCGGCCGCAGGTGCGGGCGCCGTGACGGCTTGCGCGCCGACAGGCCCGGCGAAAAACCCCAGGACGGCCGCCAGGAACAGACTTCGCCATGCCCGTTTTCGCCAATTCGCCGCCACACTGCGCCCCATGTCTTTCCCGGCCCCGGTCATAGCCCAGAACCGCCGGGCGCGCCAGATCGCGGCCGATTGGAAGATTTCGTTAAAGGCGACGTTCAATGCCCGCGATAGACCGGCGCGGGCTGCGTGAAGAAGGAATGCAGGATTTGATAGACCAGCATGTAGTTCTTCTGCTGGAAGGACGCATGCGAGATGCCGGGCATGATGGCGAATTGCCGATCGGGATTGGGCAACAACTCGAAAAAGGCGAGCAGATCCTGGAGGCTCGCGATGCCGTCGAATTCGCCGCGCATGACGATGGTCGCGGCCGCGATCTTGCGCGGATCGACGATCGGCAGCTTGGCGCACATATCGACATAGGTGCCGGTCGGCACGGAATCGTCGAGCGCCAGGACGGCGTCGGCGAAGGCTTCGATCGTTGCGTCCTCCGCGGTGCCGGAATGGTCGCGGGTGAAGACGCTGCGCATGAAGGCGCGGTCGATCGGCCGGCGGTTCTTCGTCTGAAACTCCGGGAGTTTCTTGCGGCGTTCGGCCAGCGTCGGGCTGCCCTCGCCCGTCCACACCATGGCGTCGAGGGCGAGCCGGGCGATGCGTTCGGGTTGCCGCTGGGCGAAGAGCGCCGCGCGCAGCGCCCCCGACGAGATGCCGTAGACCAGCAGCTTGCCGCCATGGCGCGTCTGGGCGATGTAGTCACCGGCCGAGGCGAGATCGTCGGCGCCTTTCGCGATGTCGCAGTTGATGTCACGGTTCTTGTCGGAACGGCCATAGCCTTCCATGTCGACGCACCAGCAATCAAAGCCGAGCGTCGCGAAATAATCCATCGCCGAGGAATGCGGCCGTCCGGGCACGTGCAGATCGAAGGTCGGCTGCGACGCCATCGACGAGCCATGCACGAAAAGAATGATCGGCTTGTTTTCCGGCGCGCCGGCGAATTTCTCCCAGAGGAAAAGCTTCACCGCGCCCTTATGCGTCCAGTGCTCCCGTCCGGCGATCGCGATATTCCGATCTCCCAGAACGCCCGTCAAACGCCGACCCGTTTCAGCTGCGGCTCGGGGTAGCGGGCGCCGGCCGTGACGCCGCGCGGAAAGGCCTTCTCCAGCGCCGCGAGGGATGCCGGCGAGATGCTCATATCCGCCGCCTTGACGTTCTGCTCGAGCCATTTGCGCTGCTTGGTCCCGGGCAAGGCGACGATGAACGGCTTGCGCGACAGTACCCAGGCGAGCGCCAGCTGCGCCGGCGTGCAATTCTCCTTGGCGGCAAGGCTGTTGAGCGTGGCAAGCAGCGCCACGTTGCGGCTGAGGTTTTCCGCCTGGAAGCGCGGATGCTGGCGGCGGCGGTCCTTCTCGCCGAGCGCGTCGGGTCCGGTAATGGTGCCCGTCAGAAAGCCGCGCCCGAGCGGGCTATAGGCAACGTAGCCGACGCCCAGCTCCTCGCAAGTCATGAACAACTCGTCCTCGGCGTCGCGCGTCCACAACGAGTATTCGGTCTGCAGCGCCGCCATCGGATGCGCCTTGTGCGCGCGGCGCAGCGTTGCCGGCGCGGCCTCGGAAATGCCGAGATGCTTGATCTTGCCCTGCTGCTTCAACTTCACCATGGCGCCGACCGTGTCCTCGATCGGAACGTCGGTGTCGACCCGGTGGATGTAATAGAGATCGATCATCTCGACGCCGAGCCGCTGCAGACTCTTCTCGCAGGCCTCGATGACATATTCCGGCCGGCCCGAGACCGATTGCTTGCCGTCGGGCGTCTGCAGATTGCCGAACTTGGTCGCCAGCACCGCCTTGTCACGCCGCCCTTTCAGCGCTCGGCCGACCAGCTCCTCGTTCTTGCCGGCGCCATAGGCGTCGGAGGTGTCGATCAGATCGATGCCCAATTCGAGCGCACGGTGAATCGTGGCAATCGCCTCGGCAGGATCAGGCTCGCCGTAGATCGGCGTCATGCTCATGCAACCGAGTCCGAGGCACGAAACTTCGAGCGCTCCTAGCTTGCGGCGTTTCATTCGGCTGCCCTCCGGTTTCAGGTGGCGGCCATCTTTGCCGCGGCTCCGCCGCCTGTCCAGCGCGACAGGGCTGCCCTGCGGCGGAAACGAAGCTTGCCACAGAGGCGATCGCCGCGCTTGTCGGCCCTGACGCGCTGCGCCAAGTTGAGCCCTCGAAGCCGTTTTTGACGCTGGCGGGGCGGATTGGGCCGCGGCATACCGGGGCGACGATGACCAATGATCGCGGCGTGACCGCTACTGAATTGCGCTATGCCATCGCGCTTACCGTGGCGCCGAAGGATTTGGCGCGCCTCAAGCGGCTCGATTTCCTCCAGCACGGCCACTTCGCGCCGCACCTTGTGACCTCGACCTATTACGACACCCCCGACCTGGCGCTGAAGGATCGTGCGCTGGCGCTGTCCGTCCGTCAGCACGGCCGGCAACTCGTCGAGACGCTCGAAGGCGTCGACCGTTTCGGCGGCGGCACCGCCGAAACGCCGGTGTGGCAGACACCGGTAACGCGCGCCGCACCCGACCTCGCACCGCTTGCCAAGATCGAGGCAGTCAGGGAGATCGCCGAGGCCAAGCCGCGGCTGCGGCCGCTCTTCACCTGTCAGCTCCGCCGGACGCGCACCGTGTTCGAGCCAGAGGGCGCGGCGGTCGCATTGTCCTTCGACGAAGGCATGATCCGCACGCGCGACGGCCGCAAGCTGGCGGTGCTCGAGGTCGAGCTCCAGCTCGAACAGGGCGGTTATCAGGCGGTGTTCGACCTCGCCCGGGCTTTGAGCACGGCCGCGTCGATGCGCGTCGAGCTCCGCAGCACGGCCGCGCGCGGTTACGAGCTGGCGGCGCGCAAGGACGCGGCGGAGCCGCCGGCGACGGTGCGCTATGGCCGCGTGCGGCTCGACCGGCGCATGTCGGCGGAAGAGGCGCTGGCCGCCATCCTGCGGCGCTGCCTGGCGCATATGCTGGTCAACGACCAGGCGGCGCGCGTCGGCGAGGAGGAAGGCGTGCACCAGATGCGCGTCGCGCTGCGACGGCTGCGCGTCGCGCTCAACCTATTCCATAAGCTGCTGCCCGAGGAGCAGCGCGCCTGGATCCTCGGCGAGGTCCGCTGGCTGACCGACCGGCTGGGCAAGGCGCGCAACTGGGACGTGTTCGGGATTCTGGTCGCCCGCGTGCGCGACGCCTTTCCCGAGGACGACGACATCAAGATGCTGGCCCAGGCGATCAATCACGAGAGGCGCGGCGCCTATGGCGCGCTGCGCAAGGTGCTGGCGTCGCGCCGCTATACGCAATTCTCACTCGGCTTGATGTCGATCATCGAGACCCGCGCCTGGCGCCGGCCGGGCGCGCTCGAAACCTCGATTCTGCAGGTCTCCAGGCTCGGCCATCTCGCGGATTCGCTGATCGAAGAGCGTTACCGAAAGGCGCGCAAACGGGCCAAGCAGTTCGTGCGGCTGGGTGCGCAAGGCCGCCACAAATTACGCATCGCACTCAAGAAGATGCGCTACGCGGCCGATTCATTCGAGGCGATCTATGGCCGCAAGCAGGTGCGGAAATACGAAAAGCGCCTGGAGGCGCTGCAGGACGATTTGGGCTTGCTGAACGATATCGTGACTGCCGAAAAGCTGATCCGCTCGCTGCCGAAGCCGACGGAAAAAGCCGTGGCGATCGATCGTGCCGCGGCGCTGGTGCGCGGCTGGTGCGGCCATCTTGCCGCCGCGTGCGAGCCGCGGCTCGACAAGCGGCTCAAACGGTTTCGCGCCGCCAAGCCGTTCTGGCGGCGGCCGGCAAAGGCCTAAGCGCCAAAAGCAGCAATCGGTTCAGGCTTCCTCGCGGTTGATCCAGTCCCACAGCGGCCAAGCGGCAGCGCCGGCAGCCAGGATGCCGAGCATGAAGAAGGCCAAGCTGCCCTCTTCCGCCGAGATCCCGAAACATGCCGCCGCCAACAACGTCTCGCCGATGAAGACCGCCATATCGGTGACGTGATTACGCAGGTTCAACTCCTCCCTACATTCGGGCGCGATCGCCCGAACAGCCTTACCAACGCTTATTTTTGGGTTGCGTTTATTGCAGCGCGCTGCGCGCCGAGGTGTGCCACATCTGCACGGCGAGAACCTGCAGCGCCAAGCGGCGCCCGCGCGCGCGTACTTCGTCGCTCACCGGTTCAGCGGCGGTTGCCGCGCCGGCGAAGTGCATCACCGGAAGCGGCTCGACGTTCCATGGCGCCAGGTGCCGCATGCGCTGACGGGCAATCTTGATATCGTCGACGGCGCTGGCGCCGTCGAGATCCGTCGGCACGGCACGGAGGCGGGCACGGGAGCGGCGCGATGTGGTGGTCATTGGTTGGACTTTCTTATTGAGCAAAGGGCGAAGGGTCGCCTAGCCTGGGAGATGCCGTTGGGAACCGATCACGAAGGCCGGCACCTCGGGCAACCGCACTTCCATGTGGACGCGACGCGCGCCCCTCCATAATTCGATACCGTGATAATGGGGACGGTGATCCCAAATCTCGCGGGCGGTATCGACGGCTTCCTGCTCGCCGGCACATTCGATGGTCTCATTCGTGCCGACCGAGCCCGTGGAGTCGAGGAAGTAGCAGTAATACTGGGCTAGGTTTGCCATCCATCCCCCCTTTGCATTCGCCAGCGGACGGCGCTGGCCCCGTGAAACAGAAGGCACCTCTGTTTCGACGGCCACAGTAATGCCGGAAGGCGGAGAGTCCATTCGGCCTCACCCTGAGGCGCGCAGCGGGTTTCACCTAGAGCGAGTCGAGCGCCCAGCTTGGGGAAGAACCAGAATTTACATTATTTCTCAATGCCTTGGCGTCGCATCCGGGACGCCCCTTCGCGGTTTTGAGCACCGAAAAGTCACAGGCGGCATGCCCTCGTGTGAGGGACGTCGGTCACTTGTCGGGCGAGACCAGACCGTGCCGAATGGCGTAGCGGACGAGGCCCGCCACGTCGTGAATGTCGAGCCGTTCCATTAGGCTGGCACGGTGCGATTCGATCGTCTTGACGCTGGCGTCGAGCAGCTGCGCGATCTGCTTGCTCGACTTGCCTTCGGCGATGAGCTGCAGAATTTCGCGCTGGCGCGGCGTCAGCAGGTCGAGCGAATTGGTTTGGCCGTCCGGCCGGCTGAGATAGACATCGATGACGTGCTTCGAGATCGCCGGACTGAGGAAGATTTCGCCGCGCGCCACCGCTTGGATGGCCATTTCGAGTTCGCGCGGCGCCGAGCCCTTGAGCACGTAACCGGCGGCCCCCGCGCGCAACGCCTGAAGCACGTGGGTCTCGTCCGAATGCTGGGACAGCATCACCACCTTTACCGGGCTGTGCTCCTTGACGACGCGGCGCGTCGCTTCGAGGCCGTTGAGGCCCGGCATGGCGATATCCATGACGATGACGTTGGGCCGATGCTTGGCGACCAGCTCGAGCGCTTCGCGGCCATCGCCCGCCTCGCCGACGACCTCGATGCCGGCGAACTCGGCGAGCAGCGATCTTAGGCTCGCGCGGATGAGCAGATGGTCGTCGCAGAGCAGGATACGGATGGGACCCATCAAAGCAGACCTAGCGGCAACCCGCGCGCCAGCACTGGCCGTGTTCGAAATGTGGCGAAAAAGTGGACTGCCCCACGAAAGCTCCCCTCGTTATTGGCCCGGATTATAGGGTTTGTCGGCGGCGGGCGATATCCGCATAGCGGAAAATGCCCCCTGGAGGAAGTCCCCTGGGAATATCGGTGGTTATACCGATAAGCAGCGGCCGTGGAAGGATTACCATTCGCCTCGGTAAGTCGTGAATGCGGCGCCCACCGGCCTCGCGAACCCATTGAATGGGGGTCGGCGATAGGCCACCGTCATCGGGAAGAATTAGGACGCCGTTTCCAGAGCATGACGAACCAAAACCTGAAACAACTCCAGCAATCGCAAAAGATGGCGACCCTTGGCCGGCTGACCGGGGGCATCGCGCACGAAATCAACAATCTTCTTACCGTCATCATGTGGAATCTCGATTTGATGACCCGCTCGCTCCCCGGCAGCAGCAAGGATTTCGATCGCGCACATATCGCATTGAGCGCCGCGTTGAACGGCACCGACCTCCTAAGGCAGCTCATGGCCTTCGCGCGGGCCGGCACCGGTGAGGCGCGGGCGATCGAACTCGGCGAGTTTCTGCCGCGCGCCGCAAAACTCCTGCGACCCGTTCTCGGCGCTGAAATCGCGGTCGAGCTCAAAATGGCCGACGATCTTTGGCCGGTCTTCGCCGATTCGACGCGGCTTGAGCTGGCCTTGGTCAACCTGGCGATCCATGCGCGCGACGCCATGCCCGATGGCGGCAATCTCGCGATCGTTGCAGCCAACCAGCCGGCGGCAGGGGATTTGCGCAGCGACGGCGTGGCACTCACCTTGACCGGCCGGCGACAGGGCGAAACGGCGGCGAGCGAACCGGCCGCCGATGACGCGCTCGCCATGGTCAAGAGCTTCGCCGCCGACGCGGGGGGAAAATTAATGGTGGAAAAGGCGCCGGCGGGCGGCACGCGCATCCGGCTGCTCGTGCCGCGCGCCGAGGCGCCGCAACCGGCCAAATCCGCGCCCGGCGGGGACACCGCAGGGATCATCCTGGTGGTCGAGGACGATGCCGATGTGCGTCAAGTCACCGTGGCGCGCCTGAGCGAATTCGGCCAGCGGGTAATCGAGGCCGCGGACGCGCGCGAAGCGCTCGACATTCTTGCCAAGCGGCCGGATATCGACCTCCTGTTCACCGATATCGCCCTGCCCGGCGGCATGAACGGGCTGGAACTGGCCCGGCAAGCGAGGAAATTGCGCCCCGATTTGCGCGTGCTCTTCGTCTCCGGCTATGCCTCGTCGCTGCACAGCAGCGCCGGCACGCCAGGCGAATTCCTGCAGAAGCCCTACCGTCGCGACGAACTGGGCAACGCATTGAAACGCGTATTGGATGCGCGCGACGAGGCGGCGGCGGACGGGCCGACGGCCTAGGTCCACTCCGGCGCCCGAGGGCTCGATCTTTAGGCGGGCCAGGGGTTGCAGCAGACGGCCGAGTCGTCGCGTGGCTCCCGTCGATCGCCGACGGCCCAGACCTTCTTGCGTTTCCCGCTGCTGACGTTGAAAATAATCCGCGGCATCCATTGGGAGGCGCTACGCCTGTGGCTCAAGGGACTTCCCCGGCAACCCCATCCGCAGCCACCGATAAATCCGGTGGCCGCTGGCGCAGGCCGCGCCTGGCCATGCTCCAGGCCCTGCTCTCCCGCCTAGCCGTCGGCGCGCTCACCGTCGAAACCCCGAGCGGCGGTCGCGTGTCCTTCGCTGCCACGGCGCCAGGGCCCGATGCGACGATCAAGCTGCATCGCTGGCGTGCCTTGTGGCGCCTCCTGATTGGCGGCGACCTCGGTTTCGCCGAGGCTTATGTGGACGAGGATTGGTCGACGCCGAATCTGAAGACCTTCCTCGAGCTCGGCGCCCGCAACGAGGCCGCGCTGGCCGACGCGATGCGCGGCACGCCGCTGCTGCGCGCGATCAACCGGCTGAGGCACCTGCGCCGCGGCAATACGCGGCGCGGCAGCCGGCGCAACATCGCGGCGCATTACGATCTCGGCAACGATTTTTACGCCGAATGGCTCGACGGCGGCATGACCTATTCCTCGGCGCTGTTCACCGCGCAGACCAACAGTCTCGAAGCGGCGCAGGCGGCGAAGTACCACCGCGCCGCCGACATGCTCAGTGTTGCGGGCGGCGAAAAAGTGCTCGAGATCGGCTGCGGCTGGGGCGGCATGGCGGAACTGCTCGCCCGCGGTCACGGCTGCAATGTCACGGCGCTCACCCTGTCGCAACAGCAGCGCGACTACGCCGCGGCGCGGATGAAAACGGCCGGCGTGGCGTCGCAAGTCGATGTCCAGCTCACCGACTACCGCGATATCCAAGGAACCTTCGACCGCGCCGTCTCGATCGAGATGTTCGAGGCGGTCGGCGAGGAACACTGGCCGAGCTATTTCGACATGCTGCGCCGCCGGCTCGCCGCAGGGGGCGTCGCCGTCGTGCAGATCATCACCATCGCCGAGGCGAAATTCGCCGAATACCGGCGCAACGCCGATTTTATCCAGCGCTACATTTTCCCGGGCGGCATGCTGCCGAGCGAGGGGGCGCTGCGCGAGCAGATCGCGCGCGCCGGATTGTTCCTCAGCGGGCGCGAAAACTTCGGCGAAAGCTATGCGCGCACTTTGGCGGAGTGGCAGGCGCGGTTCCAGCGAGCCTGGCCGCGCATCGCCTCGTTCGGTTTCCCGACGCGCTTCAAGCGGACCTGGGAATATTATCTCGCCTATTGCGAGGCCGGCTTCCGTGCCGGCGCGATCGACGTCGGGCTCTACCGCATCGAAAAGCCGAGTTGATCCAACTCCGCGCCATTGCGGAGCGCTACTCGGTCTTGACGCCGGGCCGCTTGAAGCTCTTGTCCTGGTGGCCCTTGCCGTCGAGATCGCCGAGGGGGAAGAGCCAGCTATAGCCGCCCTTGGGATTGGTCAGTATCTCCCAGCAATTCAGGTCGCAATCCCAGAAGTAGAAGCTGTAGGTGCCGTGCTGGAGGATCGGCTTGGTGATCTTCGTCAGCCGCCATTTGTCTTTCTGCTCCATGGCAACGCGATAGCACTCGTCGACCTCCTCCTGGGTCTCGACGTCGAGACCGTTGTGGCCGAGCAGCCCCATCGGCGCCTTGGTCTTGCACTTGACCGTGGCGATGGTGTTGTTGCCGCCGAGCCGGATCATCAGCGAGATCGGGCTGGTCTTGACCACGTCGAGGCCGAGGAATTCCTCGTAAAATCTACGCGTGAAATCGAGGTCGGTCGATTCCAACGTGCCGTGCGACAGGAAATTAAGCTTCAACGCCGGCTGCGGCTTTTCGCGCGCTTCGGCGGAAGCTGGGGTGGCGTCTTCGGGCATGGTTCCCTCCGTTCGATGGTGGTATTCCCGGCGCTCCGACGGTGCCGTGTTTCCGGCGCTCAGTCTCGCGAAAATCGGCGCCCGGCTCAAGCTCGCCGGAAAAAGCCCTGACGCTGAGAACCGTCCCGGCGGGGACAGCAAACAAAAACCGCCTAAATACGGCTGCCGGCATTAGGTTTAGGGGATACGGGAAGGACCGGGAGCGACGGCGATGCCCTATAAAATCCTGCTCGCGGGCGCGGGCGGCGCGATCGGCCAGAGGCTGACGCCGCTGCTGCGCGACGCCGGCCATGATGTTTTCGGCACCACCCGCTCGGCGGCGAAAGCCCAGGAATTGAAGGCGGCCGGGGTCGAGCCGGTCGTGGTCGATGTCTTCGATGCCGCCGGCTTGTCTCGGCTGGTGGCCGCCATCCGGCCGGAGATCGTCATCCATCAACTGACCGACCTTCCTGATGGGTTCGGAAACCTCGATCCGAGCCAAAGGGCGCAAGCACTGTCGGCCAATGCGCGCATCCGCGTCGAGGGAACGAGAAACCTAGTGGCCGCGACCTTGGCCGCCGGCGCGCGGCGGCTGATCGCCCAGAGCATCGCCTGGGTCTATGCGCCGGGACGGGAACCGCATACCGAAGACGATGCGCTGGACCTCGATGCCGAAGGGTCGCGCGGCGTCACCATCGACGGCGTCGCCGCGCTCGAAAAGACGACATTGCATTCGCCGCCGCTCGAGGGGATCGTGCTGCGCTACGGTCAGTTCTATGGCCCGGGAACCGGGGCCGATCAGCCGAGCAAGACCGTCCCGCCGCTGCACGTCGACGCCGCCGCCGTGGCGGCGCTGCTGGCAATCGATCGGGGCCGTCCCGGTATTTTCAACATCGCCGAAGCCAACAATCACGTCGCGACGAACAAGGCGCGAAGCGAGCTCGGCTGGGATCCAGCCTTTCGCCTGAAAGGCTGACCGCGGCTAGACTAAAAAGGCGGTAGTGTCCGGTTTAGCGCTGCGCCTCGATCAACGCCAGCAGTCCCTTGAGAATGGCTTCGGGCCGAGGCGGACAGCCGCTTATGTGCAGATCGACCGGCACGGCCTTGGCCACGCCGCCCAGGACCGCATAGCTGCCGGCGAACAGGCCGCCATCCAAGGCGCAATCGCCCACCGCCACCACCCATTTTGGATCGGGCGTGGCGGCATAGGTGCGCTCCAGCGCCTCTCGCATGTTCCGCGTCACCGGGCCGGTGACCAGCAGCACGTCGGCATGGCGCGGTGAGGCCACGAAGCGCAGGCCGAAACGTTCGAGATCGTAAAACGCGTTGCTAAGAGCATGAATTTCGAGCTCGCAGCCGTTGCAGGAGCCGGCATCGACCTGACGGATGGACAGGCTGCGGCCCAGGCGGCGGCGCGCGGCGCGGTCGAGCGCTTCCGCCAGTTCGGCCATGGCCGCGTCGCCGGCCAAGGGCGCTGGCTCGGTCAGCGGCGACCGGATCATACCTTCGAAGAGATGCTTGCGCATGACGCCATGCCCTCAGAGATCGTGGCCGGAGTAGGAGCAGTTGAACGACTTGTTGCAGAGCGGGAAGTCGGCGACGATGTTGCCTTCGATCGCGGCTTCAAGCAGCGGCCACTGGAACCACGACGGATCGCGCAAATGGCAGCGCTCGACGGCGCCGGCACCGCCGAGCCGCAGCCAAGCCAGCACGTCGCCGCGGAAGCCCTCGACCAGCGCTATGCCTTCGCACGCGGCACGGCCGGGCTTGGGCAAGGCGGCGTGGATTTCCCCGGCGGGCAAAGATTCCAGAATCTGGACGATCAGGTCGAGGCTCTGCTCGACTTCGTCGATACGGATCCAAACGCGCGCATTGACGTCGCCCTGGCTGCGCACCGGCACCTCGAATTTCAACCGGTCATAAGGCGCGTAGGCAAGATTGCGGCGCGCATCGAAGCCCCTTCCCGAGGCGCGGCCGATATAACCGCCGGCGCCGAAGCGCCGCGCCAGTTCCGGAGTTAGTATGCCGGCGCCGACGGTGCGGTCCTGCAACGAGGCGGTGCTATCGTAGAGATTGACCAAGGCGGGGAAGCGCTGCTTGGCCTCATGGACGAGATCGGCGATGGCGGCGATGCCGCCCTTGTCGAGATCGGATGCCACGCCGCCGGGCAGGGCGCAATCTCGCATCAGCCGGTGGCCGAAAGCCGCATCGGCGGCGCGCAGCACGCGCTCACGCAACACGCCGCAATGGGCGTGCATAAGCGCGAAAGACGCGTCGTTGCAGATGGCGCCGATATCGCCAAAATGATTGGCGAGGCGTTCGAGCTCGGCCATCAGCGCGCGGAGATATTGGGCGCGCGGCGTGGCCTCGATCCCGAGCGCCGCTTCGGCGGCGCGCGCGAAGGCCACGGCATAGGCAACCGTGCTGTCGCCCGAAACCCGCCCGGCAAGCTTGGCGGCGTGGCCGAGTTCGGCGCCTTCCATCAGCTTTTCGACGCCTTTATGGGCATAGCCTAGGCGCTCCTCCAGCCGCACCACGGTCTCGCCATTGGCGGTGAAGCGGAAATGGCCGGGTTCGATGATGCTGGCATGAACCGGGCCGACCGGAATCTGGTGCAGGTTTTCGCCCGTGGCCGGCAGGAAGGCGCAATCCGTGGCCGCGCGTTTCCGTTCGCCCGGCCATTGCCCGTGATCGAGCCAGGGGCGCGTATCTGGCGCGCCGGTGGGCTCAAGGTGATAAAGATCGCGGATCGCGCGTTCGAGCCGGATCGCCGGCGCATGCACCGCGCCCACTGAGGAAAAGCGCCCGGATTTACAGTCGAGGCTCAGTACAGCTAAATCGCCGGCTGTTTCGTCAAGCAACACCATGTGCACGGCGGATTCCTCTCCCCACAGCCCGAGCAGGGTGAGACGTCCTTGACCCAGCGCTTGCGCGGCGAGAGTCCAGGTCTTGGCATTGACGACCGCGCGCGGCGCCGGGCGATGCGCCGCGACATTCCTGCCCTGTTCGATTAAATCCTGGAGTGCGCTCATGAACGTCCTATTTCAGCAGGCTGGAGACATGCTGGAACCAGATCACCAGCTGCGGCGGCAGATAGATGCCGGCAGCGAGGACCAGCGCCAGATGCGCGAAGAGCGGCACGTAGGACGCCTTGACCGGCGTGCTCGGGCCGCGCGGCTCGCCGAAGGCAAGACCGTTGAGGCGAAGCACCAGCGCACCGAGCGCGATCAGCAATCCGAGCACCAGCACGACGGCAAGCAGCGGCGTGCGGGCAAACGTGGAACTCACCACCAGGAACTCGCTCATGAAGATGCCGAGCGGCGGAAACCCGGCGATGGCGATCACGCCCACAACCAGGCTCCAGCCGAGCCAGGGATGGGTTTCGGTCAAGCCGCCGATCTCGGAGATGCGTTGCGTGCCCTTGACCTGGGAGATGTGGCCGACCGCGAAGAAGATTCCCGATTTTGTCAGACTGTGCATGGTCATGTGCAAGAGGCCGGCGAAATTGGCGAGCGGCCCACCCATGCCGAAAGCGAAGGTGATAATGCCCATGTGCTCGATCGAGGAATAGGCGAAGAGCCGCTTGATATCGCGGCGGCGGTAAAGCATGAACGCGGCGAAGATCAGCGAGACCAGCCCCATCGTCATCATCAGCGGGCCGGGCGCCACCGCCGCCGCGTTGGCGGAAAGCAGCATCTTGAAGCGCAGTACGGCGTAAAGCGCGACGTTCAACAGCAGCCCCGACAGCACCGCGGAAATCGGCGTCGGACCTTCGGCATGGGCGTCGGGCAGCCAGGCGTGCAGCGGCGCCAATCCCACCTTGGTGCCGTAACCCAGCAGCAGGAATATGAAGGCGACGTTCAACAGCGCCGGATCGAAGCTGGGTGCATGCGCGACCAACTCGGTCCACGCCATGGCGTCGACACCTTCGCCGATCACCGGCTGCGCAGCGACATAGACCAGGATGGTGCCGAACAGCGCCAGCGCGATGCCAACGCTGCCGAGGATGAAATATTTCCAGGCCGCTTCGAGCGCCTCATGGGTGCGGTAGATTCCGACCATGAGCACGGTGGTGAGCGTCGCCATTTCGACCGCGACCCACATCAACCCGATATTGTTCGCCAGCAGCGCCAAATTCAGGGCGAACATCAGGATCTGATACATGGCGTGATAGAAACGCAGATAGACCGACGTCAGCCGCCCGGTCTCGAGTTCGTGGCCGACATAGCTGGCGCTGAAGACGCTGGTGGTGAACCCGACGAAGGTGGTGAGAATGATGAAGACGATGTTGAGGTCGTCGACCAGCAGATAGCGGCCGGGCGCGGGGTTGTCGCCGAGCAGCAGCGACAAGGAAGCGAGCAAAGTCAGGAACGCCGCCGCGACGTTGAGCCGCGATGAAAGCCGGTAACCCGGCAGGCAAGCGAGCAGCACCGCCGCGCCCAGCGGGATCAGCAGCACGGCGTCCATCCGCTCCAGGGCGAATCCGGTCATCGGCGATCTCCGCGGAACTGGTCCATCGCGCCCACATCCACGGTGTCGAAACGCTCGCGGATGCGGAACAGGAAGATGCCGATGACGATGAAGGCGATGAGGATGGAGAAGGCGACGCTGATCTCGACCACCAGCGGCATGCCCTTGGCGCCGGTCGCAGCCAGCACCAGCCCGTTTTCAAGCGACATGAAGCCGATGATCTGGCTCACGGCGTTGCGCCGCGTCACCATCATCAGCAAGCCCAGCAACACGACCGCCAGCGCGAAGGCCAGATCCTCGCGCGCGATCGGCGTGGCATTGCCGGTCACGCGTAGCATCACCACCATCGACAGCGCCACCAGCGCCAATCCTGCCAGCATGGTCAGGCCGATGCCGACCACGGTCTCGACCTCGCGGTGGATGCCCAGTTGCTGGACGATCCGCCGCAGCGCGATCGGAATGATAATGGCCTTGAATCCAAGCGCGATCCCCGCCGTCACGTAAAGATGCGGCGCGTCCTGGATATAGGCCTGCCAGGCGACCGACAGCGTCAGCACCAGCGCATGACCGGCATAGACGTTGATCAGCGCGGTGAGCCGATCCTGATAGAGCAGCATGAAACTCGTCAGCACCAAGCTGCCGGCGAGAAGATGAGCGACGTCGAAGGCGAGACGCCCCATCTAGAAGCTCCCCGAAACGAACCGCAGCAGCATGCCGAGCAAGCCCAGCATCAGCGCCGCGCCCAGGAACTGGGGCACGCGGAAGACGCGCATCTTGGCGATGGCGGTCTCGAACACCGCCAGCAGGATTCCGCCGCCGGCCAGTTTGGCGAGATAGGCCAGCGCACCGGCGAGATACGCGGCGGACGTGCCTTCCGGCGGCGCCAGGCTCCAGGGCAAGAACAGGCAGGCGATGAGCGAGACATAGAGCAGCAGCTTGAGCATGGCAGCGAGCTCGATCAGGGCCAGATACCGCGCCGAATATTCCAGCACCATCGCCTCGTGCACCATGGTGAGTTCGAGATGGGTAGCGGGGTTGTCGACCGGGATGCGCGCATTCTCGGCAATGGCGACGATAATGAAGGCGATGAGCGCCAGGCCCAGCGACACGCGCAATCCCACCTCCGGCGAATCCATGAATCCGGCGATGGTCGAAAGCTGGGTCGAACCGGCGATCAGCGCCAGCGTGAACACGATCGTGATCATGGCCGGCTCGGCCAGTGAGGCGATCATCACCTCACGGCTCGAGCCGATGCCGCCGAAGCTGGTGCCCACATCCATCCCGGCCAGCGCCAGGAAAAACCGCGCACTGGCCAAAAGCGCGATGACGGCGATGAGATCAGCCGACCAGCTGAACATCAGCCCGGTGGCGAAGGTGGGGACCAGAGAGGCCGCCACCCAGGTGGCGGCGAAGATCAGATAGGGCGCCGCGCGGAACAGCCAGCTGGCGTTTTCCGCCAGCACCGCCTCTTTGCGCAACAGCCGCAGCAGGTCGCGATAAGGCTGGAAGAGCGGCGGCCCGCGGCGGCGCAACAGCCGCGCCTTGGTCTTGCGCGTCAGCCCGGTCAGCGCCGGCGCCACCAGCAGCACCAGCAGCATCTGCGCCAATTGCACGGCGAGATCGCGGATTATCAGAGCCATATCGCCGCCACCAACAGCAAGAGGATCAGCAGGACGAAGACCAGGCTCAGATAGCTGCGGATGGTCAGGAACTGGAGATGATTGAGTCGCTCCGCCGCGAAGCCCACGGCCAGGGCGATCGGCGCATAGAGAAAATCCCACACCGGATCGCGCAGCTCGACCTGGAGCACGGCCGGCCTTGAATCGCCGGGCGGCGGCATTTCGACCCGTTCGCGCGCATGGAACACGACGGAACCGAACACCCGGCGGATCGGCTGGGCGAAGCTGCTCGCGGTGTATTGCGTGAAAGGGCTCGGATCGGGAAAGCCGCAATCCCAAGCCGGCGCGCGGCGCAAGCGATGCGAGGCCACGCGATGGATGGCATAGACGGAAAGCAAAGCCGAAAGGGCGATGAAGACAAAGACCAGCATCCCGTCATAGGAGCTGCGGCTCTCGCTTACTGGCACGATGGCGAGCCAAGGCACGGCGGCCTGCGCCGGCATGTGGCCAGCGACCAAGCCTTGTGTCACCGGCGCCAATGCATCAATCACGAAACCGGGCAGGATGCCGGCGAGGAGACACAACGCCGCCAGCAGGAACATGGCAGCGAGCGAGAAGGGATCGGTCTCGGTGGCTTTTTCGGCGTGTTTCGAGCGCGGTCGGCCGAGGAAGGTCACGCCGAAAGCTTTGACGAAACACGCGCCGGCCAACGCCGCCGACAACGCCAAGAGCGCGCCCACCACCGGAATTAAAATCTTGAGGCCCCA
>DASRKX010000028.1:0-5157 GCA_035648735.1 Allostellaceae bacterium
CGAGCAGGCCCTTGTCCTGCGGGCCGTCGGGCAGGGCGCCGTCGATGTCGAGCGTCAGCACCGTGTTGTCGGCGATGCTCGGCGCACGAAGCTTGGCCCAAAGGCCGACGCCCGCGCCGGCCAGCGCGAAGAACACGACCACGGCTCCGATGACGGCGAGGATTCCGACGATAAAGCGGCGCATCCGGGCACCCTGCCAAACCTGGACTAAATCATCAACTGGGGCTGCTGGCTCCGGCGACGGAGCGCCGCCAGGCGGCGCGGTAGGCGGCCTCGACGGCGCCGGCATAGCGCGCCGGGTCGCCTTGCACCGAGCCGGCGAGGCGTCGGCGAAGGTCGGCTCGCAACGCGGCAAGCCTTGGCAAATCCTTGGCCGTGGCCACGGCGATGGCGGCATAACCCGCCGTATCCGCCGCGATGAATTCGCCGAGGCCGATCGCGGCGAGGCAGCTCGCGGCGAGGCGCGACGAGATCGTCCGGCCGGGATAAGTCGCGACCGGAATGCCCATGGCCAGCGCGTCGAGCGTCGTCATGCCGCCGCCATGCGGGAAGGGGTCGAGCGCGATGTCGATGGCGCGATAGGCGGCGAAATGCTCGGCGCGCGCGGTCTGGCCGAGCACGGTGACGCGGTCGGCGGGAATCCCCGCATACTTGAGCGCGGCGTTCAGGCCGTTTTGCTGCTCAATGTCGCCGAAGGCCTTGTTCTTGAGCACCAGCCGCGACTTCGGCAGCGCCGCCATAATCCCGGCCCAGGCGGCGAGCGTCACGCCGGTGATCTTGGCGCGGCGGTTGAACGAGCCGAAGGTAACGAAGCCGTTGGTCAGCGCCGGCAGCGGGCCCGGCTCGGGCAAAACATCCGGCAGCCAAAAACCCAGCGCCGCCGGCAGGTCGATGACGCGCTCCGTCAGGAAATGCCGCTCGCCCTCGGGCACCAGCACCGGATCGGCGAAGAGATAGTCCATGGTGGCGAGGCCGGTTCCGGTCGGCTCGCCCCAGGCGGTGATCTGGATCGGCGCCGGCCGGCGCGCGAAGACCAGCAGCCGGTGGCCGACCATGTGGCCGACGAGATCGACCAGGATGTCGATGCGGTCGCGCCGGATGAGATCGGCGAGATCGTCATCGCTCATGCCGCGCACGTCCCGCCAATGATCGGCGGCCCGGCGGAACAGCGGCGTCAATTCGTCCGCCTGCGCCGTGTCGGAATAGCAGAACACCTCCACCTCGCCCTTGTCGTGGCGGGTGAGCACGCCGCCGAAGGCATAGCTCGCGGCATAGGCGCGGAAATGCGCGCTGACATAGCCGATGCGCAGCCGCCGCTCGGGATCGCGATCGGCCGGCGGCAAAGGGCTTTTGGGATAGAACTGCGCCGCGTGGCGCTCCGCCCAGCGCCGGCGCTCCGCCTGCAACTCCGCCGTGCCGAGGGATGCGTCGAAATTGAGGCCGAAAATCAGGTCGGAATGGGCGGCGACATTGTCCGGCTCGAGCGCCAGCGCCCGGCGCAGGCTGGCAATGCCCGCCGCGACATCGCCGAGCTCGGTCAGCGTGTTGCCGAGATTGACCAGCGCCCCGGCATGATCGGGCTTGAGCGCCAGCGCGCGGCGGAAAAGCTCCGCCGCCGCCGCAAGCTTGCCTTGCCGGCGCAGGACGGCGCCGAGATTGTTGAGCGCCTCGACATGGCCGGGCTTCAACCGGAGCACTTGGCCATAGGCCTCCACCGCCGCCGCGTCGCCGGTCAGCGCCAGCGCGTTGCCGAGGTTGAAATGCGCCTCGGGCAGCTTGGGCTCGAGCACGATGGCGCGGCGGTAGCTGTCGATCGCCGCCTTGACCTCGCCGCGCGCCTGCAGCGCATTGCCGAGATTGATATGCGCGTCGACGTAATCGGGGTCGAGCTTGAGGGCGCGGCGGAAAAATCGGATCGCCTCGTCCGGGCGGCCGCGCCGGCTGGCGATGACGCCGAGGAAGAGCAGCGGATCGGCCAGCTTCGGCGCCGAGGCGGCGATCCGGCGGCACAGCGTCTCGGCTTCGTCGAGCCGGCCGGCGGCGATCACCTGCAGGGCGCCGGCCAGGGAATCGGGCACGGTCGCCATGGCGTCAGCGCCGCGCGGGCGGGATCAGCCGCATTGCGCGCGGTGGCGCAGCATATGGTCGGCCAGCACCGTCGCCATCATCGCCTCGCCGACCGGCACGGCGCGGATGCCGACGCAGGGATCGTGGCGGCCCTTGGTGCTGATTTCGATGTCCTTGCCGAAACGGTCGACGCTCTTGAGCGGCTTGAGGATCGAGCTCGTCGGCTTCACCGCGAAGCGCGCGACGACATCCTGGCCGGTCGAGATTCCGCCCAAGATGCCGCCGGCCTGATTCGACAGGAAAGTCACCTTGCCGCCCTTCATGCGCATCTCGTCGGCATTGGCCTCGCCGGACAGCGCCGCCGCCTGCATGCCGGCGCCGATCTCGACGCCCTTGACGGCGTTGATGCTCATCAGCGCCTTGGCGAGATCGGCGTCGAGCTTGTCGTAGATCGGCTCGCCCCAGCCCGCCGGCACGCCGCCGGCCTGGATCTCGATGATGGCGCCGGTCGACGAGCCGGATTTGCGCACCTCGTCGAGAAAGCTTTCCCACTTTTTGGCCGTCTCGGCATCCGGGCAGAAGAACGGATTCTGGCCGATGGCGCTCCAATCCCACCGCGCGCGGTCGATCGCATGCGGACCGATCTGCACCAGGCATCCGCGCACCGTCACCCGGTCGCCGAGGATCTTGCGCGCCACCGCGCCCGCCGCGACGCGGGCCGCGGTCTCGCGTGCCGAGGCGCGGCCGCCGCCGCGATAGTCGCGGATGCCGTATTTCGCCCAATAGGTGTAATCGGCATGGCCCGGCCGGAAGCTGTCCTTGATCGCGTCGTAATCCTTGGCGCGCGCATCCTCGTTGGCGATGAACAGCAGGAGCGGCGCGCCGGTGGTCTGGCCCTCGAACACGCCGGACATGATCTGGACGCGATCGCTTTCCTGGCGCTGCGTGGTGAAGCGTGAGGTACCGGGCCGGCGCTTGTCGAGCCAGGGCTGGATGTCGGCCTCGGACAGCTTGAGGCGCGGCGGCACGCCTTCGACGACGCAACCGATCGCCGGGCCGTGGCTCTCGCCCCAGGTGGTGAAGCGGAACAGAGTGCCGAAGCCGTTGCCCGCCATGCTGCCTCGCTAGACGACCGAAATGTCGGGCGCGTCCACTGCCTTCATGCCGACGACGTGGTAGCCCGAATCGACGTGATGCACCTCGCCGGTGACGCCGGCGGACAAATTGCTGAGGAGATAGAGGCCGGCATTGCCGACCTCCTCGAGCGCGACGTTGCGCTTGAGCGGCGAATTATACTGGTTCCATTTCAGGATGTAGCGGAAGTCGCCGATGCCCGAGGCGGCGAGCGTCTTGATCGGCCCGGCCGAGATCGCGTTGACCCGGATGTTGCGGCCGCCGAGATCGACGGCGAGGTAGCGCACGCTCGCCTCGAGCGCCGCCTTGGCGACGCCCATGACGTTGTAATGCGGCATGACGCGCTCGGCGCCGAGATAGCTCAGCGTCAGCAGGCTGCCGCCTTCCGTCATCAAGGGCGCGGCGCGACGGCACAGATCGGTGAAGGAGAAGCAGGAGATATCCATGCTCTTCAGGAAATTCGCACGCGTGGTGTCGACGTACTGGCCGCGCAGCTCGTCGGGGTCGGAATAGGCGATGGCGTGGACGACGAAGTCGAGCCGGCCCCAATCCCGGGATATGCGGTCGAACACCGCGGTGACGCTTGCCTCGTTGGTGACGTCGCAATCGCCGACCACGATGCCCTTGACGCTTTCGGCGAGCGGCTTCACGCGTTTGCCCAGCGCGTCGCCCTGATAGGTGAAGGCGAGCTCGGCACCGTGGGCGTGAATCGCCTTGGCGATGGCCCAGGCGATGGAGCGCTCGTTGGCGACGCCCATGATCAGGCCGCGCTTGCCGGCCATCAACGGCTTGGTCTCGGTCATGATTTCACAGCGGCGGTTTTTCGGCGATGTCGCGGACGAGCGAAAGCAGTCGTTCCTGCACCTCGGCGTTGCCGATGGCGCGGTAGGCACGGACGAATTCGACCTCGCGCCGCGCGAAGCCGTGCTCGGCGAGCGCCGTGGCGTGGGCCGCCGCGGACGATGCGGCCGCTTCGAGGCCTTCGAAGAAATAGGCGACCGGCTTTTGCAGCAGCTGCGCGAGCTGGAAGAGGCGACTTGCCGAGACGCGGATTTCGCCCTGCTCGTATTTCTGCACGACCTGGAAGCTCATGCCGAGATCCTGGCCGATGCCGGTCTGCGTCCGGCCGGCGAGCTCGCGGCCCAGGCGCAGGCGCTGCCCGACATGCAGATCGACCGGATCGGGTCCGTGTTCTTTTGCCGTGCGCCGCTGCCGGCGTACCTGATCTTGGGGCAACCCAACCTCCCTATCGCGGCGCCGAATATAGAGAGCGGCCCACGGATTGCCTAGCCGGATTGCCGGGCCTGCGAGCTTTAACGCTCCAGCCCCTAACGGTAATCGCTCGCCATCACCGGGGCGCGGCGTCCCTTGGCCTCGGACGCCGGATAGTTAAGCTCGACCTTCACGCCGTTGGGGTCGAAGAGGAAGAGCTGATAGAGGCCCTGGTCGTCGACCTGGCGCTCCTTGAATTCGACGCCGAGCTTGTCGAAATGCGCCAGCATCTGCTTAAGCCCGGTGGCGCGGAAGGCGACGTGGTCGATCACGCCGGTGCCGGTCGTGGCCTGCGATTGCTGGCCGAGATAGCGTTTGCGGTTTTCCGACACCGCGGCGCCGCCCTCGGCGAGATGCAGCACCGGCTCGTCGCCGAGATAGAGCCAATGCACCGGAAAGCCGAAATCGGGATGCGGCCCGTCGCGCAGGCCGAGGACGCGCACGTACCAGTCGCGGGTCGCGTCGATGTCGGGCGACTGGATGAGGAGATGCTCGATATGCGACAGCGGCATCGGGGCCTCCAGGGGACAATACATTCTGCCACCTTTAAAGGTTGAGCGGAACGGGGCGAATGGCATAGTAGGGCCCCTTTTCCCCGGCGGAGCCTGCCTTGAGCGAAGATTTGCTTTACGAAGTGCGCGACGGCATCGGCCGCGTCACCTTCAACCGGCCGCAGGCGCGCAA
>DASRKX010000029.1:0-17744 GCA_035648735.1 Allostellaceae bacterium
GCAACCTTTGACGCCGTTCGGGCTTTAATGCTGTGCGCGCCGGCGTGTATTTTGGGCCGGCACGATTCGTTTTGGCAGGGAGGGAAGGAATATGAGAGGACTTCTGGTCGCGGGAATCGTGCTGATCGTGCTCGGCATTGCCGGGCTGGTGGTCAACGTCATACCCGTCCATCATCAGGAGCAAGAGGCCAAGATCGGCCCGCTGACGATCAATTCCGACAAGGAAACCGATTACATCATTCCGAATTACGTCGGGATCATCGCCATCGTCGCCGGCGTCGGGCTGGCGGTTGCCGGCACGCGTAAAAGCTAGCCTCGCGCGCCGCCGCGGCGCGGCAGCGCGGCTGAAATCGCGAAGAGCAGGCTGGCCGCCAGCACGACGGCGGGACCGGCCGGCAAATCCCATGTCAGGCTCGCGGCCAGGCCGCCAGCGACGGCGATCATACCCGCCAGCGCGGCCAGGGCCGCCATCCCCTCGGGGTTGCGCGCCAGGCGTCGCGCCGCCGCAGCCGGCAGGATCAGCATCGCGGTGATCAGCAGGATGCCGACGATCTTGATCGCCACCGAGATCACCAGCGCCATCAGCAGCACGAAAGCGAGCCGCGTCGCGGCGACGTTCACGCCCTCGACCTGCGCCAGCTCCTCATGCACGGTGACCGCAAGCAGCGGCCGCCAGATCATCGCCAGCGCGATCAAGGTCAGCGCGCCGCCGCCGTAAATCCAGGCGAGATCCTGGTTGGTGACGGCGAGGATATCGCCGAAGAGATAGCCCATCAGGTCGATGCGCACGCTTTCGATGAAGGCGAGCACGACGAGGCCGAGCGACAGCGCGCTGTGCGACAGGATGCCGAGCAATGTATTGCTCTCGAGCAGCCGCTGCCGCTCGAGCGCCACCAGCAGCAGCGCGATCGTCAGGCACACCGCGACGACGGCGAGATTGAGGTTGATGCCGAGCACGAATCCCAGCGCCACGCCCAGCAGCGCCGAATGCGACAGGGTATCACCGAAATAGGCGAGCCGGCGCCAGACGACGAAGGAGCCCATCGGGCCGGCCACCAGCGCGACGCCGATGCCGGCGGCTAAGGCGCGCCAGATGAAATCATCCATGGGGATCGGCCCCGTGGTCGTGCGCGTGATCGTGCTTGTGCGCGTAGAGCGCGAAGGCCGCGGCATCGTCGCCGAACAGCGCGCGATAGGCGGGATCGCGCGCCACCGTCGCCGGATGGCCGCTGCAGCAGACATGATGGTTGAGGCACACGACCTCGTCCGTCGCCGCCATGACCAGGTGTAGATCGTGCGAAACCAGCAGCACCGCCGTCTGCCGCTCGTCGCGGATGCGGCGGATGAGCGCGAAGATCTCGGCCTGGCCGGCGACGTCGACGCCCTGCACCGGTTCGTCGAGGACAAGGAGGTCGGGCTCGCGCAGCAGCGCCCGCGCCAGCAGGACACGCTGCATCTCGCCGCCTGACAGGCGCTGCACCGGCAGGTCGATGGTGTGCGAAGCGCCGGTCTGCGCCAGCGCCGCGGCAACGCCGCTCGCTACCCGCGGCTGCAACGCCAAGAAGCGGCGCACGGTGAGCGGCAGGGTATCGTCGATCCGCAGCCGCTGGGGGAGGTAGCCGATGCGCAGGCCCGGCTTGACGAAAACCGTGCCGGAATCGGCCTTTTCGAGGCCGAGGACGATGCGCAGCAGCGTCGTCTTGCCCGCGCCGTTCGGGCCGATCACGGTGACGATCTCGCCTCGATGCAGCGACAGGGAGACGTCCGAAAGCGCGCGGCGGCGGCCGAAGGAAAGGCTGACGTCCGACAGCCGCACGCAAAGATCGCCCTTCTTCATGGTGGGCTTGATAACATCCGCGCTTCCGCCCGTCCAATGGCAGGGTCATGCGATTATCACGTCCAAATTGGCCGCTCGCGGCGATCCTGTTGGTGGCGCTGGCCCGCCCCGCAACGGCCGAGCCGCCGCGGGTGGTCGCCAGCATCAAGCCGATCCATTCGCTGATTGCCGGCGTGATGGCGGGTGTCGGCGTGCCGGCGCTGATCGTCCCCGGCGCCGCCTCGCCGCATACCTATACGCTGCGGCCGTCGGACGCGCGCAAGCTCGAGACGGCGCGGATCGTCTTCTGGGTCGGGCCGAGCATGGAAAGCTTCCTGGCCAAGCCGCTCGACGCGCTCGCCGGCCACGCGGAACGGGTCGAACTCGATCGCGCGGCGGAAGTGACCGTACTGCCGGCGCGCGAGGGCGGACCCTGGGATCCCGATGCCGATGCGCCGCCGCTGCCGCCCGGTACCGCGCATGTCGACGGGCATTTGTGGCTCGATCCGGAGAACGCCAAGGCGATCGTGCGGCTGGCCGCCGACAGGCTCAGCGCGCTCGATCCTGCGAATGCCGCGCGCTACGCCGCGAATGCGCGCGACGTGGAGAGCCGGCTCAACGAACTCGACCGCACGCTGCGCGCCCAATTCTTTTCCCTGTCCGGCAGGTCGTTCGTCGTCTTCCACGACGCCTACCAATATCTCGAGCGGCGTTATGCCCTGAGCGCGGTCGGCGCGATTTCGGTCGATCCGGATCGCCTGGTGGGGGCGCGCCGCATCCGCGACATCCGCGCGCGCATCGTGGCGTCGCATGCGGCCTGCGTCTTCGGCGAGCCGGAATTCCAGCCGGCGCTGCTCGCCACGGTCACCGAAGGCACCGGCGCCCATGCCGGAGTGCTCGACGATCTCGGCGTCAGGGTACCGCCGGGGCCCGGGCTTTATTTCACGGTGATGCGCGGCGTTGCTCAATCCCTGACGGATTGTCTCGGCCGATGATGACCCGGCCAACCGACCTCGCCGTGGCGACCAGCGTCTTGGCATTGCGCCGCGCGGTGGAATCGTGGCGCCGGGCCGGCGAGCGTGTCGCGCTGGTGCCGACCATGGGCGCGCTGCATGCCGGGCATCTGACGCTGGTCGAGCACGGCCGCGCCGCCGCCGATCGCGTCGTCGCCAGTGTTTTCGTCAACCCGACGCAATTCGGCGCCAACGAGGATTTGTCGCGCTATCCACGCGACGCGGCGGGCGACAAGGCGAAGCTCGCCGGCGCCGGCTGCGATCTGCTTTTCATGCCGAGTGTCGCCGAGATGTATCCCGATGGATTTTCCACGCGGATCGATCCCGGCCCGCTGGGCGCGGTTCTCGAAGGGCAATTCCGGCCGGGACATTTCGCCGGGGTCGCGACAGTGGTCGCCAAGCTTCTGCTGCAGGCGAGGCCCGATATCGCCTGCTTCGGCGAGAAGGATTACCAGCAGCTTCAGATCATCCGCCGAATCGTGCGCGATCTCGATATCCCGGTGGCGATCGAAGGCGTGCCGACCGTGCGCGAGCCCGATGGGCTCGCCCTATCCTCGCGCAACGCCTATCTCGATCCGGCGGAACGCCACATCGCGCCGGCGCTGCACCGCGTGCTGCGGGAGGCCGTCTCGCGCGCCGCGCAAGGCGAGAAGCCGGGGGAAATCGCCGCCGGGGCGAATGCCGCGCTGCTCCAGGCGGCCTTTGCCAAGGTCGATTACGTCGCGATCTGCGCGGCCGACAGCCTGGCGCCGCTCGAACGGCTCGACCGCAACGGGCGCATCCTGGCCGCCGCGTGGCTCGGTAAGACGCGCCTCATCGACAATCTGCCGCTCGATCCGCCATAGTGGTCGAAGGGCGGAGGAGCGAATCATTGAAAATCCTGATCACCGGCGGGGCGGGATTTATCGGCACTTCTGTCGTGCGCTTTTTGCTCGGCGCCGGGCAGAGCGTGGTCAATCTTGACAAATTGACCTATGCCGGCTCGAACCCGCCCTTGGGCGATCTTGCCGATCCGGCGCGCTATGCGCTCGAAGTGGCGGATGTCGCCGACCGCGAGGCGGTCGCGCGGATCTTCGCCCGGCACCGGCCCGATGCGGTCATGCACCTTGCCGCGGAAACGCATGTCGACCGCTCGATCGACAAGCCCGATGATTTCATCGCCACCAATTTTGTCGGCACCTTCGTCATGCTCGAAGCCGCGCGCGACTATTGGCAAGCGTTGCCGGCGGACGCGCGGGCGCAGTTCCGCTTCCATCACATCTCGACCGACGAGGTCTTCGGCTCGCTCACGCCTGACGAGCGCGCGGTCGAGGAATCCCGCTATCAGCCGAACAGCCCCTACGCCGCGTCGAAAGCCGGCGCCGACCATCTGGCGCGCGCCTGGCAACGGACTTTCGGCTTGCCGGTGATCGCCACCAACTGCTCCAATAATTACGGTCCGTGGCAATTTCCCGAGAAGCTCGTGCCGCTGATCATCCTCAACGCCATCGCGGGCAAGAAGCTGCCGGTCTACGGCAAGGGCGAGAACGTGCGCGACTGGCTCTATGTCGGCGATCACGCCGAAGCGCTGTGGCGCGTGGTCGGGCACGGCAGGCCGGGCGAGACCTATAATATCGGCGGTGGCGAGGAGCGGCGGAACCTCGAGCTCGTGCGCATGATCTGCGCCATCCTCGACGAGGAACTGCCTCAATCGCCGCATCGGCCGCATGAGAAATTGATCAGCTTCGTTGCCGACCGGCCGGGCCACGATCTGCGCTACGCCATCGACGACCGCAAGATCCGGACAGAGCTCGGCTGGCAGCCGCGCGAATCGCTTGCCACCGGCCTCAAAAAGACGGTGCTCTGGTATCTCGAAAATCGCGCTTGGTGGGAGCCGATCCGCGCCGGCATCTATCGCGGCGAGCGGCTTGGTCGGCTCAAGGCGGAGGCGGCGCGGTGAAGGGCATCATTCTGGCCGGCGGCTCCGGTACGCGGCTTTTTCCGCTGACGCGCGCGCTGTCGAAGCAGTTGCTGCCGATCTACGACAAGCCGATGATCTATTATCCGCTGTCGACGCTATTGCTCGCCGGCATTCGCGACATCCTCGTCATCACCACGCCGGCGGATGCTCCGATGTTTCGGGCACTCCTCGGCGATGGCGCGCCCTGGGGCGCCGCGCTGTCCTATGCCGAGCAGCCGCAGCCGCGCGGCCTGGCCGAAGCCTTCGTCATCGGCCGGGACTTTCTCGCGGGTCAGCCCTGCTGCCTGGTGCTGGGCGACAACCTCATTTATGGCGACGGGCTGTCCGAGATGATGCGGCGCGCCGTCGCGCGCCGGTCGGGCGCCACCGTCTTCGCCTATCGCGTCGTCGATCCCGAACGCTATGGCGTCGTCACCTTCGAGCGCGACGGCAAGGCTGTGGCGCTCGAGGAGAAGCCGGCGACGCCGCGCTCGGATTGGGCGGTGATCGGCCTCTATTTCTACGATGGCGGGGTCGTCGACATTGCCGCATCGCTGAAGCCGTCGGCGCGCGGCGAGCTCGAGATCACCGATGTCAACGCCGCCTATCTCAAGAAAGGCGCGCTCGCCGTCGAGAAGCTCGGCCGCGGCTATGCCTGGTTCGACACCGGTACGCATGAATCGCTGCTCGAAGCATCGGAATTCGTGCGCACCATCGAGAAGCGCACCGGACAGAAGATCGGCTGTCTCGAGGAAGTGGCCTTCCGCCAAGGCTTCATCGACACAGCGCAAATGCTGCAGCTGGCTAAGCTCTACGGCAAATCCGATTACGGCAAGTATCTCGAACGGCTGGCGGAGGAAGGGCCGGAGGCCTAGGCCTCCTTGGTCGCGGCGCGCGCCGGAGCCGCCGCATTGGCGGCGTATTCCGGCACCAGATTCCTGAGCACGACCAGCACCCGTTCGGTGCGGCCCTCCCGCGCATGCTCGGCCAGCTCGTCGAGCGCGCGCGACAGCATGGCGTAATCGATGGTGCGGGGTGCTGCGAGGCGGATGCCCGCGGCTTCGGTCGCCACCAGCGCCTCCTGGTCGTGGAACAGCTCTTCGTGCAGCTTTTCGCCGGGGCGCAGGCCGATGAACTCGATCTTGATGTCCTTGTCGGGCTTCAGGCCGGCGAGGCGGATCATCTGTCGCGCCAGCTCGGCGATCTTCACCGGCTCGCCCATGTCGAGGACGAAGATCTTGCCGCGCGCGTTCTTGTCCGCGCCGGCAAGCGCCGACGCCTGCAGCACCAGCTCGACGGCTTCGCGCGTGGTCATGAAATAGCGCGAGATGTCGGGATGCGTGACGGTGAGCGGCCCGCCCGCGGCGAGCTGGCGCTGGAACAGCGGCACCACGGAGCCGGTCGAGCCCAGCACGTTGCCGAAACGCACGGTGACGAAGCGCGTGCCGGCGGCATGGCGCGATTCGATGAGATCGAGCGCCTGGCAGATGCTTTCGGCGAGGCGCTTCGACGCGCCCATCACGTTCGCCGGGTTGACCGCCTTGTCGGTCGAGATCATCACCATCGCCTTGACGCGATGCGTGCGGCAGGCCTCGGCGACGTGCCGCGTGCCGAGCACGTTGGTCAGCAGGCCTTCGCCCGGATTGGCCTCCACCATGGGCACATGCTTCAGCGCGGCGGCATGGAAGACCAGCTCCGGCTTTTCCGTCGCCATCACCTCGTCGACGCGGCGGCTGTCGCGCACGTCGCCGATCAGCGCGCGGCGCGGCAGAGCGGGAAATCGCTCCATGATCTCGCGATCGATGCTGTAGAGCGCATATTCGTTGTTGTCGAGCAGCGTCAGGCAAGCCGGCTCGAAGGCGGCGAGTTGGCGCACCAATTCGGAGCCGATCGTCCCCCCGGCGCCGGTCACCAGGACATGTTTGCCATGGACGAGGCCATGCATGCCGGCGCGATCAAGCACGGTTTGCGGGCGGCCGAGCAGATCCTCGATCGCGACCGGCTCGATCGGTCGCGGCGCATCCGTCCGGGTCTCCCGGAATTCGGTGAAGCGCGGCAGCCGCGCTAGCGAGATGCCGAGGCCGTCGGCGATGTCGAGCAGAAGAGCGACCGTCGGGCCATCGACGCCACGACCGCTCAGGATGAAGCGCTGCGGCTTGTCGCCGCGCCGCTCCAGCCGTTTGACGATTTCCTTGATGTCGTTCAGCGTTCCCAGCACTGGGACGCCGCCGATATCGCGGCCGACACGCCGCTCGTCGCGCGTCACGATGCCGACGACGCGATAGAGGCGGTCGGCATCGCGATAATTGGCGCGGATGAAAAGATCGGCTTCGTCGCCGACGCCGATCAGCAGGATCGGTATCGCCTTGCTGCCGGCGGTGTCGAGGATCTGGCGCAGGCTGCCGTCTTTGAACAGGCGGTAGGCGAAGCGCGGCCCGCCCAGCAGCGCCATCAGCACCAGCCAATTGATGCTTACCAGTGAGCGCGGCAGGCCTTCGAGCCGCGTGACGATGAAGGCGGCGGAGAAGAAGATCAGGATGACGAGGCTGGCGGCGCGCGCCAATCCGAGGAGATCGGGCAGCGAGGCGTAGCGCCAGATACCGCGATAAAGCCCCGCCCAGAAGAACACGCCGGCAGCGACCAGGGTGAACGCGCCGTCATAGGTCCAGAGCAGGCTGTGCGAGTAATGCGCGATGTCGTCGCCGACGCGCAGATAGAACGACAGCCAAAACGAGACCGCCGCCATGACAATGTCGTGACTAAAAGCGGCTGCGGCGCGGCGGCTGACAATTTTCATGCAATGCGTTCCCGGTGCGTTCGGACGTTACGTGATGGGAAGCGCGCCCAGCAAGTGAAATGCGGCTTCGCAGCGCTGGGGCGGTCGCGGCGGATGTGTTAATCATGGCGGCCGACAAAAGCCGGGCCCCGCCCATGTTCTTCTATCTCAGCAAAATTCTCGAGATCGCCTTCGCGCCGGGCAATCTCCTGCTCTTGTTGCTTATGGGCGGACTTTGGCGTCTCTCCCGCACGCGGCGCCGTTCCGGCATGGGGCTCGCGGTCTTCGCCGCGCTCTGTTTTTTGGTTATCGCCGTCACTCCGGTGGCGCAATGGCTCGTCGCGCCGCTTGAAAACCGCTTTCCGGCATCGCCGCATTTGCCGAGCGATATTGCCGGAATCGTCGTGCTCGGCGGCGCCACCAATACATCCGTCACCGCGGCGCATGGGCAGGTGGCACTCAATGATTCCGCCGAGCGCATTACCGAGGCGGTGATTCTGGCGCGGCGCTTCCCGTTGGCGCGCATCGTCTTGTCCGGCGGCAACGGCTCGCTTTTGCCGAGCGGCCCGAGCGAGGCCGCGGCGACGCGCGATTTGCTCGTGGCCATGGGCGTCGATCCAGGCCGTCTGGTGCTCGAAACCGGGTCGCGCACCACCTATGAGAACGCGGTCGAGAGCAAGGCCCTGGCGGCGCCGCGGCCGGGCGAGATCTGGATCCTGTTGACCTCGGGCTATCACATGCCGCGCGCGGTCGGCTGTTTTCGAAAAATCGGCTGGGACGTCCTACCCGATCCGGTCGATTTCCAGGACGACAACGAATACAGACCGGAACGCATTCAGCTCGACGGCAATCTTGCGCTCTTGAACAAGGCGCTGCACGAATGGCTCGGGTTGGCGGTCTATTATGCCACCGGCCGGATCGATACGCTGTTCCCCGGGCCGCTCTCGGCCAGTAGCTCGCGATAGACCGAAGCGGTCGCTTCTTCCACCGACCGATCCGAAAATCCTTCCTCGACGAGCCGCCGGCCGGCTGCGCCCAAGCGTGCCCGGCGCGCCGGGTCGGCCGCGAGCGTCGCCAGGGCCTCGGCGAAGGCCGCCACATCGCCCGACGGCGCCAGGACGGCGTTGATGCCGTCGCGCGCGATGATACGGATACCGGGCACGTCGCTCGCCACGATCGGCCGCGCCATGGCGGCGGCCTCGATCAGGCTCTTCGGGACGCCCTCGCCGCCAAGCGATCCGAGCACGGCGATATGCGACTGCGCCCAGACGGCGGCGACGTCCTCGACGCGGCCGAGCCAACGCACACCGGGGAGTTTCGCCCAGGCTTCGAGCGTCGCGCGCGGCAGGGCGATCGGATTTTCCACATCGATGTCGCCGGCGAGCACGAAACGGAGGTCGATGCCGCGCGCGCGAACCCGTTGCTGCGCCTCGACGAGGGTGGCGATGCCTTTGATGGCGATCATGCGCCCGGCATAGGCGATGGTCACGGGGGGTGCCGGCGGCTCGAGTACAGGCCGAAAGCGCGCGAGATCGACGCCCGAACCCGGAATGACCACGATGCGGGACGCCGCAGCCGGGGCGATTGCGACCAGCGCGTCGCGATCCTCATTGTTCTGCACGATGACGCGGCTCCCGGCGCGTAGCAGGATCAGGGGCCAGACTCGACGTGCCGTTGCGGCCATAAGCCGCGCCGACCAACGCGCCGAACTTCCCATATAGCCCGTGCCGGTGACCATGCTGATTACCCGCGTCACGCCGGCCAGGCGCGCGGCGATGCCGCCGAGGAGCGACGGCTTCAGCGACACATGATGCACGATGAACGGCCGTTCGCGGCGATAGAGGCGGCGGATTTCCCAAATGGCGGCGATGCCGGCGAGCGGGTCGATGCGACCGCGACGCCAGCGCAACGGATGAAGCGTGAAGCCCTGCGCGCGTATCCGTTCGCCGTGGGCGGTGACGCGCGTTGCCACCGCGACCTCGAAGCCGAGATCGCGCGCGGCCCGCGCCATCGGCAGGCGGTGCGACCAGAAATACCAATCTTCGGTGACCAGAAAGATAAGCTTGCGCCGCGCTTCAACATTCATCCGGCATGCTCCCGGCGAGCAGCGCCCCGGTCAGCCATAGGCAGGAAAGCCACCACGCCTGCCAGATGCCGTAACTTACCAGCGCGATGACCAGTGCCGCGCCGGCATAGGCGAGCGCCATGCCGCGCTCGGTCGGCGGCATGGCCGCGGCGAAGCCGATCCGCCACAAGCCCCAGCAAACGATGGCCAAGCAGAGCAGCGTGCCCGGAACACCGAGTTCAAGTTCCCATTGCAGCACGGCGTTATGGGGATGCAGGGGCAACGCCTCGTGCCCGGGGCCCATATGGATGCCGGGCAAGGTCGCGAAATCGCGGTGACCGCCGGGAATCTCGCGCGATGCATCCATGCCCCAGCCGAGCAGCGGCCGCTCGCCGATCTTGTCGGCGGCGAAGCGCCAGATCAGCAATCGATGGAGGGCCGAAATTCTAATGTCCGGCGATCGCTGCTGAATCGAGACCGTCGATTCATAGCTCGGGGTGGCAATCGGCATGATCGCGGCGACGCCGATCAATCCGATGGCCAACGCACCGGCAGTGGCGCGCGGCAGCCATCGCGCGACGATGAAGACGACAATGCCGAAGCCGAGCGCCACCATCGCCGCGAAGCTCGACATGAGCCCGATAGCGACGATCACGGCGAGGGCGAGCGCGGCGCCGAGCAGCGGCACGCGGCGCAGGCCGAGCAGCGCCGGTCCCAACAGGAGCACGAGGGTCGTCGCGCCGCGGTCGAAGCGCGAGAAGGTGATTCCGTAACCCGCCGGATGGATCAGCCGTGTCAAGGCGGCGCCACTCGACCATTCGATGAGGAGCAGCGCCGCTGCCAGGGCGACGCCGATTGCGGCGCCGATGCCGACGTCGCGCCGTTCGCGCGCCGTCAGAGCCCGCGCGGCAGCAAGGACGATCAGCCCTTCGGCAGAAATGACCAGCAGCCGCAATCCCTCGAACAGGCTGTGGCCCGGCAGGATCGACCACAAGGAACTCGCCGCCGCCCAAAGCGCCAGGGCGCCAAGCAGCATCGGCAACGGATGTAACGCGCGCAATCCCGCTCCAAGCCGACGACCGTCGACGATCAGCAAGGTGAGCGCCACGACGGCAAGCAACGGTGCCAGGCCGAGCGCCACCATGACAGCGAGCGGCGGCAACGCGACCGCGAACGCCGCGAGAAGGTTGCCGGCGGTGAATATGCCGCGGGGTGTGCTGGGCGCGGTCATCGCCGCGCTTTATAGGCGAGAACCGGCCGATCCGCACGCGGTAATGTCTCGCTTCTGGCCCCGTATGGCAGCGCTAATTTGCGAAATACCGATCGACGCCGATCTGATGCACAAGCTTATAGCCGACAAGCTCCATCGCCCCTCGAACCGGCGCCAAATTGTTATCGAAGCATTCGACTTGCATAAGACATTGATTGTTGCGCAGCAGATTTTCCATTCCCTGAAGTGCCTTTAATTCATGTCCTTCGATGTCGATTTTGATTGCGATTTTTTGTCCTGACAGAGGAATCGCATCGTCAAGTCGGACAGCGGCAACAAAACGAGTGGCCGCCGTGGCGTCCTGACTGATCTTCGACCACACGTTATGCGTCGCCGGCCCCCATTCGAATGGGACCCGGCCATCACGGTCGCTCACGGCCACCGCTCGGCTCTCGACAATTTCCAGAAGGTCGTTGAGCAGCAGGTTCGCCTGAAGTTGGGCGTAGCTTCGCTGGTCCGGCTCGAAGGCGATGATCTTGGAGCATTCCGTCTGCTGGGCGACGAAGATCGAGTAGAGGCCCATATTGGCGCCGACATCGAGGAAGACGCTGCAATGCCGCCGTCTGATTTCATCGAGGAAAAAATCAATCTGGTCGCGTTCAACCAAACCGTGGGCGACCACCATACGATCGGCCCAGTTGGCAAAATTGACGACAAAATGCGCGCCGTTCCGCTTGACGATTCTATATCGGTGGCGCGGTTGCAATAGCGCAACGCGCTTGCGCCAACTCGGGATCAGCCGTCTCAGGAAGGGCAGCCGCGATAGCCGCATGATCGTATTTTTCCTTAACCGCCGCGAAACCCGGCGCAGGCGGCGGCCATCGCCGCGTCAAAGCCGATCCGCGGCTGCCAGCCGAGCGTCCGACGCGTCGTGCCGTCGTCCACGACCAGTGAATCCAACAGCCGGCCGGCCGCTTCGCGTTGTCCGAGCATGGCGGCACCAAGGCGAAGCAGCGCCGGTGGCATCGGAAACAAGCGCGGGCGGCGGCCGAGATGCCCGGCAATCGCGCGAACCAGTTCCGGCATCGACAATTCCACATCACGCATCAGCAGCACACGGCCGGGTGCGGCCGGGTGCTCGATCGCTCGTTCGATGAGATCGAGCAGATTCTCGAGCGCGATCAGGCTGCGGCGGTTCCGAATCGCCGCAAAAGGCAGCGGCACGCCGCGGTCGATCAGCCGCAGCAAGGTGCGGAGGTTACCTTTCATGTCCGGGCCGTAGACCAGGGGCGGCCGCAGGATGACCAACTCCGGCGCTGTGCTGCGCATCGCGTCTTCGATCGCCAGCTTCGCCCAGCCATAGGATTCGACCGGTGCCGGCCGGCTCAAATCGGAGAAGGGCCGTGCCGCGGTTCGCTCGCCGAGCACCTTGATCGAGCTGAGCAGAATCGTGCGCTCGACGCCCTCGCGTGTCGCCGCGGCGCCGATGGCGGCCGCCGTCGTGGCGTCCTGCGCGATCCAGGAATCGCCCCTCGATGGCGCGTGGGCGCGGCTGGCGAGGTGGATGACAGCCCGTGCGCCGGCCAACAGCGGCGGCCAGTCGGTTGACGCGTTGAGCCCGCCGCCCGTCCTTGCTTCGATGCCGGACTCGAAAATCATCGGCTGCCGCGTGACCGCGCGCACCGCGACGCCGGCGCGCGCGAGGCGTCGCGCCAGCGGCCGGCCGATAAAGCCGCCGGCCCCCAAAACGACGATGGGCCTTCGATCCGACATGGGTTCCTCTTGACGGCGAAACATACGCGTGCCGCCGGAAGCTTGCTATGATGACGGGCCGAGGAACCCGCATGACCCGCACTCTGCGCCTTGCGTTGCTCGCCGCCATCGGCCTCGCGGCGACTTATGGGCTCGCCCTTGCGATACTCGGTCGCGCCGCCGGGACCGAACGCTATGTCGTGATCGACGGCGATACGCTCGAATTGATACCCGCCCATTGCGGCTTCAACGCGCTCGGACTCGGTTGTCGTGCGCAGTCCTTGCGGCTTTATGGCGTCGACGCGTTCGAAAGCGGCCAGACCTGCCGCGACGCGAGCGACCATCCCTGGCCTTGCGGCGCCGTCGCGACCGAGCGGTTGAAACAGCTCATCGCCCAGTCGGATTTCGGTTGCCACGTCGATCCGGAATTCGTCGATCGCCACGCGCACGAATTTTCGATCTGTGTCGCGGGCGATCGTGACGTCGGGGCCGTGCTGGTCAGCGAAGGGCTCGCCTTCGCCTATGGCCGCGGCGCGCAGTACCTGCCGATCGAGGCGAAGGCGAAGGCGGAAAAGCGGGGCGCCTGGGCCGGTCGCTTCGTGCGGCCGCAATATTTCCGCCAAGGCGCGACGGATTAGTGTCGCGAGTTACGGGGCCGGCGCGCGTCGGCTGCGGCGCTGCAGCGCCATCAATGTCGCCGCGGCGACGATCGCGCCGCCGGCGAGCGCCGCCAGCGGCGCGTAGACCGAGGCCACGGCCAAGCCGATCAGCGCGATATTCCCGCCGAGGACAATGAGCGACACCGCGCCGTGATCGCCGTCGGATTGCGCCGCCCGCTGGTAAAAGTGAGAGCGATGCGCCTGCCAGACCCGCTCGCCGCGCAGCGCGCGATGCACCAGGGTGATGGTGGCGTCGGCCAGGTAGTAGAGCGGCAGGATCAGGGCCGCCGCCCACAGGCCCTGGCCGGCCAGCAGGAGCAACAGCCAGCCCAGGAGATAGCCCAGCGGTACGCTGCCGCTGTCGCCGAGGAACACCTTCGCCGGCTGCCAGTTCCAGCGCAGGAAGCCGAGCGCGGCGGCGGCGGCGGCAAGGGCGGGCGGCGCGCCGGCCGCGCCGGCCAGCGTCGCGACCAGGGCGGCGCCGATGCCGAGGCTGGCCGTCTCGACGCCGGCAATGCCGTCGATGCCGTCCATGAAATTATAGAGGTTCACGAACCATACCCAGATCGCCGCCGTGGCGACGCGGTCCAGCAGCGGCGGCAGCCAGCCCTGAAAGATCGGGGCGTCGGCGGGCAGCAAGCTGATCCCCAGGATCACGGCCGCGACATGGCCGAGCAGCCGCAAAATTACCGGCAGGCTGCGCAGATCATCGATGAAGGAAAGCAGCGCCAGCGCCAGCGCCACGACGGCGATCGCGGCGGATTGCGGCGGTGCGACGCCGAGCGCGGCGAGCACGATCCAGCACAGGCCGACGGTCGGGACAAGCGCAAGCCCGCCGCCGCGCGGGATCGGCGCGCTATGCAAGGAGCGCGCGCCGGGCCGGTCGAGGATGGCGCGGCGCTTGAGCCAGCGCATCGCGGCCGCCGTCAGGTAAAGGCTGCCGCCGAGCGCTACGAGCGCGATGATGACCGTCGCGGTCCAGTCCGTCGCCATGGCGTTCGCTGCGCTCCGTCCGCTGCGGCCGTGTGATAGGCCGCCGCAAGCCGGGGCGCAACGGATTCGCACGCCGCGATGATCGGGGCGGCGACGCCTAGCAGTGCAGGACGGTGGCGCAGAGCCGCGTCTTGAGATCCTGCAGCTCGCCCTTGTGCTGCTTGAGCTCCTGCAACTCGGTCGAACCAGGGGCCGCACCCGCATAGGTGTGGACGAGCATCAGCGCCTCGGTGATGAGCGAATTGACCGTCTCCGGCGACAGGCCCTTAAGCATTTCCTGGTAATGGGAGAGCGCTTGCGGCGACAGCCCCGGCGCCGGAATCGCCTGTTCGCTCGCGGCATGCGAAATGCCGTGGCTGATCAGGATGGGCACCGCCGCCAGCACGAGTCCCAGCATGGGGATTCGCTTCATGGCTTCTTCCTCTCGCGTTCGGCGGCCGATGCGTGCATCGGTGCCGGGCCCGATCGCTGTCTCTCGCGTCGCCATGCGCGGATTGCGCATGAAAGCCGGGTTGGGCGGAAACAAACCGGCGCCGGCGCAAGACCCAGTCGAGCAGGGCCTTGGGTTCATGGCTTGATGCCATTTGAGACGCACCACGCGTCCAGGCCCATCTACCGCAAGCACCGTGCCAAGCGCGGCGAACCGGGGGGTTTCATGGAATTTCGGCGCTGCGCGTCGCGCCTTTGTAAAATCGGGCGACGGCGATTCGTTAACGACGGCGAATCAAAAATAAAAAAACCGCGGCGCTAACGCCGCGGCGAATGAGTGGCCAATCGATCTTTTTATACCCTAGTCCGGGCCCTCGTAACGGGAACCCGCGTCGAAGCGAGACGAGGTTCTTAGTGCCAGTGGTGGTGTTCGCCGCCGCAGCAACCGAAGCCGATGCCCACGCCGATGGGCGGTCCGTAATAGGCCGGCGCGCTGTAATAGGCAGGAGCACCGTAATAACCCCCGCCATAGCCGCCGCCGTAATAGGGCGGCGGCGCGTAGTAGCAGCCGCTGATGGCGATCGCCACCGCTCCGAGCAAGGCGGCCCGGAGAAGGTTCTTGCGGCGCGACGTTTTGGGGTTGGCGTTCAGGGCGCCCCAAGCAGCAACGCGCGGCAGCCAATTCTTCTTATTCATGTTGTCCTCCATCCCAAACGCATAACTCCTCAACATGATATGGGGCTGGGAGCTGCCGCATCCCCGAAGACACGAATTTGCCGCAGCGCAGGTGCCGCGGGTTTGCCGCAATTGAAAACGGACGGGGATGAGGTGGTGCCGGGTGAGAGGATTGAACTCCCGACCTTCGGTTTACAAAACCGCTGCTCTACCGCTGAGCTAACCCGGCAAGGGCCGTGGGATGGAGAACGTCCCTCAATACCGCCGCGCCGCCGATAACGGCAACCAAAAAGCCGCTCACGCCGAGTCGGGGCGCTGCGCCAGAACATAGAGGGCGACGGCGGCGGCGTTCGAAACATTGAGCGAGGCCATGGCGGAGCTGGTCGCGAGCCGCGCCAGGTAATCGCAGTTCTCACGCGTCAGCCGGCGCAGGCCGCTGCCTTCGGCGCCGAGCACCAGCGCGATCTTCGCCGGCAGGTCGAGCGCCGACAGCGCCTCCTTGGCGTTCTCGTCCAATCCCACGGACCAGAATCCGCCGTCCTTCAGCTTTTCCATCGCGCGCGCCAAATTCCCCACGCGCAGCAGCGGCACCTCCTCGAGCGCGCCGGATGCCGCCTTGGCGAGGGCGCCGGTCACCGCCGGCGCGCCGTGCTCCGGCACGATGATCGCGAGCACGCCGAAGGCGGCGGCCGAACGCAGGATGGCGCCGACATTGTGCGGGTCGGTCACCTGGTCGAGCAGCACGACGACCTGCGGCGCAGGCGTTTCCTTCGCCTGCGCGATGATCGAATCCAGATCGCGCGCGGGCAGGGGATCGGCGACCAGGGCGAGCCCTTGATGGACCGCGCCGGGCGGCAGCAGCTTTTCGAGCATGCGCCGGTCCATCACCTCGACCGGCACGATTGCCGCGCGCGCGTGACTCAGCAACGCCTCGGCCTCGGTCGCGGTCTCGGCCAGGGCGACGAAGCGCCGGCAACGGCGCGCCGGATTGCCCAGCACCGCCTCGACCGCGTGACGGCCATAGAGCCATTGTGCGGGCTTGGGGCCGCCCGGCGGCGCCAATCCTCGTTGCATGGGCCCTCGTTGCATGGGCCCGCGTTGCAGCGGCCCTCGCGGTGATATCGGTCCCCGGGGCGGCAGCGGCCCTCGCGGCGCCGGGCCGCGCTGGCTGGGGCCGCGTTGCGTTTGATCTCGCGGCGTCGTTCCGCGCCGTGTGGTCCCGCGCTGCGTCTTTGCTCGATTTGCCATGGCGGCAGCATAGCGTGCGGCGGGACTCGGGCAAGCGGCCAGAAGGGCCTGTCGACCCTCAGCCGGTTGACAGCCGCGAGCCAAATCTTTAAGACGCCCAAGCACTTGCCGCCTTCGCCGCGGGTCGTTGGAGGGGTTGCCGAGCGGTCAAAGGCAGCAGACTGTAAATCTGCCCTCTTCGGAGTTCGGTGGTTCGAATCCACCCCCCTCCACCATGACTCTGGATCGGCGGGATCGAAGGTCGGCAGATGGATGGACAGCGCGTGCGGCGTTATGGGCGGGTGTAGCTCAATGGTAGAGCTCCAGCCTTCCAAGCTGGCTACGTGGGTTCGATTCCCATCACCCGCTCCAGCGCCGCTGTAAGCGAGCAACGAATTCAAGCGACAGGAAACTGAAAATGTCGAAAGCGAAATTCGAGCGCACCAAGCCGCATTGCAACGTCGGGACGATCGGCCATGTCGATCATGGGAAGACGTCACTGACGGCGGCGATCACGAAGGTCTTGGCGGAGACGGGGGGCGCCGTTTACACGGCGTATGACCAGATCGACAAGGCGCCTGAGGAGCGGGCGCGCGGCATTACCATCTCGACAGCGCATGTCGAGTACGAGACGAAGAACCGGCATTACGCGCATGTCGACTGCCCGGGGCACGCGGATTACGTGAAGAACATGATCACGGGCGCGGCGCAGATGGACGGCGCGATCCTGGTTGTGTCGGCGGCGGACGGCCCGATGCCGCAGACGCGGGAGCACATTCTCCTGGCGCGCCAGGTGGGGGTGCCGGCGATCGTGGTGTTCCTGAACAAGGTGGACATGGTGGACGATCCGGAGCTTCTGGACCTGGTCGAGCTGGAGGTGCGCGAGCTGCTGAGCTCCTACAAATTCCCCGGCGACAAGATTCCGATCGTGCGGGGCTCGGCCTTGTGCGCGCTCGAGGACAAGAACAAGGAGCTCGGCCACGACGCCATCCTGAAGCTGATGGAGGCGGTCGACGCCTATATCCCGCAGCCCAAGCGCGACCGCGACAAGCCCTTCCTGATGCCGATTGAGGACGTCTTCTCGATCTCGGGCCGCGGCACGGTGGTGACGGGGCGGGTCGAGCGCGGCGTGGTCAAGGTGGGCGAGGAAGTCGAGATCGTGGGCTTGAAGCCGACGACCAAGACGGTGG
>DASRKX010000030.1:0-13184 GCA_035648735.1 Allostellaceae bacterium
AAATTCGCCGCCGTGCCGCGGGGCATCGAGGCGGCGCGGCATTTCGGCCGCCTGCTCGATGCGTGTGAAAATTTCGCCGCTTCGCGCGGCATCGGCCAGGTCGCGGCGGGTATCAACATGGGCCGGCACGCGGCCTATCGCGCGATGCTGGCGCGCGGCTTCCGCGCGACGTTGCAGGGCGTGGCGCTGCACCGGCCCTGGGAACCGGCCTACGACCGCGACGACGTTTTCGTGATCGACGATTGGCGCTGAATTTCCGCGGCTTGCTGCGCCGCCATGCCATCGAGTGCCACGCGCGCGAAGTTCTCGGCGATGCGGTCGATCGGGATGCCAGGCTCCTTGCCGTACCAATCGACCGAGGCGTTGCACATGCCAAGCAGCGCCAGCACGGCGAGACGCGGATCGAGATCGCCGCGCAGCTCGCCGGCGGCGATCCCTGCCTCGATCATGCCTTGCACGATGCGCTCGTAGCGGCGCGCGACGCGACCGACCCGGCGGCGGCTCTCCTTCGGCAGGAACCGGCGCTCGCGAATGAAACAGCGAACGAAGGCCGGGCGTTGTTCGGTCGGCTCGAGATGGCGGCGGACCAACGCCGTCAGTTTCGCCGCAGCGGTGCCCGGGCCGTTGGCGATCTCGAGCGCGCGCTCGACGAAATCGCCGACGCTGCGCAGGCAAACCTGTTCCAGCGCCGCTTCCTTCGAGGAGAAATAATAGTAGAGACTCGCCTGCCGCATACCCAGCCGGTCGGCGACGTCCTGCGTCGACGCGCCGTGAAAGCCCTTGGCGGCGAACACCTCGGCCGCCGCCAGTATGATTTCGTCGGAGCGGCGCCGGCGCGTCGAGGACGCAGGCAATCCGGCAAGGCGAAGCGCAGCGGCTGGCGGCATCGGTCGACGATAGACGGCCTTTCTATCAGATGATAGAAATTTTACGGCACCGCGCGCGCCTGGCGCGCGGCCGATGGTGGGAGGAAAAATGCCGTCATCAGCCGTCGCCCGACCGCCTTTCCGCGCCGACCATGTCGGCTCACTGCTGCGGCCGCGCGCAGTACACGAGGCGCGCGAACAGGCCGCCCAAGGAAAGATCACCAAGTCGCAGCTGCGCGACGTCGAAAACCGCGCCATCCGCGACGCCGTCGCCCTTCAGGAATCCGCCGGCCTCCAGGCGATCACCGACGGAGAATTCCGCCGCGCCTTCTGGCATGTCGATTTCCTCACCGGCTTCACCGGCATCGCGGCGACGCAATCGAACTACGCGCTGAGCTTCAAGGGCGAAGGGGGCGCCACCGCCGAGACCCATTCCATGCTCGCGGTCACCGGCAAGGTGCGGCGCGACAAGCCGGTGATGCTGGATGATTTCAACTTCCTGCGCGGCGCTACGCAACGCACGCCGAAAATCTGCATCCCTGCGCCGACCTACCTGCATATGCGCGGCGGTCGCCATGTCGTCGACGCCCAGGCCTATCCCGATATCGAGCAATTCTGGTCCGATATCGTCCGGGCCTATCGCGCCGAGATCAAGGGTCTCGCCGAGGCCGGTCTCACCTATCTGCAGATCGACGACGTTTCTTTCGCCACGTTGTGCGACGAGGGCATCCGCGCCCAGGTGAGGCGGGATGGCGAGGATCCCGACAAGCTGCCTGCACGCTATGCCGCGATCATCAGTGCGCTGATCGCGGAGCGCCCACCGGGCCTGAGTGTCACGATGCACACCTGCCGCGGGAACTTCCGCAGCATGTGGATGGCCACCGGCAGCTATGACGCGGTCGCCGAAGGGCTGTTCAGCGCCGATGTCGATGGATTCTTTCTCGAATACGACGACGATCGTTCGGGCGGCTTCGCGCCGTTGCGTTTCGTGCCGAAGGGCAAGCGAATCGTGCTGGGACTGGTCAGCACCAAATCGCCCGAGCTTGAATCGAAGGATGCGTTGAAGCGCCGGGTCGAGGCGGCTACGAAGTATGTGCCGCTTGAGAATCTCTGCCTCAGTCCGCAATGCGGCTTCGCCAGCTCGCATCATGGCAACGCCATTTCGGTCGAGCTGGAGCGCCGCAAGCTCGCTTTGGTCGTCGAGGTTGCCGCCGAGATCTGGGGTATCTAGCCCACTTTTCCCCGCCGCCAACTTTGCTCAACCCAGCAGTATTATTTGCCCATTTTGATGGGATTTAGCCCATATCAATGCCCATCTTTAGGCGTGGGCGCGATTGTGGTTGATTCGTGCCCACCAAAGCGGAAGATCGCGACGGGACGGAAACGCAGAAAGAAAAAGGGAAGACGCATGGACAGCCAATCGCTTCTCCACGAGATCTCCGGATATTGCCGGCGCGTCGGCATGGCGGAATCGACCTTCGGCCGTCTTGCCGTGAATGACGGCAAGTTGGTGAGCCGGCTGCGCTTCGGCGGCCGCGTAACCGTCGAGACCGTCGAGCGGGTGCGCGACTTCATCGACCGAGGGCGCCAGGCCCCGGCATCACGCCAGCCGCGCATGCCGACGCCGGCCCCCGCGATGCGCGGCATCCCGACCTTGACCACGACCGCGGCGCCAGCCCCGGCCGCGTCACCTGGCGCCGCAGCCAATGGCTCGTCCGGCGGCGCGAAACCGGCCTCGGCCGAGGGCGAATCCGATAAGAACTTCCGCTTCTACGACAACCGGCAGAAATATCTGCTGTTCGTCAACACCTGCAGCGAGAAATGGGCCGTGGCGGAGCGCGTCGGGCTCGAGCTCGCCAATATCCATCCGCGACCGCCCGGCATCCGGGTCTTCGACGCGGGCATGGGCGACGGCACGGTGCTAGCGCGGGCCATGCGCTCGCTGCATCACCGCTTCCCGACGACGCCGCTCTACATCGTCGGCAAGGAGATCAGCCTCGAGGACGTGCGGTTGACGCTCGAGAAGATGCCCGACCGCTTCTTCGAGCATCCGTCGACGGTCATGGTACTGACCAACATGTACTACGCCGAGGCGCCATGGCTGACGCCGAATTCGGTGACCGCCGCGACCAGCCTGGTCTGGCACGAGGTCGGGCTGCTGGGCAACACGGCGCATGATTTCGAGCAGCAGATCACGCAGCTCCAGCCCTTCCTCAATCAGAATTGGCGCGCCAAGGCCAGCAAGAAGAGCGGCAATCCGATCTACGAAAAGCCCGTCGTGCTGGTCCTCTATCGCGATGACTACAAATTCCTGCTCGATCCGCTGCGGCCGCGCCGGGGCGCGACGCGCGCCGATTACGATCTGGTCATCGCCTCGCAGCCTTACCGCGCCCGCGCTTCGCTCGAATTCAAGGCGCAGAAGGTAATGGCGCCGCTGGCCCGCGCCCTGGCGCCGGGCGGCAGGCTGATCGGCATCCATTCGCACGGCGACGATCCGGGCCTCGAGATCATCCAGAAGATCTGGCCGGGCGAAAACCCCTTCATGCACGACCGGCATCAATTGCTGCGTGCGGTCAAGGCCGAGCTCGGCAGCATCGGGCGCGACCTGAACTTCAATGCCTACGCCGATACGCGGTCGATCTTTCGCTACAACATGCACACCTTGCCGAACGAGATCAGCGAATCGATCGGCACGTCGACGCTGTTTGCCGCCTGGAACGCCGCGATCTATGTCGCGCAGATCGAAGATCAGCGGCTCGGCGAGGTGATCCGCAACAGCGCCTATCTCGACGCGACGAAGGAAGTGCTGCAGAAGCATGGCGGGCTGTGGTTCTGGGATGAATCCTACGTCATCTCGCGCAAGCGGGATTCGGCGTGAGCGGCGCGCCGGCGGCGGGCGCGATCGCGGAGCCGCCGGCCAAGCGCCGAATCCAGGAACTCCTGGCCGGCGCCTCGGTCGAGCTGTCGGCGCGCGATCGGGCAGCGGAGGCGGCCTGCCGCGATTTGCTGGCACCCGGCACGCGGATTTTCATCAACTTCGCACCCAACGACCGCTACCCGGACACGCTCGCCCTGGCGGCACGGCTGCGGCGCGACGGCTTCGCGCCGGTGCCGCATATCGTGGCGCGCTATATCCCGGATGCGCCGGCGCTGGGCGAGATCCTGGCGCGCGCCCGGGGCGAGGCGGGCGTCGAGCAGGTGCTGGTCATCGCCGGCGATCGGGGCCGGCCGGTGGGCGCCTTCGATTCGGCGTTGCAACTCATCGAGGCCGGCCTCTTCGCCAAGCACGGCGTCCGTCGCGTCGGCATCTCGGGCTATCCCGAAGGCCACCCCAGGATCGCCACGGCGACGCTCGAAGCGGCGCTGCGCGACAAGCTCGCGGCGCTGCGCAGCCAGGACCTGGCACCGCTCATCGTCACCCAGTTCTGCTTCGAGGCCTCCCCCATCCTGGACTGGACTCGCAAATTGCGCGCCGCCGGGATCGAGGTGCCCGTGCATGTTGGTCTCGCGGGGCCGGCGACCGTCGCCGGCTTGACCAAATTCGCGCTTCGTTGCGGCATCGGCAATTCGTTGCGTGCGCTGGCGCGGCAGGGCTCGATGGCAAAGCTGCTGACCGAAACCGGCCCCGAGCGGATTATCTACGACTTGTCCACGGCCAATGCCGAGGCTTGCGGGTTGGCCGGTTTCCATTTTTTCACCTTCGGCGGCATCGTGCGGACCGGCAAATGGCTGCGCGCCGTCGCCGCCGGCCGCTTCGATCTGTCGCCCCCCGACGACGGATTTCGCCTCGCGGAATAAGCGCATTTCCGGTCTATCCTGGGCCAATGGACGAGCCGCCCACCGATCCGCTTGGCATTGCCGCCTGGCGCCGCACCACGCGTGAAAAGCTGATCGCCGCGCGGCTGGCGCTGTCGGTCGAAGCGCACCGCGCCTTGAGCCGCGGCATCGACGAGCGGCTGACGGCACATTTCAGCGACTTGACGAGCGGGCTCACCGGCCTCTATTGGCCGTTCCGGCGTGAATTCGATCCGCTGCCTTTCGCGCGCCGCTTGATCGCCGGCGGCGGCACCGTCGCCCTTCCCGTGGTGCGCGGCAAAGGCCAGCCGCTCGAATTCCGGCGCTGGCAGCCCGGTACGAAAATGGATGTCGGCGCCTATGACATTCCCTATCCCGCCGAGGGCAAGGCGGTTCAGCCGACAGCCCTGCTCGTCGCCCTGCTCGGCTTCGATCGCGCGGCCTATCGGCTGGGCTATGGCGCGGGCTATTATGATCGCACCATCGCCGCCATGGCGCGCCGGCCGCGCATTGTCGGCGTCGGCTTCGAGCTGGGCCGGCTGGAGACCATCCGGCCGCAGCCGCACGATTTGCCGATGGATTTCATCGTGACGGAAAGCAATGCGGCGCAACGGACCAATGGCGCGCTTGCGCCGCTCTGAGTCATAATCCGCAGCCCTGACGCCGCTTGCCGCGCGACGAAGCTTGGCATTAGGTTGCGTCCGGGAGGATGAATTTTGACAGCCACCGAGACAGCCGAGGCCGCGCCGCGCCGCGCGAAGGCTGCCCGCCACGAGCGCATCCTGGTCGTTGACGATGTCGAGGACAACCGCAACCTGCTGATCCGGCGGCTCGAGCGCGAGGGCTTTCGCGACATTGTGCAGGCCGGCGACGGCGAAGAGGCGCTGGCGCGCATTGCCGGAGCACCCTTCGATCTCGTCCTGCTCGACGTGATGATGCCCAGATGCGACGGCTATCAGGTCCTGGAGCGGCTCAAGGAACTGGGCCGGCTGCACGAATTGCCGGTCATCGTGATCTCCGCCCTCAACGAGATCGACAGCGTCGTGCGCTGCATCCAACTCGGCGCGGTCGATTACCTGCCCAAGCCGTTCAATCCAACGCTGCTACGCGCGCGCGTCAGCGCCAGCCTCGACCAGAAGCGGCTGCGCGACGAAGTGCGCGCGCATCTGACGCGGCTCGAGGAGGAGTTGAACGCCGCCCGTACGCTGCAGATGAGCATGGTCCCGGTCGATTTCCCGGTCCCCAGCGCCGAACGGCCGGTCGAGGTTTTCGCCTTCATGGAGCCGGCGCGCGAAGTCGGCGGCGATCTGTACGATTTCTTCTTCACCGCCGACGGCCGGCTCGCCTTCGCCATCGGCGACGCTTCGGGCAAGGGCGTGCCGGCGGCAATGTTCATGGCGCGCACCAAGAACCTGCTGCGCCTCGTCAGCAGCTTCATGGAGGTCGGCGGCACGCTGTCGCCCGGCGACGTGCTGACGCGCGTCAATCAGGAGCTGTGCGAGGGCAACCCGACGATGATGTTCGTGACGCTGTTCTTCGGCGTGTTCGACCCGAAGAGCGGCGAAGTGCTTTTTTCCAACGCGGGGCACGATCCGCCGTGCCGGCTCGACGGCAAGGGCGTCACGCTCGCCGGCGGCGCGCAGGGCATGGCGCTCGGCATTGCACAGGGTGGGCGCTACCAGACCGGTTCGGTTCGCCTCGCACCCGGCGAGACGCTCTATCTCTATACGGACGGCATCACCGAGGCATCCGATCCGGCAGACCAGCTCTTCGGCAAGGATCGGCTAGCGGCCGCGCTGCAGGAACTGTCCGCGGCGCCGCTGTCCGGGCTGGTGCGCGGTATCGTCGACAGCGTCCGCCATTTTGCCCAAGGTGCCCCGCAATCGGACGACATCACCGCCCTGGCGGTGCGCGGCGTGGCAGGACGCTGAACCGCGATCAGCCCGGGGGCAAGCGCTTCCGGAGCGTTACTCGGTTACGCCCGCCATCGCGGCGATAGCGCACCTCGTCCATCACGGTCTTGACGAAATGGACGCCCAGACCGCCGATCCGCCGATCCTCGATCGAGGCGCCGAGATCGGGAGTCGGCAACGCGTTGGGGTCGAACGGCTTGCCGTCGTCGACAATCTCGACGGTTACGCCGTCGCCATCATGGCGCAACTCGATATCGATGCTGTGGGTTTTGCCGTCGCCGAAGCCATAGGAAATCGTGTTAGTCAGCAGCTCTTCGAGGGCAAGGTTGATCTTATAGGCGGCATCGTTGGGAACGCCGCGCGCGACGCAAAACGACGAAACGCTCTCGGCAATCCGCGCAATCTCGGAGAGCCTGTCGTCGAGGCGGAGGGTCAACCGGTCGGCGGTCAAAGCGCTCGTTCCGAACCCCTTTCGTTTGGCTCGATACCACGTTTCGCGTGAGGGGTCGAGCAGCCAAAAAACGGCTTCGCGCTTGCATGACAGCGCGAAAGCAGAGTTAACTTGGCATCCTAAGGGCCAATAAAAGCCTCGGGGGGATGCAATGCTCGCGCTTCTGCCGGGCCGGCTGTTCTGGCAAGCCGCCGCCGTGGCATTTGTTGTCATCGGCGCGGCCGGCGGTGCGGTCATGCTGTCGATCGGCGGCCTTGGGATGCTCGGGCAGTCGCTGGTCCCTGCGGTCCTGGCGACCGCGATCGCCGCCTTGGTGATCGGCGTCCTCGCCGGTCAGATCAATGTCGCCCTCGCGCACAGCATGGAAAAGGCGCGCCTCGAATACGAGCACAAGATCGAGGAAAAGACCGCCGCGCTGTCCCATCGCGAAGTCGAGCTCAGGAGCACGCTGGAAAACATGTTCCAGGGCGTCGCCATGTACGACAGCAACTATAAATTGCTGACGTGGAATCAACGCTTCCGCGAATATCTCGACATGCCGGAAGAATTCCTCACCGGCAACCGCACCTTCATCGATTACCTGCGCTATGTCGGCCAGCGCGGCGAGTTCGGCGACACCAACATCGAGGACGTGATCAAGCAGCGCGTCGAACAGCTCAAGCGCAAGCATTCCTTCGAGCGCGTACGGCCGGACGGCACCGTCCTCGAGGTCTATCGCAATCCCACCCCCGACGGCGGCTTCATCGCGATCTACACCGACATCACCGAACGCAAGCGCGCCGAGCAGGAACTGACGCAAGCGATGGAAGCAGCCGAGGCGGCCAATCGCGTCAAATCCGGCTTCCTCGCCAATATGAGCCACGAGTTGCGCACGCCCCTCAATGCCATCATCGGCTATAGCCAGATGCTGCAGGAAGAGGCCGCCGACGACGGCCAGGAAGGCTTTTTGCCCGATCTGGCGAAGATCGAAGGTGCCGGCAAGCATCTGCTTGGCTTGATCAACGATATTCTCGATCTGTCCAAAATCGAAGCCGGCCGCATGACCGTCTTCATGGAAGATGCCAACATCGCCGGCGTCATCACCGAGGTCCGCGGCATCATCGAGCCACTGGCGGCCAAGAACGGCAATCAGCTCGTCGTCGAATGCCCGGCGACGATTGGCACCTTCCAGACCGACGTCACGAAGCTCAAGCAGAGCCTGCTCAATCTCCTGAGCAACGCCAGCAAGTTCACCAAGAACGGCAAGGTAACGCTGGCGATTTCGCGCAGCGGCGCCGACGCCGATGAAAGCATCACCTTCCGGGTCTCCGATACCGGCATCGGCATGTCTGACGAACAGATGAGCAAGCTGTTCCAGGCTTTCGCCCAGGCGGATTCATCGACCACGCGCAAATTCGGCGGCACCGGGCTCGGCCTGGCGATCACGCGGCACTTCGCCCGCATGCTGGGCGGTGACGTGACCGTGTCGAGCGAGCCCGGCAAAGGCTCGGCCTTCACCCTGGTCCTGCCGATGCACCCGGACGCAGCAGCGCAGGCCGCGGCGGCGACCGCCTCGCCCAAGCGAGCGGTCTCCGGCGACATCCAAAGCGAGCGCACGGTACTCGTCGTCGACGACGACGAGACGGTGCACGATCTAGTCGGCACCATGCTCGGCCGCGAGGGCTATCGCGTGCTGCATGCGCGCAGCGGCCAGGAAGCGCTGACTCTGGCGCGCACGGAGCATCCCGACGCCATCACCCTCGACGTCATGATGCCGCAGATGGACGGCTGGAGCGTGCTGACGACACTCAAATCGGACGCGACACTTGCCGAGATTCCGGTGGTCATGCTGACCATGCTTAACGAGCGCGCCATCGCGTTGCAGCTCGGCGCCTCGGGCTATCTGACCAAACCCGTCGATTGGGCGCAATTGAGCGCCATCCTCAAGCGGTTGGGCCGCCGCGACGGCGCGACTGCCAGCGTGCTCATCGTTGAAGACGATTCGGAGGTGCGCGACATGACGCGGCGGATGCTTGAGCGGATCGGCATGCAGATCGGTGAAGCGGCGAACGGCGAGGAAGGCCTGGCCTGGCTTGCCCAGAATCCGGCGCCATCCGTCATCCTGCTCGACCTGATGATGCCGGTGATGGACGGCTTCGAGTTCCTCGATCGCATCCGCCAGAACGACAAATGGCGCGATCTGCCGGTTGTCGTGGTGACCGCCAAGGCGCTCGACGCGAAGGAAATGGAATTGTTGCGCCGCATGACCCAGAAGGTGATCGACAAGGGCGCCAGCACCGGCGTCGATCTACGCGCCGCCATTCGTGATGTGGTGAAGAAATCCAGCAAACCGGTCCCGGCGACGACCGCCTAGGGCTCCCGTGAGAGAAGGTAGGGAATGGCGAAGATCCTGCTCGTAGAAGACAACGAAATGAACCGTGACATGCTTTCGCGGCGGCTCGAGCGCAAGGGATTCAGCGTGCTGATCGCGCCCGATGGTCGGCAGGGCATCGATTTGGCGACCAGCGAAACGCCGGATCTCATTCTCATGGACATGGATTTGCCGGTGGTCGACGGCTGGGAAGCGACGCGGCAGGTCAAGGCAGCCGAAGGCACGCGGTCGATCCCGGTCATCGCCTTGACCGCCCATGCCATGGTCGGCGACCGCGACCGGGCCATGGCGGCCGGCTGCGACGATTACGACACCAAGCCGGTCGATTTCCCGCGCCTGCTGGGCAAGATCGAGACGCTGCTGCAACGGGTGAAGCCGTGAAGACGCGCTTTTCCGCCCCCCTTCCGGCACTCACCGGTTCGCGCTAGGCTCGCAGCCATGAGCGAAGCACGCATCGTCAAGCCAAAGGGGCGCCTCGACAGCAGCACCGGTCCCGCCTTCGAGAGCGAGCTGGTGGCGCTGATCGAGGGCGGCAATTTGCGGCTGCTGCTCGATTTCTCCGAGCTGCAATACATCAGCAGCGCCGGGCTACGCATCGTCCTGCTCGCGGCGAAGAAGACGCAAGGCGCCAAGGGCCGTCTCGCGCTTTGCTCGCTCAATGCCCAGATCGCCGAGGTGTTCAAGATCAGCGGCTTCGACGCCATCCTCGACATCCATCCCTCCTCCGAAAGCGCGCTGGCGCGCCTGAATCTGCCCTGAAGCCCGGCTGCCAGGTAAGGAGATTCCGGCGTGGCGACCAATTCGTTTAGCGAGTTCCTCTATCGCTGGCAGGAGCTCATCGCGATCATGGTCGGCGTCATCGCCGCCTGGGCCGCGTATCGCGGCGCGGTGATGCAGGCGCGGGCCACCCGCGACACCGCCCGCGAAGCCACCGACCGGCGGCGCTATGCCTTCGCCCGCTTTCTCATCAAGGAAGCGATGGAGCTCGCGCTTGCCGCCGGACACCGCATGGAATCACCGGCAAAGCCTGCCGAGCCGCTCGTCCTGCCGGAAGCGTTCCATGCCGATTGGGAGGCGCTCTCGCTGCTGGATATTCCGGGACAAAACGCGCTGCTGGCGCTTACCCGGCGCATCCGCCATTACAATGACGGCCTGGAACACGCCTCGGCCGATGAAATCCGCGGTCACCTTGCCTGGATCCAGCAGAATGCCGAGGCGCTGTCCGACGACCTGATGGCCTTCACCGAGCGCCTGCGGCCGGGGATGGAAGGCAATTCGGGCCGGCCGAGGCGGCTCCGGCGCGGAACATAATCACCCATTCGACGTTTCTTCCGCCGGCCGGCTCTAGGCGGGCAGGCTCATGTCGGCGCCGGATTAAGCCGCACTCCCGGGAGAACACCCATGCGTTATGAACTGTACTACTGGCCGTCGATCCAGGGCCGCGGCGAATTCGTCCGCCTCGCGCTCGAGGAAGCCGGCGCCCCTTATGTCGACATCGCGCGTGGCGCCAAGAAGGACGGCCTCGGCACGCCGGCGCTGATGAATCTGCTCGATGACGAGGATATGGCGCGGCCGCCCTTCGCGCCGCCCATTCTAAAGGCGGGCGACCTCGTCATCGCGCAGACAGCGAACATCCTGATGTATCTCGGCGCGCAACACGAGCTGGCGCCGCGCGACGAGAGCGGCCGGCTGTGGGCCAATCAACTGCAGCTCACCATCGCCGACTTCGTCGTCGAAATTCACGACACGCATCATCCGATCGGCAGCGGCCTCTATTACGAGGATCAGCGCCGGGAGGCCAAGCGCCGCACAGCGGACTTCCTCAAATCCCGCGCGCCGAAGTTTCTCGATTATTTCGAAACCACACTCGAACGCAATCCGGTCGGCGACCGGCATCTGGTCGGCAAGACGCTGAGCTATCCGGACCTTTCGCTTTTCCAGATCGTCGCCGGGCTGCGCTACGCCTTCCCCAAGGCGATGGCGAAGCTCGCGCGCCGGCATAAGCGCGTCATCGCCTTGCACGACCGCGTCGCGCGGCGGCCGCGCATCGCCGCCTATCTGGCATCGAAGCGGCGCATCGACTTCAACCAGGACGGCATCTTCCGGCGCTACAAGGAACTCGACGCCAAGCGCTAGCGCCTATTTCTCGCGTGGCTCATGCAGCTTCGCGTCCGGCTGCTTCAACTCGCCCCGGCGTAGCAGCTTCACCCCCTCGACCAACGCGCGTGCGGCGTTGCGCGTCTCCTCCTGGAGATCGGTGTCCTCGTCGAGGTCTTTGTGGCTGGTGGCATAGGGCTCGTAATAGCCGAGATACGCACCGAGCACTGATTTATGGCCGGCCTGGATGAGGCCGATATCAGTCAGCCAGTCGGTCAGGATACGCCGGAGATTCTCGACGCCGGCGGCATCGCCGTGGACGACGATACCGAAGAGCCGCCCGGCAAGATGCTTAGGATAGGGCCAGCCGGCGAGCTCCAGCGCCTTCGCCTCGTCCGCGTGCTTGCCATGGGTCGTGGTCGGGTCGGGGTTGCCGCCATCGGCGCAGACCAGGCGGTCGATCATCAGCTTCAGCACGCTCGGCGCCTGATACCAATTGACTGGCGTCAGGATCATGACGCCGTGGGCCGCCGCCCAGCGCGGGTAGATGTCCGCCATCCAGTCGCCGACCTGGCCCAGCGCGTGATTGGGATAGCAGCTGCAGGGCCAATGGCAGAGGGGCATGGCGGTCGACACGCAGGTCTTGCAGGGATAGATGGTCCGGCCGCGCTCGGAGGTGAGCCGGCTCAGATCGAGAAAATCAACCTCGAAACCGGCGACCCGCTCGACAATCTCCTTCGCCATCGTCGCGAGACGATAGGTCTTCGACATCTCGCCGGGGCAGGTCTGGTCGCTGCGCGCCGCGCCGTTGATCACCAGGATGCGCGCCGGAGATTTCGCGTCTTTCTGCCGCTGCTCCGCCTCTTCGATGCGGCGTTTGGCCTCGATCCATTCGAGCGACAGCTCATAGCTCGGATCGGCATAGCCGGGACCAGCCGGACGGGTGCGCGGGCTCTTACGAGACTCGTCATAGGCCTCCCAGGCGACATCGATAACCTTGTCGACCGCCGAGCCTATTTTTTCGAATGCCGGGTCGTAGAACTGCTCGCGCATCCGCTTAGTGAATTCGGCCTTGTCGATCTGGACCGACGGCATGCCCTTGCGGACATCGATCTTAGCCATGGCGCCCTCCCTCTTTGCAGCGCCGATTGTGGTGAAATGGCGCCGGCCATCCTAACGCGCCGCAGCGCTCCCGCCCATCAAGCCGCTTCACGTTTCGGCGAGAGTACGGGCGCACTGGAAAGGTGCAACTTCCCGCATCAGGATACGTTTCAGACGCATGAGGTTCCTGGCCGCGCTCGCCCTGGTGCTGCTGCTGATCGGGACCGGCGCTTTACTCAGCTACCTGGTCCCCTGGCGCTATTTGCCCTGGGAGCCGCTCGATGTCGCAGAGGAGCCCGAACCGGCCGCCACCGCGCTCAAAATGGCGCGGCTCAGCCTTGATCGGCGCTATTGCGAAGCAGCGCTCGCCACAGCGGGGCTGCATGTGACGCCCCAGTCCGAAATCTCCTCGAAGGGCTGCGTGCTCCATGACGTGGTCGAGATATCGAGCGACAATCCCGCCTTCAGCAGCCGATTCATCGCCACCTGCCCGCTGGCCGTCGCGATGGCCATGTTCGTGCGCCATGAAGTCGAGCCGGCGGCCGAACGCGACCTGCACACCAGCGTCGTCACCGTCGATCACCTCGGCA
>DASRKX010000031.1:0-5167 GCA_035648735.1 Allostellaceae bacterium
CGCCGGCGGAGGCTGAAAGAACGAGGTAGAGGGCTGTGCTGGTCAGCAAATCACGACGACGAATGAGCATCGCCTTCTCGCTTTGTTGCCGGACCGGTACGTCGTCTCGCTTTTGCAGTGAGTCGAGCGACAGCACTACCCGGAGGGTTCCAAACGCGCCCCGTTATCTCGCGATTTTGCGGACGCTGATTTAGTTAGTCAAGACTAATCATATTTTGCGGAATCCATTCTTCCGTCGACTTCTTTCCACCGGCCGACGGGGGCGTGCATGGAACGAAAGAAATTACCGCGCGATATGACGTGGAGCGAAATCTTTCGCGCCGGGCGCCTCCAGCACGTTCGATGTGCTTCAGCCGGGGCCGACTAAGATATCGCGTTCTGGACGGGATTTCAGAATGTCAAAAGCGCGGATGGACGGTAGCGAATAGATGTTGCACATGAAGTTGCGCATTATCGAACTATTCCGCTTGCAGGATGGCGGCTGGAAGCTGGTCCGTCGCCATGCTGACACGGCTGCAGAAAAGCCTGACGAAGCATATCAGTGAACGCATGCGCAGTTCGCCGATGACCACGCGTCAGTCTGAGTTTTCGTCGGGCCGGACGGAACGCCCCGCAGGGGCAGCCGTTAATCTTCATATCCCTATATCAGACAGTAGGATTGAATGAAGAACGATCGCGGATAATCGATCATTTACCCATTCATGAAGCAAAAAGGTGCGGCCATGGCTATTGCCAATATTGGTGACCGGCAATCGATTGAGCGGATATACCCGCGCGAAGTATGGGAAACCGAAGCGGGCATGAACTCCGAAGGGGGCGAGCAGAAATTGTGCGGCTTGCTGATCGAATCGAACCCCGACGGCGACGGCAGTTTTCAGATCAGGCGCGCTGCCCGCGATAAGGCCGAGAATGAAGCGGACTCTTACGTCATTTTTTTATGCCCCTACATGGGAAGGGCCTTCGACATTTTTACATCGACCGGGGTGTACGGGGCCGTAGTCGAAAAACACGATGCGCTGGAAGATGACTCGTATGAGTATGCCGATTTCATTGACGGCGTGATTGCCGCGGCACGCACCGCGACGCTGCATCACATCCTCGGAATCGGCGATAATTTGCCTAAGGGTTGAAAACAGTGAGTCCGTAACGCCGCAGGCGGCGGCTCAGCCGACGGGATTCTGCGACCGCGTCAGGTAATCGCCACCCAACAAGGCGAGGAGCAACATGAGCCAGAAGATGCCGGCTCGGACCCGAGGAGAGAAACCGAAACGGCACGCGTCATTTCGATCACCGAATTCCGTCGTCTTGTGGCCGCTTGACCTTAAGCAACAGTCGCGATGCCGAGATCGTTCCCGACCGGGCCAGGGCCGGAGACGCGATCGATTTGTCCGCTTTATGCCGTCCGCCCGCTGTGCCATATAGCGCCGGGGGCTCACCGGGGATTCATGGGCGCATTCAAGGACTATCTCGCCGCGTCGCGCGACGCCTTATCGGCGGCGATGAGCAGCCTCGACGAGGCGCGCATCGAGCAGGCGGCCGCCGCGATGCACGGCGCCTTGGCCAAGGACAAGCCGCTGCTGATCTGCGGCAATGGCGGCTCGGCGGCCGATGCGCAGCACATCGCCGGCGAGTTGGTCGGGCGGTATTTGAAGGAGCGCCGCGCCTTGCGCGCCATGGCGCTGGCCGCCGATGCGGCGGTGCTCACCGCCTGGAGCAACGATTACAGCTACGACACCGTCTTCGCCCGCCAGGTCGAGGCCCATGGCGAGGCGGGCGGCGTGCTGCTGGCGCTCTCGACCAGCGGCAATTCCAAGAACGTCATCCTCGCCGCCGCGGCCGCGCGCAAGAAGGGCATGCTCGTCGTCGCGCTGACCGGCGCCGGCGGCGGCAAGCTGGCCTCGGCATCCAACATCCTGATCGACGTTCCCGCCACGGCGACGCCGCTCATCCAGCAGCTTCACCTCTGCGTCTACCACTACCTCTGCGCCGAGATCGAAGCGCGCATCGCGGCAGGGACTTAACCCTAGCGCGCGGCGACGGTGTCGAGCTGCAGCAGCCTGCCGCCGCAAACCTGGCGGATGCGCTGCTGCTCCTCCGGCGTGTCGATCTGTTGGCGATGCTCGACCCGGCGGATCGCGCCGAGCTCCGCCACCATGGCAGTCCCGGCCTCCTGGAGGCGCCGGCGCAGTGCGGCATCCGCCTCGGCCGCATCCCGGCCCCAGATTCCGCGCCCGGCATCGAGCCGCGCCGCCAGGCCGGCGTTCAGACGCGGGATTTCCGCGGCGAAGATGCGATCGTCGAGCGCGACGTGGCGCATCTCGTGTTCCAGCACCGCCGCCCGGAGGCAGGGCTCGCCGGCGAATTCATGCGCCACATGCACCACGCGATCGGCAAAACTCAGCCGATAGGCGACAGCCGACGGATAGGCGCAGACGCCATCGGCGAGGGCGGGCGCCACGCTATAGGTGTAGTGGGTTGCCAGCGCGAGATTGACCTCGGTCAGGCCGAGCGCCACATGGCCGAAGCCGAGCTCGCCCTGCTGCGAGAGATCCTTGAAGGATTTGGCATCGTCGCTTGTGGGCGCCCGGGTCGTAAAGACCAGCGCGTAGGTCCCGGCGACCCCCCGCGGGCAAGCGAGATCGTCGCGGTCGCGCTCCGGCGGGCGCGCGGCGCAACCGGCCAGCGCGAGCACAACCAGGATCGTCCACAGCCGCGTCATCGCGGCAGTCTGGCAGGGTGGGATTAAGGCGCGGTTGCAGGCAATTTCGAGTCGGGGCCGGGGTCTAAAGCGCCGGCGGCCTTCAGCGGGTGAGCGCCTGCGACAGGGTCTGGAAGGTGTCGTTGAAACCCTGCGCCACGCCGTGCAGGCTCGATACCATCACCAGGCCCATCAGGGCGCAGATCAGCGTGTATTCGATGGCGGTGGCGCCGGCTTCGTCGCGGGCGAGACGGCGGAGAACATCACGCATGGCACGGTGCTCCTTCCCAAGTGTTAAAGGAAAGTAACGCCGTTCCCGAACAACTCAAAGCAATATCGTCTAAAACTTTAGACAAAGTTAAGTAATGTTATTAATAAATGATTGATGACTGCCGCGATTATTGACGCGGGACCGCGCCGGGCGCCGGAAAATTATGCTCAAGGTGGGGTTACGGCCGGCTTCAGCCTTGTTTAACTACAAAGCGCGACACTCGGACCCATTGAGCCATTCGGGAACCGAGGGGATTGCCGTGCCAGCCAAAGCCATCGCCGCCGCCTTCGCCCTGCAACCGCGCCACGGCCTCGACGCCTATTGGCCGCTGGCGCTTCTCACCGCCTGCGCGCTGGCCCTCGCCGGCTGCAGCACCGGCAGCCACGCGCTCGACAGCAAGACTCAAGCCGAGGCCCAGGCGCGGGCAACCGAAGAGGCGAAGCCGCCGCTCGAGCGCGGCATCGACGCCGCCGCCGCGGGCGACCTCAAAGCCGCCGCCGAATTCTTCCGCCAAGCGCATGAGCAGGATCCGCAGGCCGCCGAGCCGCTGCGCCGCGAGGGCGAAGCCCAGGTGGCGGCCGGCGACTACACCGCCGCCTATCAGACCTATCACGACCTTCAGGTGCTGACGCCGGACGACCCCGAAGCGGCCTTCCGCCTCGGCGAGCTGATGATCATGCGCGGCTCGCCCCAGGCCGCGATCGACCAGCTCTCCATCGCGTTGGCGAAGCGCCAGGACAATCCGGCGCTCTACAGCGCCATCGGCGTCGCCTACAGCATGATGGGCAAATACGACCAGGCGATCGCCAATTATCACTCGGGCCTCAAGCTGGTGCCCGGCCATATGGGCCTGTTGAACAATCTCGGCATGGCGCAGTTTCTCGCCGGCGATTTCAACGGCGCGGTGACTACGCTGACCGGGCTGGTGGCGCTGCCCAACGCCAAGCCGAGCTATCGCCGCAACCTGGCGTTCGTCTATGCCGTGCATGGCGATCTCGCCAAGGCGCGCGAAGTTGCCGGCCAGGACATCGACCTGGCGGCGCTCGACGCCGACCTCGCGACCTATAAGAAGCTCGCCGACATGCCGGGCGAGGGCGTCGATCGCGCCCTGATGGGCATCCGTTTCAGCCGCAGCGCGGCCGATGCCGAGGCCGCCGCGCCGCAAAGCGCGGTCGCGGCCGCCCCGTCGGCCACGGCCACGGCGCAGAACGCCGCCAGCATCAACCCGAGTGCACATGAATGACGCAGGCGACAACGGCATGATTCCGCGTGGTTTTCACTGGCCGTTAACCAGAATCGTCGAGAATTGCTCCCAGAATTCACAGGGCTCGCGGCACTCCGCCGCCGAGCGCTTGAGAGGACGTAACGCCTGATGTTCGCTTCCTTCCCGCCCCGCCGGCTGATGCTGCTGGCCACCGCCATGGCGCTGTCCCTGGTGACGGCGTTGGTCATCCGCGCCTGGGTCGACAATGCCCGCCGCGCCGCCGCGGCGCCGGTCGTGCAGGCCGAGACGGTCGCGCCGCCGAAGATGGTCATGGTCGCGGCCAAGTCGCTGCCCGCCGGCCATTTCATCAAGGCCGAGGATCTCGCCTGGCAGAGCTGGCCCGACCAAAACACGCCGCCCGCCTACATGGTGCAAGGCGCCGTCGCCCCCGACGTGATCGTCGGCTCGGTGGTGCGCAACGGCATCGCCCAAGGCGAGCCGATCACCGACGTCCGCATCGTCAAGAAGGGCGACCGCGGCTTTCTTGCCGCCGTGCTGGCGCCGGGCTTCCGCGCCATCACCGTGCAGCTTCAGGCGAACGCCGGGCTTTCCGGCCTGGTGATCCCGGGCGACCGCGTCGATTTGATCCTGACCATGACCCTGCCGGCCGCCGGCAAGGATGCGGTCGAGCGCCGGGTTTCCGAGACCGCGCTGCAGGACATCCGCGTCATCGCGGTCGACCAGCGGCTCGACGATCAGGCGACCGATGCGCCGACGGCGAAGACCACCACGCTCGAAGTGACGCCGAAGCAGGCCGAGATCGTCACGCTGCTGACCGACATGGGCAAGCTGTCGATGACGCTGCGCAGCGTCGGCAGCGCCGAGAACGACGCGCTGGCGCACGAGCCGAGCATCACCTGGGACAACGAGGCGACCGACCTGCCCTTCCTCAAGCATAGGCAGACCGCCGCCACCGGCAATCCGGGCGGCAACG
>DASRKX010000032.1:0-16018 GCA_035648735.1 Allostellaceae bacterium
GCTTTCGCTAGAATAGGGCCCGAAAGCCCCGGCAAGCCAAGGACGAGGACATGGATTCGACGACGGTCGCGGCGGCCGATGACGCGGCCCGCTTCTGGCAGGGCGGCGGCGACGGGCCGGTGCGCCTCGGCAGCGACGCGCATAAGGCGATGTTCAGCCGCATGCTGCTCGACACCCACAACCCCTACAAGCCGACGGTGATCGACTGGCCGAAGCTCGACGCGGAGCCGCGCGAGCGCCTCGTCAGCCTGCCGATCTGGGATATCGCGGTGCAGACCGAAGGCAAGGCGAAGCTGCGCGTGCTGACCTATGGCGAGCAGATCGCCGATCCGCTGTTGAAGCAGGCGATCGACATGAACGGCTTCGAGGAAGGCCGCCACAAGGAAGTGCTCGCCAACATGGTGGCGGCCTACGGCATCAAGCTCGCGCCCGAGCCGCCCTATCTGAAGCCGCGCGATCCCGAATGGGCCTTCATGGTGACCGGCTACAGCGAGTGCATCGACAGCTTCTTCGCCTTCGGGCTCTTCGATGTCGCCAAGCGCTCGGGCTTCTTCCCGCCCGAGCTGGTCGACACCTTCGAGCCGGTAATGCAGGAGGAGGGGCGGCACATCCTCTTCTTTGTCAATTGGGTGGCGTGGCATCGCCGCAACATGCCGTGGTGGCGCCGCCCCTGGTTCGCGCTGAAGGTGCTCGGCGTCTGGGCGTTCCTCATCTGGGAGCGCATCGGCATTGCGCGCGACGTCGGCGGCGCGCAGCAGGACAACAACTTCACCGTCACCGGCAGCAAGCAGGTCGGCGTCGATATCGAACCGGCCGAGCTGATGGCGGTCTGCCTCGCCGAGAACGACAAGCGCCTGGGCGGCTATGACCGACGCCTGCTGCGGCCGCGCACGGTGCCGCTTCTGGTGCGCTTCGCGCTGCGCTTCATGCGCAAGAAGAAACCGGCGGTCGCCAAGATCGGCTCGGACGAGCATAAGCGGCTTTTCTGCCGGCACTTCATCGACACCTATCAGGATTACGACACCGAGAAACTGCCCTGGCCGGAACTCGACGACGCGGCGCTGGCGCGGCTGCGCTCGGTGCCGTTCTGGCAGGAGGTGCTGCACACCGAGCTGCGCGCCGGCGCGATCGTCAAGGCCTTCACCGAAACCATCGACGACAAGGAGCTGAAGGAAGCGGTGGCGCTGCAAGGCTTCGAGGAGGCGCGCCACGCCGATCTGATCCGGGTGATGATCCGCCGCTACGGCATCGACGCGACGGAGCACGCGCTGGACCCGCTGCCCGCCGACATCGAGACCGCGTTCAAGGATTTCGGCTTCGGCGAATGCGTCGATTCATTCCTCGGGTTCGGCGTCTTCAAGATCGCGCATCAATCGGGTTTTCTGCCGGACTCCATGTTCCAGATCTTCGAGCGGCTGATGTTCGAGGAAACCCGGCACATTGTCTTTTTCGTCAACTGGATGGCGTGGCGCATGGCGCGCCAGGGACGCGGCGCCGCGTGGCGCCGCGGGCTCGCCAGTCTGCGCTTCTACGGCCGCGCCTTGAAGCGGCTGGTCGGCACCGCGCGGCGCGGCGCGCAGGCCAATGACGGCCGCGATTTCTCGGCAACGCAGGCGAGCATGTTCCTCGAAGGCTTCACCTTCCGCCGCTTCCTCGAGGATTGCTACGGCGAGAATGCACGGCGCATGAAGGAATTCGACCACGGCATGTTGCAGCCGAACTTCCTCCCCAAACTCGCCGACATGGCGCTTGCCAGCCTGCGGCTATGGAGCTTCCGCCGCGGCCCGAAAACCGCCGCATGAAGTTCGCCACCATCGGCGCGGCAATCCTCGGATTGCTGCTCGGCACCGCGATCGTCGGCTATTACGGCTTCGGCGAAGTATGGGCGGCCCTGCGCGCGATCCGCTGGACCGGATTCGCCGTGATCGTTGTCTACCACCTGACGCTGATGGGATTTCTCGGCCTCGCCTGGTACGTCGTCCTGCCGACGCCGCGCCCGGTCAGTCTCGCCGTCATGATCTGGGGCCGCCTCATCCGGGATTCCGGCTCCGAGGTTCTGCCGCTGTCGCAGCTCGGCGGCTTCGCCATGGGCGCGCGCGCCGCCACGCTCGCCGGCTTGCCGGGGCCGCTTTCCGCGGCGTCCACGGTCGTCGACGTCACGCTCGAGACGCTGGCGCAGCTCATCTATGCGGCCTTCGGGCTCGGGCTGCTGCTCTGGCTGCGTCCGGACGCAGCGGTGGCCAAGCCGTTGGCGCTCGGCTTGGGCGTCGGCGTCGTCGCCATCTGCGCCTTCATCTTCGTGCAGCGGCGCGGCATGGATTTGATCGAGCGGATGGCGCGCCGTCTGGCGCCGCGCTGGCTGCCCAAGGACGCGGGCGAGCATGCGCGCGCGCTGCACGGCTACATGCACGCGATGTACGAGCGCGCCGCGGGACAGCGCATGGGCTTTCTCTTGCATCTCGCCTGCTGGCTGGCGAACGGCGCCGAGGCGTGGATCGCGCTCAAGCTCATGGGCGCGCCGCTCAGTCTTGCCGCGGTGCTGGCGATCGAGAGCATGCTCTACGCCATCCGGAGCTTCGCCTTCTTCGTGCCCAACGCCGTCGGCGTCCAGGAAGGCGCCTATGTCATGCTCGGCGGGTTGTTCGGCCTGCCGCCGGAAACCGCCCTGGCGCTGTCGCTGCTGAAGCGCGGCCGCGATCTGACGATCGGCGTGCCCGCGCTGCTCGCCTGGCAGGCGGCCGAAGGCCGGCGCGCCTGGCGGCGCAGTGCCGGCGCGCCGACCGAAACGCGCTGAGCCATGTCCCGCATCACCATCGCCGAGTTCGAGGAGGTGCTGCGCCGGGGCGCGCCCTTCGCCGCGGCGCTCGGCGTCGAGATCGTCGAGCTCGGCCGCGAACGCTGCGTCTTCCGCCTGCCGTATCGCGCCGATTTCCTGCGGCCGGGCGGCACGATCAGCGGGCCGATGATGATGGGCCTCGCCGATCTCGCGATGTACGGCGCGGTGCTGGCGGCGGTCGGCAAGCAGGAACTCGCCGTCACCACCAATCTCAACATCAATTTCCTGCGCAAGCCCGGCCCGGCGGCGCTGGTCGCCGAGGCGAAGCTGTTGAAGCTCGGCAAGCGTCTCGCCATTGGCGAGGTGGCGATTTTCTCCGAGGGCGATCCCGCGATGGTGGCGCATGTCACGGCGACCTATTCGCTGCCGCCCGAGGGCGCGCGAGACAGCTAGGGTATTATAATACCGCGCCCAAAGCCTTGACCGGCCCGAGATAATCGGCATACTGCGCGCATGCAAACGTCCTATCTGACGCCCAAGACGCTCGACAAGAAATGGCTGCTCATCGACGCCGACGGGCTGGTGCTCGGCCGGCTCGCCTCGCTCATCGCGCTGCGGCTCAAGGGCAAGCATAAGGCGAGCTATACGCCCCACATGGATGGCGGCGACAACGTCATCGTCATCAACGCCGAGAAGGTGGCGCTCACCGGCAAGAAGGCCCAGCAAAGCCTCAACCGGCACTACACCGGCTATCCCGGCGGCTTGAAGGAGCTCACCAAGGGCTCGATCCTCGCCGGCAAATTTCCCGAGCGCGTCATCGTCAAGGCGGTGGAGCGCATGATGCCGCGCGGTCCGCTGGGCCGGCGCATGATGGGACATCTTTTCGCCTATAAAGGCCCGGCGCATCCGCACGAGGCGCAACAGCCGTTGGCGCTCGACATCGCTGCGATGAACCGCAAGAACAAGAGGGCTTGAGCATGGCCGATCTGCAGCAATCGCTCCGCGACGCGCAAACCGCCCAGCTGGTGAAGAGCCAGCCCGAGCCGGCGGCCGAGATCAAGCCGAAGCTCGACCCACAAGGCCGCGCCTATGCCACCGGCAAGCGCAAGAATGCCATCGCGCGCGTCTGGCTCAAGCCGGGCAAGGGTGCGATCAACGTCAACGGCAAGGACAGCCCGGTCTATTTCGCGCGGCCGGTGCTGCGCATGCTGATGAATCAGCCCTTCGTCATCTGCCAGCGCGTGGGCGCTTTCGATGTCGTCTGCACGGTCGTCGGCGGCGGGCTTTCGGGCCAGGCCGGCGCGGTGCGTCACGGCATCAGCAAGGCGTTGACCTATTACGAGCCGGGCTTGCGGCCGGCGCTGAAGGCCGGCGGGTTCCTGACCCGCGACAGCCGCGTCGTCGAGCGCAAGAAATACGGCCGCGCAAAAGCGCGACGCAGCTTCCAATTCTCGAAGCGCTGACCGGCGTCCGACGGGCCATCCCGTTTGGGGGCATCGGCGCAAGCCGGTGCCCCTTTTATTTTTGCCCTGTTATGATCGCCGCTGGGATAACGCCATGAAATCGAACGGTCACATACGCATCGCCATCCTCGGCGCCTCCGGCTACACCGGCGCCGAGCTGCTGCGCATCCTGCCGAATCATCCGAATGCGAAAATCGTCGCCCTGACCGCCGACCGCCACGCGGGCAAGCCGATCGGCTCGGTGTTTCCCCATCTGGCGCTGCGCGAGCTGCCCGATCTCGTCACCATCGACAAGGTCGATTGGCACGGCGTCGATCTCGCCTTCTGCTGCCTGCCGCACGGCGCGACGCAGGAAGTGATCGCCGGCCTGCCGAAGCATCTGCGCATCCTCGACCTGTCGGCTGATTTCCGGCTTGCCGACACGGAGTCCTACGCCAAATGGTACGGCCACGCGCATCGCGCCCCCGCCTTGCAGAAGGAGGCGGTCTACGGCCTGACCGAGATCATGCGCGGCGCCATCGCCAATGCGCGGCTGGTCGCGGTGCCCGGCTGTTATCCGACCGGGGCGCAGCTACCGCTGATCCCGCTGGTGAAGGAAAAAGTCATCGAGGCCGGCGACATCGTCATCGACGCCAAATCGGGCGTCACCGGCGCGGGCAGGGGCCTCAAGGAAACCAGCCTCTTTGCAGAAGTATCGGAGGGTGTTGCGGCCTATGGCATCGCCCATCACCGCCACATGCCCGAGATCGAGCAGGGCCTATCGGCGGCGGCGGGCAAACCGATCACCGTCAGCTTCACGCCGCATCTGATGCCGATGAACCGCGGCCTGCTTTCGACGATCTACGTGCGCTACGCCAAGGGCGCCAAGCTCGCCGATCTGCGCGCCGCGCTGGAGAAAGCCTACAAGGGCGAGGCCTTCGTGCGCGTGCTGCCCGACGGAAGCGTGCCGGCGACGCAGCATGTGCGCGGCTCGAATCTCTGCCTGATCGGCCTGGCGCAGGACCGGCTGTCGGGCCGCGCCATCCTGGTCTCGGCGATCGACAATCTGGTCAAGGGCGCCTCGGGCCAAGCGGTGCAGGACATGAACGTCATGCTCGGCCTCGACGAGACCGCCGGGCTGGCGCAGCAGCCGCTGTTTCCCTAGGAGGTCGACCCAGCATGACCGCGCACGCGCTTCTGGTATCGCCGCTCTATGTCGGAATCTGCGCGCTGATCCTCGTCGTGCTCGCCATTCCGGTCATGCGCCGCCGCGGCCTTTACAAGGTCGATCTCGGCGACGGCGGCCGGCCCGAACTGCTGCGCGCCATTCGTGTCCACGGCAATTTCATCGAATACGTGCCGCTGGCGCTGCTTGTCATCGTGCTGCTCGAGGCGACCGGCCACAGCCTCTATCTCATCCACGTCCTCGGCATCGCGCTCGTCGCCGGGCGGCTGCTGCATGTCTGGGGGCTGTCGACCGCGCCCGGGCTCTCTTTCGGACGCGCGGCCGGCGTGTTGTTGACCTTCGGCGTGCTGGTCGTCGGCGGCGTGTTGCTGATCCTGACCTTCGTGCGCGATCTGGCGGTGATGTAGCGCGCGCTCACGCGCCCGAGCGCACCAGCACGTAGGAGCCCGGCGCGTCCTCGATGGCCTTGAGCTTGCCATCGCCCGGCTGGCGCGCCGCGACCTCGCCGCCGGCGAAGTGCCGCACCCATTCTTCCCAATAGGGCCACCACGAGCCGTCATGCGCGGCGGCGCCCTTCAGCCAATCGTCGGGATTCTTCGGCAGCTTGTCGTTGCGCCAATGGCCGTATTTCGATTTGTCCGGCGGGTTGATGACGCCGGCGATGTGGCCGGAGGCGGCCAGGACGAAGGTCACCGGCCCGGCATAGAGCTGCGTCGCGGCATAGGTCGATTTCCACGGCGCGATGTGATCCTCCCGGGTCGAGAGGATGAAGCAAGGCGTCTTGATCTTGCGCAGATCGATCGGCACGCCGGCCAGCACGATGCCGCCCGGCCGCGCCAGCTGGTTCTCCTGATACATGCGGCGCAGATAGAAGCTGTGCATCGCCGCCGGCATGCGCGTCGAATCGCTGTTCCAATAGAGCAGGTCGAAGGGAAAGGGCTCCTTGCCGAGCAGGTAGTTGTTCACGACGAAGGACCAGATCAGATCGTTGGCGCGCAGCATGTTGAAGGTCGTCGCCATGTCGGCGCCTTCGAGATAGCCGTGCTCGCTCATCCGCTCCTCGAGCGATTGAAGCTGCGCGTCGTCGATGAACACCGAAAGCTCGCCCGCCTCCTTGAAGTCGACCATCGCGGCGAAAAAGGTCGCCGATTTGATCCGCGTGTCGCCCTTGGCCGCCATATAGGCGAGCGTCGCCGCCAGGAGCGTGCCGCCGAGGCAATAGCCGACGACGTTGACGTCGCGCTCGCCGGTCGCCTGCGCGATGGCATCGAGCGCGGCCAAGGGTCCGAGCCGCATGTAGTCCGCGAAATCCTTGCCGGCCAGGGTCTCGTCGGGATTGACCCAGGAAACGACGAAGACGGTATGGCCTTGCTCGACCGCCCATTTGACGAAGGAATTCTTCGGCCGCAGATCGAGAATGTAGAATTTGTTGATCCAGGGCGGCATGACGAGCAGCGGGATCTTCTGCACCTTGGCGGTCGTCGGCGAATATTGGATGAGCTGGATGAGCGCGTTCTGATACACGACCTTGCCGGGCGAAACGGCGATGTTCCTGCCGACCTGGAAGGCGTCCAGATCGGTCATCTTGATCATCAACCGGCCCTTGCCGCGCTCGAGATCCGCCAGCAGATGCTCGAGTCCCTTCACCAAATTCTCGCCGCGGCTGTCGATGGTGGCGCGCAGCACTTCCGGATTGGTGCTGACGAAATTCGTCGGCGCCATCGCGTCGACGAATTGCCGCGTGTAGAAATCCACCTTCTGCGCCGTCTTGTCGTCGAGCCCGTCGACCTGCTTGACGGTCGCTTGCAGCCAGCGCGCCGTCAGCAGGTAGCTCTGCTTGATGAAGTCGAAGAGCGCGCTGTCCTGCCAGGCGGGATCCTTGAATCGATGGTCCGATTTCGCCGCCTCGGCGACGGGCGGGGGATTGCCGCCGAGAAAACGCTCGGCGGTGCTCTGCCAGAGCCGCATGTAGTCCTGCCACAGCGAGATCTGCGCTTCGACCACGCGCTCGGGATGGCGCATCATCTGCCGCGTCATTTCGAGAAAGGCGTTGCCGACGTTCAGCGGATCGATCGGACCCATGCCGCCCTTGGCCCCGGCCTTGCCGGTCCCATTGGCCGCCTGGCGCGCCAGGAACTCGCTCACCAATCGCTGGCTACGCTCGGCGATTTCGGCCAGATTTTTCGACCAGGCGAGCGGGTCGCCGGGCGACTGCGTTGTGGTTTCGGTCATCCTCGACTATCCATGGGCGCGCGTTTCCGTTCCGCAGGCGGACTTTAACGTAACATTTAACACGGAAAGCGTTGCCTGGCGGGCGAATCGCGCTCTAATAGGGCGGCAAAAGGGGTTATAAGACAGCGATGCAATCAAGCGGCCCATCACGGAAATTCGCCGGCGCGGCGACGCTCCTTTTCGCGTTCGCCCTTGCCGGCTGCTCGCATGTGCCCGATGCGGTCAATCCGGTCGCCTGGTATCGCGACGTCGCCGGCACCTCGAAGAACGACGAGCAGGGCGAGAGCGGTCGCAACCTGCAGAATCTCGAAGCCGGCAGTACCCAGCCCTATCCGAACCTCGCCGACGTGCCCGCCGTGCCGGACCGCGCCACCGGCGCGATCGACCGCGAAAAGCTCCAGCAAAACCTGGTCGCCGACCGCCAGCACGCGCAATACACCAACGATCAGCTCCAGGCGGGCATCCGGGTGGCGGGCAGCGCGCCGCCCCCGCCACCGGCCTTGGCGGCGGCGCCGAATGCGCCGCCGAGCGTCGCGTCCGCCGGACCCGGTTCCGCGCCGGCCCTGCGCACGCCGGGCAATCCGGTGGCGCCGCCGACCAGCCTGCGCAAGACCGAAGAGCCGCCGCTCGAATCGACGCTCGCGACACCCACGGTGCGCTCGGCGCCGGCCGGCGAGACACCGGCGCCGCCGCCGCCGGCCGCCATCGTCACCCGCAGCGCGCCGCCGCCGACGCCCGCCATGCCGCCGGCGCCGACCGGCAATCTGGCCGCCTTGGCGGCGAAGGCGCCGCCGCCGGTGACCGCTTCGCCGCCGCCGGCAAGCGCCGCGCCGGTGCTGCAACGGCCATCGCTTGCCGCGCGCAATCCGGCGACCGCGAATTCCGCGATCTCGGTCTCGGTCGGCGACTTCACCTTCGCCACCGGCTCGGCGGCGATGTCGGCGGCGCATCGTGGCGCGCTCAGCGAGATCGCCGGCCTTTACAAGCAGGCCGGCGGCAAGCTCCGCGTCATCGGCCACGCCGAGAAGGTCGGCGGCGACGATCCGGTGCAGCAGCGCATCGCGATGCTCGATCTGGCGCTCGACCGCGCCAATGCCGTGGCCAACGCCCTGGTCGAGATGGGCGTGCCGGCCAACGAGATCACGGTCGAGGCGGCGCCCACGCGCGGCAACGAGATCCCGCGCGCCGAAGTGTTCATGCTCTATTAGGGTGCGCCCGAGTCGGGGTCTTATGACTCGGAGGGCTCGAAAACTGTCGCTAGATTCGGCCGCCAAGGGTAGAAACGGGGCAATTCCCCTTTTCCTGGACCCAATTACCTGGCGCTTGCCGTGAAACCGCCGCTCAAAATCGCCATCGCCGGACTCGGCACCGTCGGCACCGGCGTGGCCCGGCTGCTGCACGACAATTCCGATCTCATCGCCGCGCGGGCCGGGCGCAGGATCGAGCTCGCGGCCGTGCTCGAGCGCGACCGCAAGCGCGAGCGCGGCGTCGATCTCTCGCGACCGAAATGGCACGCCAGCCCGCGCGACCTGGCGGCCGATCCGCGCGTCGAGGTCGTGGTCGAGCTGATCGGCGGGGCCGAAGGCGTGGCGCTCGATCTGGTCAAGAGCGCGCTATCCGCCGGCAAGCACGTCGTCACCGCCAACAAGGCGCTGCTGGCGCATCACGGCAACGAGCTCGCGGCGCTCGCGGCGAAGCACGGCGTGGCGCTCGCCTTCGAGGCGGCGGTCGCCGGCGGCATCCCGATCCTCAAGGCGCTCCGCGAAGGCCTCGCCGCCAACAATGTCAACCGCGTCTACGGCATCCTCAACGGCACCTGCAACTATATCCTCACGCAAATGCGCGACAGCCGGCGCGATTTCGGCGCGGTGCTGAAGGAGGCGCAGGAGCTGGGCTATGCCGAGGCCGATCCGAGCTTCGACATCGACGGCATCGACACCGCGCACAAGCTGGCGCTGCTCGCCGCGGTCGCCTTCGGCGGCCGGGTCGACTTCAAGGGCGTGCATGTCGAGGGCATCCGCCATGTCTCGGCCCTGGATATCGAGTTCGCGCAGGAGCTCGGCTATCGCATCAAGCTCTTGGGCCTGGCGCGGCTGACCGCGAACGGCCTCGAGCAGCGCGTGCATCCCTGCATGGTGCCGCAAGCGGCGCCGGTCGCGCATGTCGAGGGCGTGTTCAATGCCGTCGTGGTCGAAGGCGATTTCGTCGGCCGCGTCATGCTCGAGGGCCGCGGCGCCGGCGGCGCGCCGACGGCCTCCGCCGTGGTCGCCGATCTCATCGACATCGCGATGGACCGCGCCGGGCCGGGGCTGCGCCTGCCCGCGCTCAAGCACAAGCCGGCGCCGATGGCGCGGCATCGCGGCGCCTATTACGTCAGGCTGATGGTGCTCGATCGGCCGGGCGTGATCGCCGACATCGCCGCCGCCTTGCGCGACGAGAAGGTATCGATGGAACAGATGATCCAGCGCGGCCGCGCGCCGGATACGGTGCCGGTGGTGCTGACCACGCATGAGACCGAAGAGGATGCGATGCGCCGCGCGCTCGACCGCATCGCCAAGCTCAAATCGGTGCGGGAGAAGCCGCGCATGATCCGCATCGAGGCGCTCTAGGGGAGAAGAATGGCGAGAGACGACACCGGCATGATGGACCGCAATCTGGCGCTCGAGGCGGTGCGCGTCACCGAGGCCGCCGCGCTGTCGGCGTCGCGTCTGATGGGACGCGGCGACGAGAAGGCCGCCGACCAAGCGGCGGTCGACGCCATGCGCCAGGCGCTGAACGGCCTCGCCATCGAGGGCACCGTGGTGATCGGCGAGGGCGAGCGCGACGAGGCACCGATGCTCTATATCGGCGAGAAGGTCGGCTCGGGCAACGGCCCCAAGATCGATATCGCGCTCGATCCGCTCGAAGGCACGACGATCACCGCCAAGGGCGGCCAGAACGCGCTCGCCGTCATCGCCATGGCGGAAGCCGGCGGCTTCCTCAACGCGCCCGACGTCTACATGGACAAGATAGCCATCGGCCTCGGGCCCGGGATCGTCGATCTCGACGAGAGCCCGGCGGCCAATCTCGAGAACCTCGCCAAGGCGAAGAAATGCGCGGTGCCCGATCTGGTCGTCTGCGTTCTCGACCGGCCGCGCCATGGCGAGCTCATCGCCAAGCTGCGCGAGGCCGGCGCGCGCATCATGCTGATCTCCGACGGCGACGTCAGCGGCGTGATCTCGACGGCGCGGCCCGACAGCGGCGTCGACCTCTATATCGGCTCGGGCGGCGCGCCCGAAGGCGTGCTCGCCGCGGCGGCGCTGCAATGCATCGGCGGCTTCATGCAGGGGCGGCTTTTGTTCCGCAACGACGACGAGAAATCCCGCGCCGCGCGCTGGGGCATCAAGGATCTGAAGCGCAAATACGGCCTCGACGATCTCGCCAAGGGCAACGTCATGTTCGCCGCCACCGGCGTCACCAACGGCACGATGCTGCAGGGCGTGCGCCGCTATCCCGGCGGCGCGGTGACGTATTCCATGGTGATGCGCTCCAAGAGCGGCACGGTGCGCTATATCGAGGCGACGCATGATTTCTCGCGCAAGTCGAATTTCAATTTTCTCAAGTGACGGATAGCGTGAGCGGCTTCCTGGGGGTCGAACGCTCGCTGTCGGGGCGGCGCTGGCGCGAGCGCGCCGGCGACGGGCGCATGGGTCTGGCGCTGGCGCAGCGCATGGGCGTGCCGGAGATCGTCGGCCGCATCCTGTCGGCGCGCGGCATCGGCGAGGACGAATGCGAGAAGTTCCTGACGCCGACGCTGCGCGATTTCCTGCCCGATCCGCTGTCCTTCAAGGACATGGGCGCGGCGATCGCGCGCTTGGCTCATGCCATCGACAAAGGCGAGACCATCGCCATCTTCGGCGATTACGACGTCGACGGCGCGACCTCGTCGGCGCTGTTGAAGCGCTTCCTGGTCGCCGCCGGCGCCAGGGTCGTCGTCTATATTCCCGACCGCCAGCGCGAAGGCTACGGCCCGAACGCGCCGGCGCTGCTGAAGCTCAAAGCCGACGGCGCGGCGGTGGCGATCACCGTCGATTGCGGCGTCACCGCCTTCGCGCCGCTCGAGGCGGCGGCGGCGGCGGGGCTCGACGTCATCGTCGTCGATCACCATGTCGGCGAGCCGAGCCTGCCGCGCGCCTGCGCAATCATCAATCCCAACCGGCTCGACGAGAGCGCCCGGCACGGCATGCTGGCGGCGGTCGGCGTCGCCTTCATGCTCGCGGTCGGCCTCAACCGCGCGCTGCGCGATGCCGGCCGGTACAAGGACCGCGCCGAGCCCGATCTGATGGCGCTGCTCGACCTGGTGGCGCTGGGCACGATCTGCGACGTGGTGCCGCTGACCGGGATCAACCGCGCGCTGGTGGCGCAGGGGCTGAAGGTGATGGGCCGCCGCGCCAATCCCGGCATCGCCGCGCTGGCGGACGTCGCCAAGGTCGGCGAGAAGCTCGACAGCTATCATCTGGGATTCCTGCTCGGCCCGCGCGTCAATGCCGGCGGCCGGGTCGGCGCGTCGGACCTCGGCGTGCGGCTGCTCGCGACCGACGATCCGCTCGAGGCCCGGCAGATCGCCGCGGAATTGGACAAGCTCAATGGCGAGCGCCGCCAGATCGAGGCGCGCGTGCTGGCCGAGGCGGTGGCGCAGTTCGAGGCCTCCGACAAGAGCGCGCCGCTGGTCTTCGTCGCCGCCGAGGGCTGGCATGCCGGCGTCATCGGCATCGTCGCCGGCCGGCTGAAGGAGCGCTACGACCGCCCGGCCTGCGTTGCGGCGATCGAGAACGGCATCGCCAAGGGCTCGGGCCGCTCGGTGCCGGGCGTGGCGCTCGGCCCGGCGGTGATCGCCGCGCGCCAGGCGGGATTGCTGACCAACGGCGGCGGCCACGCCATGGCGGCGGGCTTCACCGCCGAGGCATCGAAGCTCGACGCCTTGCGCGATTTCCTGGGCGCGCGCGTGATCGAGGAGCGCGGCACCGGCGCGGCGGTCGCCGAGCTCGGCATCGACGGCATGCTCGCCGCCGGCGCGGCGACGCCGGATTTCGCGAACATCGTCGAGCGCATCGGGCCGTTCGGCTCGGGCAATTCGGAGCCGCGCTTCGCCTTCGCCAATCTGCGGGTGCTGCGCGCCGACGTGGTCGGCCAGGCGCATGTGCGCTGCGTCTTCGGCGACGCCGCCGGCAGCGCGCGGCTCAAGGGTATCGCCTTCCGCTCGGTCGAGGGCGCGCTCGGCCCGGCGCTGTTGAAGGGGCAGGGGGTGGGATTCCACGTCGCCGGCCATCTCCGGCCCGACAATTGGCAGGGCCGCGAGGGGGTTCAGCTCTTCATCGACGACGCGGCGCCGGCGCTCGGCTGAATTAGGCGGACTTCCTCAAGGCGAGGTGGATGCCGCATTCGGTCTTCGCCGTCCCGGCCCAGCGGCCGGAGCGCGGATCGGCGCCGGGCGCCACCCGCGCCGTGCAGGTCGTGCAGCCCACCGAAAGAAACCCCTCGGCTTCGAGCGGATGGCGCGGCAGGTCGAGGCGCGCGAAGGCGTCGTCGATCTCGGCCCGGCTCCAGCCCGCCAGCGGATTGATCTTCACCTTGCCCTCGGCGATCTCGATCGTCGGCAACGCCGTGCGCGCGCCGCCTTGATAGCGCTTGCGTCCCGAGAGCCAGGCATCGAACCCCGACAGCACCGCCGCCAAGGGCACGACCTTGCGCAGATCGCAGCAGGCATCGGGATCGCGCGCCCACAGCGTGCCGTCGTGATCGGCCGCGACGACTGCGGCGGGGGCGGGGCCGATGGTGCGGACATCGCGCAGGCCCAGCCGCGCCGTAAGGGCGTCGCGGTAGCGTAGCGTCGCGTCGAACAGTTTCCCGGTATCGATGAACAGCACCGGCACGGCGGGGTCGATCGACGCCACCATGTGCAGCAGGACCGCCGATTCCGTGCCGAAGGACGACACCAGCGCGATGCGGACGCGGAATTCATCCTCGATCAGCGGACGCAGCAGCGCCGCGCCCGAAAGCTGCCCGTAACGACGCAGCAGGCTGCGGTGGGTTTTTTTCTGGTGTTGTTCCGGTGCCAGCGTGTCGTGCGGCAAGGCGGTTCTCCGATGAATCCGGTCGAATTATCGTCGTGTGATATTAACAGGATATTACACTAGAAGTTCCGTCAACTAGATTATATAACATAATATATATGTTATTAATACCCGCGCCAAGCCCGTCACAGGGCGAAACTCACGGCAGCCAGCGCTCCTTCCAGGCCTGGAACATCAGCACGCTCCACAGCGGATACTGCCAATTCCGCGTGCCGGCGAGATGCTCCTGCCATTTCCGGCGGATCGGCGCGGCGTGGAAAATCCCGTCGGCGGCCAGGCGGTTTTCCGCCAGGAGATTTTCCGCCCAGTCGCGCAGCGGCCCGCGCAGCCAGGTATCGATCGGCACGCCGAAGCCCATCTTGGGCCTATCGATCAGAGCTTTCGGGACGTAGCGGTCGAGCACGCGGCGCAGCAGCTTCTTGCCTTCGCCGCCGGCCGCCTTCAGCGCCGGCGGCAGGCGCCAGGAGAATTCGACGACGCGGTGATCGAGCAGCGGCACGCGTGCCTCGAGCGACACCGCCATCGAGGCGCGGTCGACCTTGGTCAGAATGTCGTCGGGCAAATAGGTGAGGGTGTCGAGATACTGCATGCGCTCGACCGGATCGGGCACCAGCGATTTGACGCGCTCGTCCCACAGCAGGCCCTTGGGCTCGGCGCCGCCGATGACGATGTCGTCCGGGTTCGCCCACTGGCTGACCAGCAGGCGATAGAAATCCTCGTTGGTGCCGCCGAGCACGCCGGCCAGCTTGTGCAGCCGGTCGCCGAGCTGGTTGATGCGCCAGCGTTCCGGCACCTTGTCGCCGAGCGCCGACAGCGTCGCCGGCGAGACCCGGCCGATGAGCGACGCCGCCATGCCGCGCGCCGCGGCAGGCACGGTGTCGAGGACCAGCCGCACCTTGTCGGCGCGGAAATAGCGGTTGTAGCCGGCGAACATCTCGTCGCCGCCGTCGCCCGACAGCGCGACGGTGACGTGCTTGCGCGTCATCTCGGCGACCAGGAAGGTCGGGATCTGCGATGAATCGGCGAAGGGCTCGTCGTACATCTCGGGGAGGCGCGGGATGACCGCCAGAGCATGCTCCGGCGAAACGTAAAGCTCGGTATGGTCGGTGCCGAGATGCTTCGCCACCGCCGCGGCGTACCCCGCCTCGTCGAATTGCTTTTCATGGAAGCCTATTGAAAAACTACGTACGGGAATCGTGCTGCTCTTCTGCATCAGCGCCAGCACGGTCGATGAATCGATGCCGCCTGACAGGAAAGCACCGAGAGGCACGTCGGCGATCATGCGGCGCGAAACCGCATCGGTGAGAAGCGCGTCGAGCGCCTCGGTCGCCTCGGCCTCGCTCCCCGTGAAGCGGTTGGCCTGGCCGGCGCGCGCCGCGTCCTCGAGCGACCAGAACGGGCGAATCTCCGGCGGCTTGCCGGCGCGCGCCACCAGCATCGTGCCGGGCGCCAGCTGCTTCACGCCGCGATAGATGCCGAGGCTCGACGGCACATAGGCGAAGCGCAGATAGGCGGCGATGGCGTCGCGATCGAGCGTCGGATGGAAATCGGGATAGGCCCGTAGCGCCTTCAGCTCCGAGCCGAAGATCAGCGCGCCGTTCGCCTCCGTCCAATACATCGGCTTGATACCGATTCGGTCGCGGATGAGATAGAGCGCGCGCTCCTGCCGGTCCCACAGCGCGATGGCGAACATGCCGATGAGGCGCTTCACCATCGCCTCGACGCCCCAGACCGAAGCACCCTCGACCAGAACCTCGGTGTCGCAATGACCGCGGAATCTTCGGCCCTTGGCGATAAGCTCCAGCCGCAATTCGTCGGCGTTGTAGATCTCGCCGTTATAGGAGACGACGAAGCGGCCGTCGGACGAGACCATCGGCTGCGCCCCGGCGGGGGAGAGATCGACGATGGAGAGGCGGCGATGGCCGAGGGCGATGCCGGCCGCGTCGTCGGCCCAGACCTCGCCGGCATCGGGGCCGCGATGGCGCAGCACATCGGCCATGGCGCGCGCCTGCGCCGCCAGCACGCCGGGGCCGGGCGGGCGCGAGGCGAGAATGCCGCTGACGCCGCACATCAGGCGGCGCCGGCTGTGAAGGTCGGGACACGAATCGGCATGTCGGGAAGGACTTTACGGCATTCCCGGCGATGCGAATGATTGATTTATGGGGCCCAGGCCGTTACATGAGGGCGGCTTCGTCCCCATCGTCTAGAGGCCCAGGACATCGCCCTTTCACGGCGGTAACGCGGGTTCGAATCCCGCTGGGGACGCCAG
>DASRKX010000033.1:0-8500 GCA_035648735.1 Allostellaceae bacterium
AGAACCGTCGCCTTTCAGGGCATCGAGGCCGTGCCGGTCGAGGCGCAGGTGACGATATCCGCCGGTCTGCCCGCCTTCACCGTGGTCGGCTTGCCCGACAAGGCGGTCGGCGAATCGCGCGAGCGCGTGCGCGCGGCGCTCGGCGGCATGGGCCTGGCGCTGCCGGCCAAGCGCATCACCGTCAATCTGGCGCCCGCCGATCTCCTCAAGGAGGGCAGCCATTTCGACCTGCCGATCGCGCTGGGATTGCTGGCGGCGATGGGCGTGCTGCCGGCGGAGGAGCTGGAAGGTTATTTGGCCCTGGGAGAATTATCGCTCGACGGTTCGATCCTGCCGGTGGCGGGCGTGCTGCCCGCGGCGGTCACCGCCGCATCGCTGGCGCGCGGGCTGATCTGCCCGCAGGCATCGGGCGGCGAAGCCGCCTGGGCCGGCGGCATCGACGTGCTGGCGGCGCCGACGCTGCTGGCGATCGTCAATCATTTCAAGGGCGCGCAGATCCTTGTCGCCCCCGAGCCGAAGATGGCCGAGCCGCGCCCGTCGCCGCTCGATCTCAAAGACATCAAGGGACAGGAGACCGCCAAGCGCGCGCTCGAAGTGGCCGCGGCGGGCGGGCATAACCTTCTGATGATCGGGCCGCCGGGCGCCGGCAAGTCGATGCTGGCGCAGCGCCTGCCCGGGCTCTTGCCGCCGCTCGATGCCGGCGAAGCGCTCGAAGTCAGCATGATCCATTCGGTCGCGGGGCTGTTGCGCGAAGGCAAGCTGATGCGCGAGCGGCCGTTCCGCGACCCACATCATTCGGCGTCGCTGCCGGCGCTGGTCGGCGGCGGCACGCGCGGCAAGCCCGGCGAGGTTTCCCTGGCGCATCTCGGCGTGCTGTTCCTCGATGAATTGCCTGAATTCCAGCGCGCGACCCTTGAGGCGCTGCGCCAGCCGATGGAATCGGGCAAGGTCAGCGTGGCGCGGGTCAACGCGCATGTCACCTATCCGGCGCGGGTGCAGCTGGTGGCGGCGATGAATCCGTGCCGCTGCGGGCACCTTGACGATCCCGCCTTGGCTTGCGGCAAGGCGCCCAAATGCGCGCAGGATTACCAGTCACGCATTTCCGGCCCGCTGTTCGACCGCATCGATTTGCATATCGACGTGCCCGCCGTGAAGGCGGCGGATCTCTCGCTGCCGCCGCCGGCCGAAGGCTCGAGCGAGGTGCGCGCGCGGGTGGCGGCGGCGCGAGCGCGGCAGAACGCGCGCTATGCCGGACTGCCGGCGGAGCGGCGGGTGCGCAGCAACGCCGAGGTCGACGGCAAGCTTTTGGACGAAGTCGCCGCGCCCGATGCCGAGGGCGCCAAGCTTCTGACCGACGCGGCCGAGCGACTGCATCTCTCGGCGCGGGGCTATCACCGGGTGCTGCGCGTCGCGCGCACGCTGGCCGACCTCGATTCAAGCGACAGGCTGCGTCGCATCCACCTCGCCGAGGCGCTGTCCTACCGCCGCATCGCCTTTGGCTGGGACGCGCTGACGCGCTAGGGCGGCTGGGACGCACTGACGCGGTAGCGGCGTCCGATCGGCGGGCTTGGGAAGTGGCCCACCGCCATGATAAAACCGACGCAACAACGACAAACGTCAAGGGGAGGAATTGCAATGTTCCAATATCCGGCTCTCTGGCGCCGCGCCCGCCGCATAGCGCTCGCCCTCGTCGCCCTAGCGTTCCTGCCGCTGGCGGCGCAGGCCGCCGACCCGATCCGCATCGGCTTCAGCATGGGGCTGACCGGCGCCAACGCGCCCAACGGCAAGCAGCTCCTCGAGGCGCTCGAAATCTGGCGCAGCGACATCAATGCTAAGGGTGGGCTGCTGGGCCGCCCGGTCGAGTTCGTCTATTACGACGACCAGACGCTGCCGCCCAACGAGCCGGCGATCTATACCAAGCTCATCGAGGTCGACAAGGTCGATCTGCTGCTCGGCCCCTACGGCACCAACCAGATCGCTGCCGGGCTGCCCGTCATCATGCAGCACAAGATGACGACCGTCGGCATTCTCGGCACCGCGGCCAACCACTCCCTGCATTATCCGAATTATTTCGCGATGGTGCCGCTGGGCGAGGATCCGCTTCATGCCTTCTCCTCGGGCTTCTTCGAGATCGTCAAGGCGACCAAGCCGAAGCCCAAGACCATCGCGCTCGTCGGCGTCGATGCCGAGTTCGGCAAGAATTCGACCGACGGCGCGCGCGACAACGCCAAGGCGGCGGGCCTGACCGTCGTCTATGACCGGCTCTATCCGCCCAGCACGACGGATTTCGCGCCGGTCGTGCGCGCCATCCAGGCGACCAACCCGGACGTCGTCTTCATCGCCTCCTATCCGCCCGACAGCGTCGGCATCGTTCGCGCGATCAGCGAGATCGGCTACACCCCGAAGATGATCGGCGGCACGTTGATCGGCATGATGGCGACGCCGCTCAAGATGCAGATGGGCCCGCTGATGAACGGCTACGTCATCCACGAGGATTTCGTGCCCGCCTTCCATTTCCCCGGCGCGCATGAATTGCTGGTCAAGTATCAGGCGATCGCCAAGGAGAAAGGCGGCATCGACCCGCTGGGCTACGGCTTCGTGCCCTTCGGCTATGCCGCGGCGCAGGTGCTCGGCCAGGCGGTGGAGGGCACCAAATCCCTCGATCAGGAGAAAATCGCCGGCTACATCCGCAGCCACAAGCTCGGCACGGTGGTCGGCGACATCGAATTCGGCAAGGACGGGGAATGGAAGACGCCGCGCTTCGTCTTCACCCAGTGGCAGCATCTGACCGGCAGCGGCCTCGACCAGCTGACCGATCCGAAGCACAACGTCATCGTCTGGCCCGCCCAGTACCAGACCGGCACCGTCATCTACCCCTACGCCGCGGCCAAGAACTAGCCGGCGGCCGACGCCGGCCTTAACCCGCTGAGCTAAAAGGAAGATATACGTCGGGCGGGCGGCTGTTGCGCCGCAGCAGGGGAAGGGCTACACACGGCGCCTTCCGGCTCCCGGCCCGGTTTCGGGCTTCCGCGGGAGCTGGCGGACCCCGGAGGGTCCCGATGCCAGCCACGCCGAACGGCAGCCAGCGCAAGGCCGCGCACCAGAGCCTCTATCTCGGCGCGCTCGGCGTCGTTTACGGCGACATCGGCACCTCGCCGCTCTATGCGGTGAAGCAATGCGTCATCAATCTCGGCGACCATATCACCCCGGCGAACATCTACGGCGTGCTGTCGCTCATCGCCTGGTCGCTCATCGTCGTCGTCACCCTCAAATACGTCTCGGTGATCCTGCGCGCCGACAACCGCGGCGAGGGCGGCATTCTGGCGCTCACCGCGCTGGCCCTGCGCGCCAGTCTAGGCCGGCCGTGGCTGCGCGGCTGGATCCTGTCGGCGGGCCTGGTCGGCGCGGCGCTGTTCTACGGCGACGGCGTCATCACGCCGGCGATTTCGGTGCTGAGCGCGGTCGAGGGGCTCAAGGTGGCGACGCCGTTCTTCGACCCCTATGTCATTCCGATCACGCTGGGGCTGCTGCTGGCGCTCTTCGCCATGCAGCGGCGCGGCACGGCGAGCGTGGGCGGCCTGTTCGGCCCGGTGATGTTCATCTGGTTCATCGTCATCGGATTGCTCGGCGCGGTCGAGATCGTGCGCCAGCCGCATATCCTGCTCTCGCTCAATCCGCTCTATGGGCTGCGGCTGCTCTTCACGCATCCGTTCGAGGGATTCATCCTCCTGGGCGCCGTCGTGCTGGCCGTCACCGGCGTCGAGGCGCTCTATGCCGATATGGGCCATTTCGGTCGCTGGCCGATTCAGTTCGACTGGCTCTCCTTCGTCTTCCCGGCGCTGATGCTTAATTACCTCGGCCAGGGTGCGCTGCTGCTAGCGACGCCCGACGCGGTCGAGAACCCGTTCTATCGCCTGGCGCCCGATATTCTGCTCTATCCCATGGTGGTGCTAGCATCGATGGCGACGGTGATCGCGTCGCAGGCGGTCATCTCGGGCGCGTTCTCGATGACGCGCCAAGCGGTGCAGCTGGGCTATCTGCCGCGCTTCCAGATCCGCCACACCTCGGAGGAGGAAATCGGCCAGGTCTACGTGCCGCGGGTCAATCTGTTCCTGCTCATCGCGGTCGCGGCGCTGGTCGTGGGATTCAAGACCTCGGACGGTCTCGGCGCGGCCTACGGCATCGCGGTCACCGGCACGATGACGATCACGACCATCCTGGCATTCGTCTATACCGCCGGCGTGGCGCGCTGGAATCCCGTCATGGCGAGCGCGCTGTTCGGTTTCTTCCTGTGCGTCGATCTCATGTTCTTCACCGCCAACCTTCTCAAGGTGGCCGAAGGCGGCTGGTTCCCACTGGCGGTGGCGGCGGTCGTCTTCACGCTGATGGCGACCTGGATGAAAGGCCGCGACCTGCTCGCCAACGAGCGCGCCCAGCAGGCGATGCCGCTGGAGACCTTCCTCGCCACCGTGAAACCGGGCCGGCCCGATCGCGTCCCGGGCACCGCCGTCTTCATGACCGCCAATCCCGAACTCGTGCCGGCGGCGCTGTTGCACAATCTGAAGCACAACAAGGTGCTGCATGAGCGCGTCGTGCTGATGAAGGTCGAGACCGAGGACGTGCCGCACATCGCCAACGATCAGCGGCTCGAGGTGCACGATCTGGCGCACAATTTCTATACCGTGACGGTACGCTATGGCTTCGGCGACGCGCCCAACATTCCGCGCGCGCTGGCGCAGCTCCGGCTGCTGCGCTTCAAGGTCAATCTGATGGAGACGTCGTTCTTCATCGGCCGCGAGAAGGTTGTGATCGGCAAGAGCTCGCCCGGGTTCTGGCGCTGGCGCAAGCGGCTCTTCATCTTCATGCAGACGACAATGATCAACGCGACCGAATTCTTCCGCATCCCCTCGAACCGCGTGGTCGAGCTGGGCGGCCAGATCGAAATTTAGGAAAAGTCAGGCGACGCTGCGGCCGGAAACCCGGGGCGAAGCGGCGCGTTCGAGCTCGCTCGGCAGCTCGACGATCGCGCGATGCCGCTCCTCGTGGCGCGCGATGCCATTGAGCGTGCGGATCTGCGGCGGGAAGACTTCGTCGGAGCGGAAGGCGATACCGACCAGGGCGATCGCCGGCTCGAAGGCGCCTTTGCTCAGCGGCAGCAGCAGATGATGCGCCTCGAGCTCGCGATTGACGCCCCACTTGAAGGCGCTGACCGAATGGATCGGCGCGCGCTCGGCGAAAGCGGCGTGGTGCAGTTCGCCCAGCAGCGCGAAATACGCGCCCAACTCCTCGTCGAGGGTCTGGCCGGTCGGATCGAAGCCCCAGCGCCGCACCACGTTCGTGCCGATGAGGCGAAAACGCGCGCGGTTGCCGCGGTCGAACAGGTCGCACAGCACGAGATGCGGCAGAAGCCCCGCGCCCATTTCGAGCGGGTCGATTTGCTTGCGTTCGGGCATGAGGCGGCCGTCGCGTTTCTCACCCCAGTAGCGCAGCAGGGGCCCCAGTACCGGGTGCAGGACAGCCTCTTCCGACATATAAATCCTCGGTTCTACCGAAGCGCATTAGGCGGCTTTTATGGTTAATAATCCGCTAATACGGGGAGCATTTTAGCCGTCCATAAGCCGGAAAGCCGCAGATTTCCTCGGTTAATGGCCGTCGATTTATGGTTAATAATCCGCGAAAGCGCGGAGCGTTCCGTTCATGCTTTGGGCAGCATGCGCCCGAGCGAGCCGCCGCCGAAGATATGCACGTGGAAATGCGGCACTTCCTGGTTCGCGTCGGCGCCGTGATTGGCGAGGATGCGATAGCCGCTTGTCGCCAGGCCCAGGTCGCGCGCCACCTTGCCGACGGCCTTGACCAGCGCCGCCTGCTCTTCCGGCGCGGCCTTGGCGGAGAAATCGTCGAACGAGGCGTATTCGCCCTTCGGGATCACCAGCACATGCACCGGCGCCAGCGGCCTGATGTCGTGGAAGGCGAGGACGTGCTCGTCCTCGTAGACTTTCTTGGCCGGGATCTCGCCGCGCAGGATGCGGGCGAAGATATTGTCGCGGTCATAGGCCATATCAGGACCGCGCGCGCGCGGCTTTTTCGGCGAGGCCCGACTGGCCCTGGCGCTGCTCCAATGCGCGCCACACTTCGGCCGGGGCGATGCCGGCGTCTTCCCAGGCGACCAGCAGGTGATAGAGCAAATCGGCGCTTTCGGCGACCAGCCGCTGCTTGTCGCCCTTGACGATCTCGATGCCGGTTTCGACCGCCTCCTCGCCGAGCTTCCGGGCGATCATGTCCTTGCCCTGGCTCAGCAGCTTCGCCGTGTAGGAGGCCGTCGGGTCGGCGTCGCGTCGCGATGCCACGACGGCAAAGAGCCGGTCGAGAGTGGAGCCGTCGATGTCACCGCGCTTCATGTCGCCCATATTGCCGCCTCGTGCTGCCGTTCGATTGTCGTTCCGCGATTCCTGACAGGTTCTGGGGCGAATTCAAGCCGCCCCTTAAAGCTAGAGCCGGACCGGAATCCCGGCCGCGGCGAGCGTCGCCTTGGCATCGGCCACCCGGAACGTGCCGAAATGGAAGATCGAGGCGGCGAGCACGGCGCTGGCATGGCCTTCCGTCACGCCGGCGACCAGATCGGCCAGCGATCCCACGCCGCCCGAGGCGATCACCGGGATCGGCACGCGGTCGGCGACCGCGCGGGTGAGATCGAGATCGAAGCCGGATTGGGTGCCGTCGCGGTCCATCGAGGTGAGGAGGATCTCGCCGGCGCCCGAGGACGCCATGCGCGCCGCCCATTCGACCGCGTCGATGCCGGTGGCGCGGCGCCCGCCATGGGTGAACACCTCCCATTTGCCGGGCGAATGCTGCTTGGCGTCGATGGCGACGACGATGCACTGGCTGCCGAATTTCTCCGCCGCCTCGCGCACCAGCTCGGGCCGCGCCACGGCGGCGGTATTGATCGAGGTCTTGTCGGCGCCGGCCAGCAGAAGCGTCCGGATATCCTCGACCGCGCGCACGCCGCCGCCGACGGTCAACGGCATAAAGCATTGCTCGGCGGTGCGCCGCACCACGTCGTAGAGCGTGTCGCGGTTGTCGGACGAGGCGGTAATGTCGAGGAAGCACAACTCGTCGGCGCCTTCGGCATCGTAGAGCTTGGCCTGCTCGACCGGGTCGCCGGCGTCCTTGAGGTCGACGAAGTTGACGCCTTTCACCACGCGGCCGTCCTTGACGTCGAGGCAGGGGATGATGCGGGTCTTGAGCATCAGGCCCCCGCCAGGGCGAGCGCCGAGCGCAGATCGACCCGCCCGTCGTAGAGCGCGCGGCCGACGATGACGCCGGCGATGCCGTCGGCTTCGCGCGTCTTGAGCGCCGCAAGATCGTCGAGCGAGGCAACGCCGCCCGAGGCGATCACCGGGATTTTCGCCTCGCGCGCCAAGGCGGCGGTGGCGATGACATTGACACCTTGGAGCGCACCGTCGCGCTCGATGTCTGTATAGACGATGGCCGCGAGACCAGCATCGGCGAAGCGCCGCGCTAGTTCAGGCGCGCTTACGGGCGCGACTGTGTTCCAGCCTTCGATGCGAACCATGCCTCCCCATGCGTCGATGCCGAGCGCGATCCGGCCGGGAAAGCGCCGGCAAGCCTCATGCACCAGGCTCGGATTCTTGACCGCCGCCGTACCCAATACGACTCGCGTCACACCCTGCTCTAGCCACGCATGAATCATTCCGCTATCGCGAATGCCGCCGCCCAACTGCACTCTTAATTTTTTATTTTTGGCGACGTTGAGAATATCTTTCACTGCTAAAAAGTTAGCCGGCCTTCCGGCAAACGCCCCGTCGAGATCAACGACGTGGAGCCATTGCGCGCCGTCGGCCGCGAATTTTCGCGCCTGTTCCGCCGGATCGTCGTTGAACACTGTCGCGCGCGCCATGTCGCCCTGCACGAGCCGCACGACGCGCCCTTCCTTCAAGTCGATCGCCGGATAGAGTATCACGGTTTCCACCGCAGGAAATTGGCGATGAGCTTCAAGCCCGTCGCCTGGCTTTTTTCCGGATGGAATTGGACGCCGGCGAGATTGTCGCGCCCGACCATCGCCGTGATCGGCCCGCCGTAATCGACGGTCGCCAGGACATGGCGCGGCTCCGACGCCGCGAGCTGGAAGGAGTGGACGAAATAGGCGTGCTCGCCCGCCGCGATGCCGGCGAGCAAGGGGTGCGCCGCGCGGAGCTGGAGCTGGTTCCAGCCCATATGGGGGATTTTCAGCGCCGGATCGCGCGGCTTGATCGCCACCACCTCGCCCGGAATCCAGCCGAGGCCGGAAATCATCTCAAATTCGCGGCCGCGCGCGGCCATGAGCTGCATGCCGACGCAAATGCCGAGAAAGGGGCGGCCTTTTTTGATGACCGCCTCCTCGAGCGCCTCGCCCATGCCCGGCAAGGCCATGAGCCCGCGCTTGCAATCGGCGAAGGCGCCGACGCCGGGCAGCACGATGCGCTCGGCCCGAGCCACGTCC
>DASRKX010000034.1:0-18723 GCA_035648735.1 Allostellaceae bacterium
GGGGGGGGGGGGGGGGTCATTATTCGTCCCTGGTCGCCTGCTGTTACAAAATTACGATTTCTAGCTCAGGTCAAGCCGGTTGCGTTCGGGCCGACTGGCGGACGCTATATGTTTGATAGGTGAATAACGGTGATAACTTCGTCCGGTGGTGTCCGGCTTAATCCGATTAAATCCGGGTTTGAAACCAATAGCCCGTTGGTGAGACTGCTACCTAATACCGCGTAATCGATCAATCGCGATTGCGCCTCAGGCGGCTCCGGACCGCCGCCGCATGATCGACGGCTCGTGGTCCTCGGCCGGCTGGTAGAAGAGGTCGAACTCGCCGAAGGCCTTGGCCCAATCCTGGCGCTGGGCGCGCTCGCCATCGACCTCGAAGCTGTCGAAGCCGCAGCGTTTCATGAACAGGAGCTGGTCGCGCAGCACGTCGCCCGATGCCCGCAGCTCGCCCTGGTAGCCGAGCCGTCGGCGCAGCAGCCGCGCCTGGCTATAGGCGCGGCCGTCGGTGAAGCGCGGGAAATTCAGCACGATCAGCTCGAAGCGATGCATCGCGCCGTCGAGCTTGGTCGGCGGTACGTCATTGGGCAGGCGCAGGCCGAGGCGCCCATCGCGTCCCGCCCATTCGGAGCGCTCCTTCTCCCAGCGCGCGAGCGAGAGGGTGACGGCTTCACCGGCGCCGGCCGGTTCGTCGTCGGCCAGATGCCGCCAATCGTCCTCGCGCAGGGTTCCGCTCTTATCGAGCAACATAAAGCGCTTCCTTGAACGGCGTCATGCCGACCCGGCGATAGGTGGCGGTGAAGGCTTCGCCGTCCCGGCGCAGCCGCAGATAGGCGTCGATCAGCCGCTCGACCGCCGCGGTGACCTGCGCGCCGGGCACCGCCGGCCCGGCGATGGCCCCGAGCGCGGCGTCCTCGCGGTCGCCGCCGCCGATGGTGATCTGATAGTGCTCCTCGCCGTTCTTCTCGAGCCCGAGCAGGCCGATGTCGCCGACATGGTGATGGCCGCAGGCATTGATGCAGCCCGAGATCTTGATCGCCAGCTTACCGATCTCTTCCTCGCGCCGGGCGAGAAGGACGGCCAGGTCTTGCGCCACCGGGATCGAACGCGCCGTGGCGAGGCTGCAATAGTCGAGCCCCGGGCAGGCGATGATGTCGCTGGCGAGCCCGACATTGGCCGTCGCCAGGCCGAGAGTGCCGAGCCGCATCCACAGATCGTAGAGCGCCGATTGGCGGACATGGGGCAGAACCACATTCTGCTCATGCGTCACCCGCGCCTCGCCGAAGCTGAGCTGGTCGGCCAGATCGGCGATCAGCTCCATCTGCTCGGCACTGCAATCGCCGGTAGGGCGGCCGGGCGGCTTCAGGGAGATCAGCGCGGCGGCATGGCCCGGCTGCTGGTGCGCCTGGGTGTTGTATTTCACCCAGCGCGCGAAGGCGGGCTCGGCGGCGACGGCGCGCCGCAGGGCCGCGCCGTCGGACGCCGCGTCCTCATAGGCGGGCGGCGCGAAAAACCGCTTCATCGCGGCCACCGTCTCGTCGGTGAGCGCCAGCGCCTCTTTCTCGGCGCCCATGGCGGCGTATTCGGCTTCGACCGCCGCGCGCATCTTCTCGATGCCGAGCGACTGCACCAGGATCTTCACCCGCGCCTTATGGAGGTTGTCGCGCCGGCCGAACTCGTTATAGACGCGCAGGCAGGCGGTGATGTAGGCGAGCAGCTCGCGCCGCGGAATGAAATCGCGCACCACCTGGCCGAGGAGCGGCGTGCGGCCGAGGCCGCCGCCCAGCAGCACGGTGAACCCCACCTCGCCCTGCGCGTTGCGGCGCAGATAGAGGCCGAGATCGTGGATCTTGACCGCAGCGCGGTCCTCCGCCGCCGCCGAGACGGCGAACTTGAACTTGCGCGGCAGGTAGGAAAACTCCGGATGCAGCGCCGCCCACTGGCGGATGATCTCGCAATAGGGCCGCGGATCCTCGATCTCGTCGTCGGCCACGCCGGCCAGCGGATCGGTGGTGATGTTGCGGAAGGAATTGCCGCTGGTCTGGATGCCGTGCATCTCGACCGTGGCGAGATGCGCCAGGATGTCGGGCGTGTCCTCGAGCCTGATCCAGTTGAACTGCATGTTCTGGCGCGTCGTGAAATGGCCGTAACCCTTGTCCCAGCGCCGCGCCACGGCGGCGAGACCGCGCAGCTGGGCCGAGGACAGGGTGCCGTAAGGGATGGAGATGCGCAGCATATAGGCGTGGAGCTGGAGATAGAGCCCGTTCATCAGCCGCAGGGTGCGGAACTCATCCTCCGAAAGCTCGCCGGCGAGGCGCCGGCGCACCTGGTCGCGGTATTGCGCGACGCGCTCCTCGAGGAAACGGCGATCGAATTGGTCGTAGCGGTACACGGTGGCTCTCTCTAGGCGCGGTGGTCGGAAATGGTGGGCCCGAAGGCACGAATTCTTTCCCGCAGCGTCGCCGGCACGACACGGCCGTTCTCCCGGCCGGCGTCGATCAGCACCGGCGCGACCGCCGGGTGCGGCGCCGGCCCAGCCTGCGCCTCGGCCAGCAGGGCCGCGCCGTCCTTGGCCTCGACCAGGCGCGCCTTGTCGATCGCCGCCGACCACGCGCCGTTTCCGGCGAAATAGATCACCTTGCCGTCGTTGAGACGGTTGGCGGTGACGAGCTGCAGGGTCGCGGCTTCGGCCATGATCGTCCTAAGGCTGCGGCGTGATGCGCAGATAGGGCTTCAGCGTCTTGAAGCCCTTGGGAAAGCGCTTCTTGGCGTCCTCGTCCGAGACCGAGGGAACGATGATGACGTCCTCGCCCTGCTTCCAGTTCACCGGCGTCGCCACCTTGTGCTTGTCGGTGAGCTGCAGCGAATCGACGACGCGCAGGATCTCGTCGAAATTGCGCCCGGTCGCGGCCGGATAGGTGATGGTGAGCCGCAGCTTCTTGTCGGGATCGATGACGAAAACCGAGCGCACGGTCGTGGTGTCGCTCGCCTTCGCGTGGATCATGCCGTAGAGGTTGGCGACCTTCTTGTCGGCATCGGCGATCAGCGGAAAGTTGAGCGCCGCACCCTGCGTCTCGGCGATGTCCTTCGCCCAATCCTTGTGCGACGTCGCCGGGTCGACGCTCAGGCCCACCACCTTGACGCCGCGCTTGTCGAATTGGGATTTGAGCTTCGCCACGGCGCCGAGCTCGGTGGTGCAGACCGGCGTGAAATCCTTCGGATGCGAGAACAGCACGACCCAGGATTTTCCCGCCCAATCGTAGAAATGGAACGGACCCTCGGTGGAGTCCTGGGTGAAATCGGGAACGGTGTCGCCAAGATGGAGAGTCATCGAAACCTCCTTGCAGCGTGAATCAGCTTTGCCGGATGCGGCCGGCGCCGCGGTCGTTGACCGGCTGGGGGGCCGGCGCGGGCGCGGCGTCCGGCAACCAGCCGCTTGCGGCCAGGTATTCCTCGGTGCGTTGCGCGACGGCGGTGGGCGCCAGGCCGGCCGCGCGCCATGAACGGCGGAGCGCCGCGGCTTGTTCCAGCCGGTCGCGCCATTCCGGGCCGATCAGCCGGCCCAGCCAATGCTTCAGCGCGACCGCGACGCCCGGCGATTGGCCGGCGGTCGAGATGGCGATGGTCAAATCGCCGCGGCGCAACACCGCCGGCGCCTGCGCGTCGGACAGGAGCGGCGCATCCTCGACATGGACGAGTGCCGCCGCGCCGCGCGCAGCGGCGGCATGGCGATCGCGCGCGGCATCGTCGAGGCCGGCAATGAAAACGATCTGGCAGGCCGCGAGTTCGTCGGCGCGCGGCGCGCGGCGTTCGAGCCGGATACCGGCGGCGGCAGCGAGTTCGGCGGACGGCGAAGCGGCATAGACGGTCAGCGCCCGGGCGCCCGCGGCGTCGAGCCGCTGGAGACGCTTGAGCGCCGCCTCGCCCTCGCCGATGAGGGCCAAGCGCAACCTTCCGAGATCAAGCATGAGCGGCAGCATGGGAAACCCGTCGAAACTGGCAAACGCGAACGTGGAAAGTAGGATCGTATTTATACCCTATTTAACGCCGATCAAGCGTCATTTATTAATAATAACACCATATTACATGTCATATAGTGGCAGGCGAACCGGATGCCCAACCTAAAAGAGACAGATTGAGATGGCTGAAAGGCGGCACGGCCGGCCTCATTGGGCGGCGGGCGGCGCCACGGGCGGCTTCAGCACGACGTGCTGGCGGCCGAGATCGTCGACCACTTGCTTGGCCGCGGCATCGCCGGATTGCGCCAGCTGCGCGGTATCGCCGGCAAGCTGGTTCACCTTCTGGCGCAGCCCGAGGGTTTCCTGCATCGGCGTTTCCTGGTTGGTAAAGATGGCGACCATATTGCTGCGCTCGCGGACCAGCTGCGAGGTCTGGAAGGCGACGGCGACCAGGAAGGCGAGGGTGACCAGTGCGACGGCCAGTTCGAGCCGCCCCGCCTTGAGCGTCGAATTTTCCGGGGTATAGCTCATTTGCCGCCTCCGGCGCCCGGCGCCGCGATGCCGTGCCGCTGTATCAGCGCCGCCAGTTGCGGATCCTTGCTGCTCGCTGCGGTGGTGGTGAGCGAACGCACCAGCGCCTCGCCGATGCGGCGATACTCGGTCTGCTCGCCGATGAATTGCTGGCGCTCGGCGACCTGGAACTGCAACTGCTGGTTCCACAGCGAGAGGCCGATATTGACGACGACCAGCACGAGGCTCAACCCGGCCAGCGCCAGGGCAGCCCAAACGATCCGGTCGCGGCTCATGGTGCTTTCCCGAAATTCGGCATAAATTCCCTCCGAATCGCCAGGCGAATCCGCCGCCGGCACCATAGCGCGCGGATTGTTTCGACACAAATGCCGCCGGGGCATTAGCTTCGGTCGCCTGGCGGAGAAACCCGATGAACCACTGGCTGCTGAAATCCGAGCCCTCGGCTTATTCCTGGGACGATCTTTTGCGCGACGGCGGCACGGCATGGAGCGGGGTGCGCAACCACCAGGCCGCCCAGAATTTAAAGGCGATGAAGAAGGGCGATCGTGCCTTCCTCTATCACTCGAACGAGGGCCTCGCGATCATGGGCGTCGTGGAGATCGCCAAGGAAGCTTATCTGGATCCGTCGGACCCGACCGGCCGTTTCGTCATGGTCGACGTCAAGCCGCTGCAGCCGGTGAAGGTTCCGGTAACGCTGGCGGCGATCAAGGCGACGGCAAAGCTGAGGGCGCTGGCGCTGGTGCGGCAGTCGCGGCTCTCGGTCGTGCCGGTGTCGAGCGCCGAATGGGCGGTCCTCGCCATGATGGCCGGCATCACGGCGTGACGCCGGCGCTGCAGGGCGAGCACCGGCTGGGTGTTGCCGCCTCTATAGAAGAGGGCGCGGCGCGGGAATTCGTGCTCGGCACGGGTGCCCAGCGCATCGCCGTGCTGGTGCTGCGCTGGGGCGGCGCGCTCAAGGCCTATGTGAATTCCTGCCCGCATCAGGGCACGCCGCTCGGCGTGTTGCCCGACGAGTTCTTCGATATCGCGGGGCGGCATCTGCTGTGCCGCACGCATGGCGCGCAGTTCCGGCCCGGGGACGGCTATTGCATCACCGGGCCCTGCGCCGGAAAAAGCCTCGTGCCGGCGCGCTTGCGCGTCGCCGACGGCGAGCTTTGGCTCACGCCCTGATCAGCTGACGCGGAAATTCTTGAATTGCCAGGGGTCGCTGGCGTCGACGTCCTCGTGGAACAGGCGTCCACGATCGCGCAACGGCGTCCAGTCGCTGAAAGCGCCGACCATCTCGCCGAGATAGGGACGGCAGATTTCGAGGATGCGCTCGAAATTCATTTCGTCGGGCTCGATAATCGAGGCATCCGGATTCTCGATCGCCCAGATGATGCCGGCAAGGCACGCTGCCGTCACCTGGAGCGACGTCGCGTTGTTATAGGTGACGACGCGGCGCGCCTCGCCGATCGAGAGGCGCGAGCCGTACCAATAGGCGCCCTTCTTGTGGCCCATCAGCAGCACGCCGAGCTCGTCGATGCCCGAGGCGATGTCCTCCATGATGAGGCGCGTCTTCTTCTGCATGTGCCAGTTCTTGCCGGCGAGCTCGTGGATCGACAGCACCGCGGCGTCGCACGGGTGATAGGCGTAATGCACGGTCGGCCGGTAGGCCGGCTTGCCGTTGGCGGCGACGGTGTAATAGTCGGCGATCGAGATCGATTCGCTGTGCGTCACCAGATAGCCATGATAGGGGCCCTCGAGCGGCGTCCATGAGCGGACCTGCGTGGCGGCGCCGGGGCGACTAAGATAAATCGCGGCGCCCGAGCCGGATTCGTGCCGGCCGCCATCCTCTGGAAAGTGGCGCTCGTGGCTACCCCAGCCGAGCTCGGCAGGCTGGCAGCCTTCGCCGACGAAGCCGTCGATCGACCAGGTATTGACGAACTCGTCCGGCACCTTGGGATAGAGCGAGACCTGCGTGTCGCGCTCGGCGATGTGGATGACCTTGATCTCGAGGCTCTGCGCCAGCTCCGCCCATTCCTGCCGGGTCTTCGGCCTGGCGACGTTGAGGTTGACCGCCTGGGCGACGTTGAGCAGCGCCTCTTTGACAAAATGCGAGACCAGACCCGGATTGGCGCCATGCGTCAGTACCGCCGTCGGGCCGCTCTTGTACTTCTTGCGCAGTGCCAGCGCTTCCTCGCGCAGCTTGTAATTCGTGCGTTGCGCGGCGGGGACGCGTGGGTCGGTGTAAAGGCCAGGCCAGGGCTCGATGCAGGTGTCGAGATAGAGCGCACCCTTGCGGTGGCACAGCTCGATCAGATCGATGCTCGAAACATTGACCGAAACGTTGAGCAGGAAGTCGCCCTTCGCCAGGAGCGGATCGAGCACGGCGACGTAATTGTCGCGCATCAGCGGCTTGAGAATGAAGTCGACGCCCATGGCCTCGGCTTCGGGGCGTCCCATTTCGTGCGCGGTGACGATGGTGATCTGTTGCGGCGTCATGTCGAGATGACGCAGCACAAGCGGCAACACGCCTTGACCGATGCTGCCGAAGCCGACGATCACGATGCGGCCCGGGAACGCGATGTATTTCTTTGCGGGCATCAAGCAAAGCTCTAAGGAATGTGCCAGAAATCGTCAAGACAATAGGGGCGACCGGCCGCTGCCGCCATTGACAAGCGGCGTCTCTTTGATGCGCAAAAAGAGAAACGCCGCGCGCGGATTCTACCGCGCGCGGCGTTGAAGACGAGGCGGCGAAATTCAGGCCGCGATTTGTAGATGCCGACGGAGCATGAAGAGGCCGAGCACGGCCGCACCGAGGATCGGCAAGCTTGCCGGCTCCGGCACGCCGGTGACCGGGATCGAGGTGTCGGACCACAACGCCGCAAAGCTGAATTGCGCCGGGTTGGCCGCGCCCGCGAAGTCGATGTCGAGGAGATAGTTGTCGCTCATGCTGAGCTGAGTTCCCGCCGGCGCGGTGAAGGTGACACGCTGGGATGGCCCGCCGAGCGAGAAATTCGCGAGCCAGGTCTTACCCGTCGTCACATCGATCAACTCGGTGCCCGCCGTGTTAATGCCTGCCACGCCGGAATTGATGGTGAACTGAAAGCCGGTGGCAAAGGTGCCGTTGCTGTTGTTGAACCCGGTCTGATTGAAGATTGACGGCTGGGTGCCGTTGTTGAGCGTGATCTGCCAAGTCGTGTTGGAGTTGGCCAGCACCCAAGTGTCGCCGAGGCTGAAGGTCGGCTGGCCGTCCAAATTGGGCGTGCCGCCCGAACCGGCGCCGGACCACGGCAAGACGATGGCATAGGCCGGATTCGCGACCGCGCCGGCCGATAGCGCGGCGAGCGCGATCGCCGCGAGGGTATGTTTGGACGTCAGGCGCGCAAAAATCTCTTTCAACATGGTTCGCTCCTTCGGGGTGCGATCCAGCCGGCTTTATTGCGGCTGGTAGAATTTTTGGTTGTCTTGGTTTTATCGTCAAACAAACTCAAATACAAATAAGTATTACAGTAAATACATACTATAGATGCTTAATAACAAAAATATTAACCTTAATAACGATCAAAAGATCGTCCCAATCGTTTCCCGAAGAATATTAACCATGCGGCTAGGACAAATCACGGTGCCCCGCCACCGGATTCGTTTTGACCGGCCGTGGCATACCAGATACATTCGCCGCGTTAAGGACACGCAAGAAACGGAAGAAAACGTCCCGGGAGGAAGATTTCATGGCCGTCTCGCGCCTCGAAATGAGGCCGATCGACACGCCCTCGAGCTACCGGAGCCAGGCCTATCGCGCCCTCAAGGAAGCGATCACGGCGCTCAACCCCTATGCCGAGGGCAAGGATTTGCGCCTTGACGAACGCCGGCTGTCGCAGGAGCTGGGTGTCTCGCGCACGCCGATCCGCGAGGCGATGAGCCTTCTGGAGCAGGAAGGCTTCGTCAAGACGAAGCCGCGCCGCGGCACCGTCCTGGTGCGCAAGACCAAAAAAGAAATCGTCGAGATGATCCAAGTCTGGGCGGCGCTGGAAAGCCTGGCGGCCCGGCTGGCCACGCTGCACGCCTCGGCTGACGATATCGCCGGCCTGCGCCGCCTGTTCGACGGGTTCCAGGGCAATTCGCCCGAAGGTCATCTCGACGAATATTCCGACGCCAATATCCGCTTCCACCAGGCGATCATCCAGCTCTCGGGCAGCGCGGTGCTGGCCGAGATGACCAAGAACCTCTTCATCCATGTGCGCGCCATCCGCCAAGCCACCATCGGCCAGGACGATCGCGCGCGCCGGTCGATTGTCGACCACATCAACATCATCGAGGCCTTGGAACGACGCGATACCGAAAAGGCCGGCGCTCTGGCGCTGCAGCACACGCTCGATCTCGCGACTCACGTGGAGAAGCACGTCGACTACCTGGATTGAACCAGGACGACGCGGAACCCAATGACAGCAGGAGGAGAGCCCGTGGCCGAAGGAACCACGAAATTGGACGAGACGCAGGAGCTGACGGACGGCTTTCACCTTGTCATCGACGCGCTCAAGCTCAATGGCCTGAACACGATCTACGGCGTGCCGGGCATCCCGATCACGGATTTCGGCCGCATGGCGCAGGCCGCGGGCATCCGCTCGTTCTCGTTCCGCCACGAGCAGAGCGCCGGCTACGCGGCCGCCATCGCCGGCTTCCTGACCAAGAGGCCCGGAATCTGCCTCACCGTGTCGGCACCCGGCTTCCTGAACGGGCTCACCGCCCTGGCGAACGCGACGACCAACTGTTTCCCGATGATCCTGATCTCGGGCTCGTCCGAGCGCGAGATCGTCGATCTGCAGCAGGGCGACTATGAAGAGATGGATCAACTCGCCATCGCCAAGCCGCTCTGCAAGGCGGCGTTCCGCGTGCTGCATGCCGCCGACATCGGCATCGGTCTCGCCCGCGCGATCCGGGCATCCGTGTCGGGGCGTCCGGGCGGCGTCTACCTCGACCTGCCGGCCAAGCTTTTCGGGCAGGTCATGAACGCGGAGGCCGGCAAGAAGTCGCTGGTCAAGGTCATCGACGCGGCGCCGGCGCAGATTCCGGCGCTGTCCGCGATCAAGCGCGCGCTCGATGTGCTCAAGAGCGCCAAGCGCCCGCTGATCATTCTCGGCAAGGGCGCGGCTTATGCGCAGGCCGACGATGCGATCCGCGCGCTGGTCGAAAAAAGCGGCGTTCCGTTCCTGCCGATGAGCATGGCTAAGGGCCTGTTGCCCGACACGCATCCGCAATGCGCGGGTGCCGCACGCTCGACGGTGCTGAAAGATTCCGACGTCGTGATGGTGATCGGCGCGCGTCTCAACTGGCTCTTGTCGCACGGTAAAGGCAAGACCTGGGGTGAAGCACCGAAGAAGTTCATCCAGATCGATATCGAGCCCAGGGAGATGGACAGCAACGTCGAAATCGCCGCCCCTGTGGTCGGCGACATCGGCTCTTGCGTCGCCGCCCTTCTCGAGGGCATGGGGGGCAGTTGGCAGGCCCCGCCGGCGGAGTGGACCGGCGCTGTCGCCAAGAAGCGCGAAGAGAACGTCGCCAAGATGGCGCCGCGCCTGATGAACAATAACTCGCCGATGGACTATCACAGTGCGCTCGGCGCGCTGCGGACCATCATTAAAGAGCGGCCCGACGCCATCCTGGTCAACGAAGGCGCGAACACGCTCGATCTCGCGCGCGGCATCATCGACATGTACAAGCCACGCAAGCGCTTGGACGTCGGAACTTGGGGCGTCATGGGCGTTGGCATGGGCTCTGCCATCGCCGCCGCGATCGAGACCGGCAAGCCGGTGCTAGCCGTCGAAGGCGACAGCGCCTTCGGCTTCTGTGGCATGGAGGTGGAGACGATCTGCCGCTACAAGCTGCCGATCTGCATCGTCATCTTCAACAATGACGGCATCTATCGCGGCACGGACGTCAACTCGGCCGGCCCCGATCCCGCGACGACCGTGTTCGTCAAAGGCGCGCGCTACGACAAGATGATGGAGGCCTTCGGCGGCGTCGGCGTCAATGCGACGTCGCCCGACGATCTTAAGCGTGCCGTGAACGCGGCGATGGACTCCGGCAAGCCGACCCTCATCAACGCGGTGATCGACCCGGCCGCCGGCAGCGAAAGCGGCCGCATCGGCAACCTCAACCCGCAAAGCGCGCTGAAGAAGAAGTAACCCGACGTTCAATTAATTCAAGCCAAGGGACGGAGACTGGAAATGACCAAAGCACTGGAAGGCGTTCGCATCCTCGATTTCACCCACGTGCAATCGGGCCCGACCTGCACGCAGCTGCTCGCGTGGTTCGGCGCCGACTGCATCAAGGTCGAGCGTCCGGGCGTCGGCGACATCACGCGCGGCCAGCTCCGCGACGTGCCCAACGCCGACAGCCTCTATTTCACCATGCTCAATGCCAACAAGCGGTCGATCACCATCGACACCAAGAACCCCAAGGGCAAGGAGCTGCTCGAGGGCCTCATCAAGGTGTGCGACGTGCTGGTCGAGAATTTCGGCCCCGGCGTGCTCGATCGCATGGGCTTCACCTGGGAGCGGGTCCAACAGCTCAATCCCAAGATGATCATGGCCTCGATCAAGGGCTTCGGCCCCGGCCCCTACGAGGACTGCAAGGTCTATGAGAACGTCGCGCAATGCACCGGCGGCTCGGCCTCGACCACCGGCTTTCGCGACGGGCCGCCGCTGGTTACCGGTGCCCAGATCGGCGATTCCGGCAATGGGCTGCATCTCGCGCTCGGCATCGTGACGGCGCTCTACCACCGCACGAAATCCGGCAAGGGACAACGCGTCACGGTCGCGATGCAGGACGGCGTGCTCAATCTCTGCCGCGTCAAGCTCCGCGACCAGCAGCGCCTGAAGCACGGCCCCTTGAAGGAATTCAGTCAGTACGGCGAAGGCGTGCCTTTTGGCGATGCGGTCCCGCGGGCCGGCAATGATTCGGGCGGCGGCCAGCCGGGCTGGATCGTGAAGTGCAAGGGCTGGGAGAGCGATCCCAACGCCTACATCTATTTCATCACCCAGGCGCCGGTCTGGGACAAGGTCTGCAAGGTCATCGGCGAGGAGGGCTGGATCACCGATCCGGGCTACGCCACGCCCGAGGCGCGGCTGCCGAAGATCAAGGCGATCTTCAGCCGCATCGAGCAATGGACCATGACCAAGACCAAGTTCGAGGCCATGGACATCCTCAACGAATACGACATCCCCTGCGGTCCGATCCTGTCGATGAAGGAACTGGCGGAGGACCAGTCGCTGCGCAAGACCGGTACCGTCGTCGAAGTCGATCACCCCAAGCGCGGCAAGTACCTGACGGTGGGCAATCCGATCAAGCTCAGCGACAGCCAGAGCGACGTAAAGCGTTCGCCGTTGCTGGGCGAGCACACCGACGAGATTCTGACCAAGGTGCTCGGCTACGACGACAAGAAGGTGCGCGAGTTCAAGGATTCGGGCGCGCTCGGCGCTTCTGACAAACCGATGGCGGCGGAATAGCACGGCGATAGCGGGCGGGCCCGGAGGCCCGTCCGGTCTTTTTTTCATGGCGCGGCGCCGGGCAGGCGCGACGCCCAAGTCACGATGGGAGAGCGATCGATGGTGGCGAAGAACGCGAAGGCGGCGGTACGCAAGGTTCTCGACCTTGCCAAATCACAGAAGCGCGATGCGCTGACGGCGCCCGAGGGCAAGCTGGTCTGCGACGCCTACGGCATCGCCGTGCCGAAGGAGGCCCTCGCCAAGAACGCCGGCGAAGCGGCCAAGCTGGCGCGCAAGATCGGCTTTCCCGTCGTGCTCAAGATCGTTTCGCCCGACATTCTCCACAAGACCGAAGCCGGTGGCGTCCTGGTCGGGGTCAAAACCCCGGCCGACGCGCAGAAGGGCTTCAAGACCATTCTCGCCAACGCCAAGAAATACAACCGCAAGGCCAAGATCATCGGCGTGCAGGTGCAGCAGATGGTCGGCGGCGGCCAGGAAGTCATCATCGGCGCCGTCACCGATCCGAGCTTCGGCAAGCTGGTCGCCTTCGGCATGGGCGGCGTCCTGGTCGAGGTGCTGAAGGACATAACCTTCCGTCTGGCGCCGGTGACGCGCGACGAGGCACTCGGCATGATCGACGGCATCAAGGCGGCCGAGATCCTCAAGGGCGTGCGCGGCAGCGAAGGCGTCAACCGCGCGGCGCTGGCGGGGCTGATCGAGAACGTCTCCAAGCTGATCGCCGATTTCCCCGAAATCGCCGAGATGGATTTGAACCCGGTCTTCGCCTCGAAGAAGGCCGCGATCGCCGCCGACGTTCGCATCATCCTCGACTGGGGCAAGCAGCCCGAACGCTACCGCCCGAGTCAGGAAGAGATCGTGCGGGCGATGAACCGCATCATGCATCCGAAGTCGGTGGCCGTGATCGGCGCCTCGGCCGAGGACGGCAAGATCGGTAATTCCGTCATGAAAAATCTTATCAACGGCGGCTATCAGGGAGCAATCTACCCGGTCCACCCCGCCGCCACCGAAATTCTGGGCCGCAAGGTCTATAAATCGGTCAAGGACGTGCCCGGCACGATCGACGTCGCGGTGTTCTGCATTCCGGCCAAGTTCGTCGCCGCGGCCCTGATCGAGGTGGGCGAGAAGAAGATCCCCGGCGCGGTGCTGATACCCTCGGGTTTCGCGGAGACCGGCAACGTTGAAGGTCAGAAGGAAATTCAGACCATCGGCCGCAAATACAACGTCCGCCTGATGGGCCCGAACATCTACGGTTACTACTATACGCCGGAGAATCTCTGCGCGACCTTCTGCACGCCCTACGACATCAAGGGCGGCGCCGCGCTGTCGTCGCAATCGGGCGGCATCGGCATGGCGATCATCGGCTTCTCGCGCTCGGCCAAGATGGGCGTCTCGGCCATCGTCGGATTGGGCAATAAATCCGATCTGGACGAGGACGATCTGCTCACCTTCTTCGAGCAGGACCCGGCCACCAAGGTCATCGCCATGCATCTCGAGGATTTGAAGGACGGGCGTTCCTTCGCCGAGGTCGCCAAGCGCGTCTCCAAGAAGAAGCCGGTCATCGTGCTCAAGGCGGGCCGCACCGCGGCGGGCGCCAAGGCGGCGGGCTCGCATACCGGTGCTCTGGCCGGTGACGACAAGATCTATGACGACGTGCTGCGGCAAGCCGGCGTCATCCGCGCACCCGGCCTGCGCGACATGCTTGATTACGCGCGCGGCATTCAGAAATTGCCGACGCCCAAGGGCGAGAACGTCGTCATCATCACCGGTGCCGGCGGCTCGGGCGTGCTGCTGTCCGACGCCTGCGTCGATAACGGCCTCAGCCTGATGAAGATACCGGCCGATCTCGACGCGGCCTTCCGCAAGTTCATTCCACCGTTCGGCGCGGCGGGAAATCCGGTCGACATCACCGGCGGCGAGCCGCCCAAGACCTACCAGAACACCATCCGGCTCGGGCTCGAGGATCCGCGCATCCATGCGCTGATTCTCGGCTACTGGCACACCATCGTCACGCCGCCGATGGTCTTCGCCAAGCTGGTCGTCGAAGTGGTCGAAGAATTCAAGGCGCGCGGCATCGAGAAGCCGATCGTCGCGTCCCTGGCGGGCGATGTGCAGGTCGAGGAGGCAGCGGAGTACCTCTACGACCACGGCATCCCGTCTTATGCCTATTCGACCGAAATCCCGGTTGCCGTGCTCGGCGCCAAGTACCGCTGGGCGCGCGGCGCCGGCCTGATTAAGTAGGCAAACACGCATGAACATCCACGAATACCAGGCGAAGAGCCTGCTGCAGAAATTCGGCGTCTCGGTGCCGAAAGGCGGCATCGCCTACACGCCGCAAGAGGCCGAGAAGGTGGCGAAGACGCTCGCCGGGCCGGTCTATGTCGTAAAGGCGCAGATCCATGCCGGCGGCCGCGGCGCCGGCAAGTTCAAGAACGATCCGCAAGGCAAGGGCGGCGTGCGGCTGGTCAAGTCGCCCGCCGAAGCGGCGAGCGCGGCACAGGCCATGCTCGGCCAAATCCTCGTCACCAAGCAGACCGGGCCCAAGGGCCGCGAGGTCAAACGCATCTATGTCGAGGAAGGCTGCGATATCAAGCGCGAGCTCTATCTGGGATTGCTGATCGATCGCAAGACCGGCCGCGTCACCGTGATGGCCTCGACCGAAGGCGGCATGGACATCGAGGACGTGGCGCACAAAACGCCGGAAAAGATCGTAAAGCTTGCCATCGATCCGGCGACCGGCATGCAGGGCTTTCATGCGCGCCGTCTCGCCTATGCGTTGAAGCTCGAAGGCAAGCAGGTCAATGCGGCCGTCAGGTTCATACTCGGCATGTACCACGCCTTCACCAGCCTCGATGCTTCGGTCGTCGAGATCAATCCGCTGGTAATCACGGGAACCGGCGACGTGCTGGCGCTCGACGCCAAGATGAATTTCGATGACAACGCTCTCTTCCGCCATGCCGACATCGAGGAGATGCGGGACGAGGCCGAGGAAGACCCGACCGAGCTCGAGGCGGCGAAGCACTCGCTCAATTACGTCAAGCTCGACGGCAATATCGGCTGCATGGTCAACGGCGCCGGCCTCGCCATGGCGACGATGGACATCATCAAGCTCTATGGCGGCGATCCGGCGAATTTCCTCGACGTCGGCGGCGGCGCCACCAAGGAGCGCGTCGCCACGGCCTTCAAACTCATCCTGTCCGACCCGAACGTCGAAGGCATTCTCGTCAACATCTTCGGCGGCATCATGCGCTGCGACGTCATCGCCGAGGGCGTCGTCGCCGCGGCGCGCGAGGTCAGCCTGCAGGTGCCCCTGGTGGTCCGTCTCGCGGGCACCAACGTCAAGCTCGGCCAGAAGATATTGGCCGAATCCGGACTCGCTATCCTCTCCGCCGACGATCTGGCCGACGCCGCCGCCAAGGTGGTCAAGGCCGTGAAGGAGGCTGCCTGATGGCCGTCCTCGTTGATAAGAACACCAAGGTCATCTGCCAGGGCTTCACCGGCGCGCAGGGCACCTTCCATTCCGAGCAGGCGATCGCCTACGGCACCAAGATGGTCGGCGGTGTCACACCGGGTAAAGGCGGCACGAAACATCTCGATTTGCCGGTCTTTGACACGGTTTCCGACGCGGTCCAGGCAACCGGTGCCACCGCTTCCGTGATCTACGTGCCGCCGCCCTTCGCCGCCGACGCCATTCTCGAGGCGATCGATGCCGAGGTGCCGCTGATCGTGTGCATCACCGAGGGCATTCCCGTGATCGACATGGTGCGCGTCAAACGGGCGCTCGCGGGCTCGAAGTCGCGGCTGGTCGGCCCCAACTGCCCGGGCGTCATCACGCCTGACCAGTGCAAGATCGGCATCATGCCGGGCCATATCCACCAGGCCGGCTCGATCGGTATCGTCTCCCGCTCGGGCACCCTGACCTACGAGGCGGTGGCGCAGACGACCGCGGTCGGCCTCGGCCAGACGACCTGCATCGGCATCGGCGGCGACCCGGTCAATGGCACCGATTTCATCGATTGCCTCGAGTTGTTCCTCGGCGACCACGACACCAAGGCGATCATCATGATCGGCGAGATCGGCGGCTCGGCCGAGGAAGAGGCGGCGGAATTCATCAAGCGCAGCAAGGTGAAGAAGCCGATGGTGGGCTTCATCGCCGGCGCCACCGCGCCGCCCGGCCGCCGCATGGGCCATGCGGGTGCCATCATTTCCGGCGGCACCGGTTCCGCGGGCGACAAGATCGCGGCGATGAAGAGCGCCGGGATTTCGGTTTCGGACTCGCCCGCGGCACTGGGCAAGACCATGCTGGGCTTGCTAAAAGGCTAATTAGGTAGCCAAGGATAACCAATGGCCCAGAGCGGGCAAAACGGTCAGGGCGGTATCGGCGGCGAACGCACCATCCATCCGGGTTCGGGTCGGCGCAAGGGCCGCAATGTGCCGAAAGGCCGGCAAGTCGAGCCTGCCGCCCTCCAGGAAGTCCAGACTCTTCTCGGCAAACGTCCGCGCGCCCGCGATCTGCTGATCGAGTTCCTCCATCTGCTGCAGGAAAAATACGGCTGCCTGCATGGGCGCCATCTGGCGGCGCTGGCGCACGACATGAAACTGGCGCTGGTCGAGGTCTACGAGGTCGCCTCGTTCTACGCGCATTTCGACATCGTCCTGGACGGCGAGACTCCGCCGCCGCTGCTGACCGTGCGGGTCTGCGACAGCCTCAGCTGCGAGCTGTTCGGCGCGCAGAAACTGCTGGCCGATTTGCCGGGTAAGCTCGGCAAGGACGTGCGTGTCGTGCGCGCGCCCTGCATGGGCGGCTGCCATAACGCGCCGGTCGTCGCGATCGCGCATGCGCTGCACGAACACGCGACGATCGACAGCGTGGTCAAGGCGGTGAAGGCGGGCGAGACCCACCCGCACATCCCGCCGCATGCCGATTTCGACGCCTATCGCAAGGCGGGCGGCTACCAGCTTCTCGAAGCCTGTCTCGCGGGCAAGAAGCCGCTTGAGGAAATGCTCAAGACTCTCGAGGATTCGAATCTGCGCGGCCTGGGCGGCGCCGGCTTTCCCACCGGCCGCAAATGGCGCCTGGTGCGCGCCGAAAAGGCGCCGCGCCTGATGGCGGTCAACGCCGACGAGGGCGAGCCAGGCACCTTCAAGGATCGCATCTACCTCGAGACCGATCCGCATCGCGTCCTCGAAGGCATGCTGATCGGCGCCTGGGCGGTCGAGGCGACGGATATCTATTTCTACTTGCGCGACGAATATCCGCAATGCCGCGAACTCCTGCTGCAGGAGATTCCCAAACTCGAGAAGGCGGGCCTCGCCAAGCACACGCGCATCCATCTGCGGCGCGGCGCCGGTGCCTATATCTGCGGCGAGGAATCGGCGATGCTCGAATCGATCGAGGGCAAGCGTGGCATGCCGCGGCACAAGCCGCCCTATCCGTCACAGGTGGGGTTGTTCGGCCGGCCGACGCTCATCAACAACGTCGAGACGCTGTTCTGGGTTCGCGACATCGTCGAGAAGGGCCCCGATTGGTACGGCGGCCAAGGCCGGCGCGGCCGCAAGGGGCCCAGAAGTTTTTCGGTTTCGGGACGCGTCAAAAATCCGGGCCTCAAGCTGGCGCCCGCTGGCATCACGGCGCAAGAATTGATCGACGAATATTGCGGCGGCATGGCCGATGGCCACGTCTTCAAGGGTTACCTGCCGGGCGGCGCCTCGGGCGGAATATTGCCCGCTTCGATGGCCGATCTGCCGCTTGATTTCGGCACTCTCGAAAGCCACGGCGCGCTGATCGGCTCGGCGGCGGTTGTCATCCTGTCCGACAAGGACGATATGAAGGCCATGGCGCTCAATCTGCTGAAATTCTTTGCCGATGAGAGCTGCGGCCAATGCACGCCGTGCCGCGTCGGCACCGACAAGGCGGTCGCGCTCATGTCGCGGCCGAAGTGGGATGCCCCTCTTCTCGACGAGCTGACGCGCGCCATGACCGACGCCTCGATCTGCGGGTTGGGACAGGCGGCGATGAATCCGGTTAAACTCGTGCTAAAGCATTTTCCGGAGGATTTCAGATGAGCGACGGCTCCGGTGCGATCCAGGAAGGCGTGAAATTCTTCCTCGACGGCGAGGAAGTCGAGGCGCGGCCGGGCGAGACCATCTGGCAGGTGGCGCAGCGCCGGGGTATCGAGATTCCGCATCTCTGCTATTTGCCGGAACCCGGCTACCGGCCCGACGGCAATTGCCGCGCCTGCATGGTCGAGGTCGAAGGCGAGCGCGTGCTGGCGGCGTCCTGCAAGCGCACGCCCAGCGTCGGCATGAAGGTGAAATCGGCCAGCCCGCGCGCGGTCGCGGCACAGAAAATGGTGATGGAGCTGTTGGTCGCCGACCAGCCGGCGCGCGCCACCTCGCATGATCCGGATTCGAAATTCTGGCACTGGGCCGAGAAGGTCGAAGTCACCGAAAGCCGCTTTCCGGCCGCCGAGCGCTGGCACGGCGACGCCAGCCATCCGGCGATGCGCGTCAATCTCGATTCCTGCATCCAGTGCGGCTTATGCGTGCGCGCCTGCCGCGAGGTCCAGGTCAATGACGTGATCGGCATGGCCTATCGCAGTCATGAATCCAAGATCGTATTCGACTTCGACGATCCGATGGGTGAATCGACCTGCGTCGCCTGCGGCGAATGCGTGCAGGCCTGTCCGACCGGCGCGCTGATGCCGGCGGTGATGCTCGACGAGAACCAGACCCGCGTCACCTATCCGGAC
>DASRKX010000035.1:0-3075 GCA_035648735.1 Allostellaceae bacterium
GTCATGAATCGCGCGCAAATCCGCCGATTTTTTGTTATAAAAATATACTTTAGAATCAGATAATTAAAATAATATCCTAAAGTCAGTTTTCAGACGATTTCATGTCCGGCAGCGAGTCGATTTCGCCGGCGTTTTTCGCCCGTGCAAAATCGCCTGTTTGGACGCGAATCGACGACCCCGGAGATACCCGGGCAACCCTGGCTTACGCCAGAAAGAACCCTAGAACGGGATTTCGTCGTCGAGATCGGAGGACGGCGCCTTGCCCCGCGCCCGGCCGGCACCGGCCGCCGCCGGCTCGCCCGCATCGGCCGGCGGGAAGGCGCCGCTGCCCTCGCCGGAGCTCGAGCGCGCGCCATCGAGCATGGTGAGCTCGCCGCGGAATTTCTGCAGCACCACCTCGGTCGAGTATTTTTCCTGATTGTCCTTGTCGGTCCATTTGCGCGTCTGCAGCGCGCCTTCGAGATAAACCTTGGAGCCCTTTTTCAGGTATTTCTCGATGATCTCGACCAGCCGTTCGTTGAACACGACGACGCGGTGCCACTCGGTGCGCTCCTTGCGCTCGCCGCTGGTCTTGTCCTTCCAGCTCTCCGAGGTCGCGACCGACATATTGGCGACCCGCGTGCCGTCATTGGTCGAGCGGATCTCGGGGTCGCGGCCGAGATTGCCGATCAGGATCACCTTGTTGACGCTTCCGGCCATTGCCCAGCTCCCATTGACTTGCGTGTCTTGCGGTCGCCGCCCCGCCAGCCCATCTATGGGCTGCAACTGCCCTTCTTGGCAAGCACCCGAAGCCTAGAACACAATAGGAACATTGCCAAGCATGAAGTCTGTGCCGCATAGTGCCGTGTCCGTCGCGACTCGGGTGCCCCAATCCATGCAACAAATCCGCGTTCGCGGCGCCCGCGAGCACAATCTCAAGAACATCGATGTCGACATGCCGCGCGACAGCCTGGTGGTCCTCACCGGATTGTCGGGCTCGGGCAAGTCGTCGCTCGCCTTCGACACCATCTATGCCGAGGGCCAGCGCCGCTACGTCGAGAGCCTGTCTGCCTATGCGCGCCAGTTCCTCGAACTGATGCAGAAGCCCGATGTCGATCTGATCGAGGGCCTGTCGCCAGCCATCGCCATCGAGCAGAAGACCACCTCGCGCAATCCGCGCTCGACCGTCGGCACCGTCACCGAGATCTACGACTACATGCGGCTGCTCTGGGCGCGCATCGGCGTGCCCTATTCGCCGGCGACCGGCCTGCCGATCGAAAGCCAGACCGTCTCGCAGATGGTCGACCGCATCATGGCCATGCCCGAAGGGACCCGCTTGCTGCTGCTGGCGCCGATGGTGCGCGGCCGCAAGGGCGAATACCGCAAGGAGTTGGCCGATCTCCAGAAGCGCGGCTTCCAGCGCGTCAAGATCGACGGCAAGATGCATGAGATCGGCGAGGCGCCGGCGCTCGACAAGAAGCTGAAGCACGACATCGAAGTGGTGGTCGATCGCATCGTCGTGCGCCAGGAACTGGGCAACCGCGGCGCCGATTCGCTGGAGACCGCGCTCGGGCTGGCCGACGGCATCGCCATCGCCGAGCAGGCCGACGGCGGCAAGCGCACCATGTTCTCGGCCAAATTCGCCTGTCCGGTCTCGGGCTTCACCATCTCCGAGATCGAGCCGCGGCTGTTCTCGTTCAATAGCCCGCACGGCGCCTGCCCGGAATGCGACGGGCTCGGCACCAAGATGTTCTTCGATCCCGAGCTGGCCGTGCCCGACGAGCGCAAGAGCCTGCGCGACGGCGCCATCGCGCCCTGGGCCGGCAGCTCGAAGCAGTATTACGCCCAGACGCTCGACAGCCTGGCGCGCCACTTCCGCATCAGCACCAACACGCCGTGGCGCGACCTCGACGACAAAGTGAAGCAAATCATCCTGTTCGGCTCGGGCGACAAGCCGATCACCATGAAATACGAGGACGGCCGCAAGAGCTATGCGACGACGCGGCCCTTCGAAGGCGTCATCCCCAACATGGAGCGGCGCTACAAGGAAACCGAAAGCGTCTGGCGCCGGGAAGAGCTGTCGCGCTACCAGAACGAGCGGCCCTGCGAGGTTTGTCACGGCAAGCGGCTGAAGCCCGAGGCGCTGGCGGTCAAGATCGACCGCCGCGACATCACCGAGGTCTCGGCGATGTCGATCCTCGCCGCGAGCGAATGGTTCGGCAATCTGGCGAAGCAATTGACGGCGAAGCAGCGCGACATCGCCGCGCGCATCCTCAAGGAGATCAACGAGCGGCTCGGGTTCCTCAAGAATGTCGGCCTCGATTACCTGACGCTGGCGCGCGCCTCGGGCACGCTGTCGGGCGGCGAGAGCCAGCGCATCCGCCTGGCATCGCAGATCGGCTCGGGACTGACCGGCGTGCTCTATGTGCTGGACGAGCCGTCGATCGGACTGCACCAGCGCGACAACGAGCGCCTGTTGAAGACACTGGAGCGGCTGCGCGACCTCGGCAACACGGTGCTGGTGGTCGAGCATGACGAGGACGCCATCCGCCACGCCGATTATCTCATCGACATGGGCCCGGCCGCCGGCATCCATGGCGGCCACGTCATCGCCGCCGGCACGCCCGACGAAGTGATGAAGAGCCCGGACAGCATCACCGCCGCCTATCTCACCGGCCGCAAGCGCATCGAGGTGCCGAGCCAGCGCCGCGCCGGGCACCGCAGCCAGAAGCTGGCCGTGATCGGGGCGCGCGCCAACAATCTGCGGAACGTCAGCGTGTCGATCCCGCTCGGCGCGCTGACCTGCGTTACCGGCGTCTCGGGCGGCGGCAAATCGACGCTGGTCGTCGACACGCTCTACAAGTCGCTGGCGCGGCGGCTGATGGGCTCGCGCGAGCATCCCGGCGCGCATGACCGCATCGATGGCGCCGAATATCTCGACAAGGTCATCGACATCGATCAATCGCCGATCGGCCGCACCCCGCGGTCCAACCCGGCGACCTATACGGGGGCGTTCACGCCGATCCGCGACTGGTTCGCCGGCCTGCCCGAAGCCAAGGCGCGCGGCTATGGGCCCGGGCGCTTCTCCTTCAACGT
>DASRKX010000036.1:0-11611 GCA_035648735.1 Allostellaceae bacterium
TAAGGCGGCAGCGATTAGTTTGTCGTCGTCGGACCGAGCCGCGACCAGAGCGGCGAGTAAATGGTAGGCTTGCTGGTGCGCCGGATTGTCGGCGGTCCACTTTAGGGCGGCAGCGATCAGTTTGTCGTTGTCGGGCTGAGCCGCGACCAGAGCGGCGAGTAATTGGTAGGCCTGCTGGTGCGCCGGATTGTCGGCGGTCCACTTTAGAGCATTGGCGATCAGTTTGTCGTCGTCGGGCCGAGCCGCGACCAAAGACATATATAGGCGGTAGACCAGCGTGTGATTCGGGTTTCCTATAATCCATCGCTGAGCAGCTTCGATTAATTCGCCGTCCTGTGGCCAAGCACTAATAAGAGTCTCAAGCGGGCGCAACGCAAATTCATGTGCTGCGTGGTCTCGAAGCCATCGTTTACATAATTGGAGGGCGGCTTGGCGGTCTTCGCTTTTACTTGCGATAACAGTTAGCGCCGATGAAATTCCAATTCTTTCTGGATCTCCAAATATAATTGATTGAGCAGCTACACGAACTTGGGTGCTAACGCGTTTATACGCATCGACTTCACTTAACCGCCAAAGCCAGCCAGCCACGGAAGGATGTAACTCCTCCGGTAGCGGGTTATAATTAGCCAGCTTGATTGCTTGTTGTATTGGGTCGGGATCAAGACGTAGTTTTGGTCGCCTAAACAAAACGTCTAGCCAGCGCGGCAACAACGACACCGACTCTTCGGTGGCTATCTCAGCAGTCTGTTTGCAGTAAAGTTCGCGAAGCGCCTGATCTAGCGTTCCCGGCGTAGTCAGCAATGAGTCCGTTATCTCTTCTGATAGCTTCGAGGAAATACCGAGGCGATAAATAAGTTGAGCCGCTGAATCCTCAGTAGAGGCTATGACTAAAGCCACAAGCGATTGCGCCAAGTCGCGTCCCCACGTTTGGGCGAGTGTGGCCGGAGGCGACGCCCACTCCTGATACACATGCCAATCAATCTGAGGATGAGAAAGTCGATATCCTCCATATGCTTCAGTACTAGGATCGGTCTGCTCAAAATGAAGCTGGGATTCTGAGCACAAAGCTAAAAATGCGTCCCGCTGAGAATCAGAAAGATTTTCGAAAAGTTTCATCGGGGCGGGTAATTCAAGAGCGTTAGCAGCTAGAATTGTACGCGCCAACTCGAACAAGCCTTGTTCAACCAATCGAATCTTGAAACTTCTTGAAAATTCACGAACAGATTTACCCTGTACAAGCTCGAACATCCAGACAACGAGCATGCGGTTGGATAGATCGGCCGTCCCAAGAGTAAAAGGGTTCCCGGTTCGCTCTTCGTACCAATTACCAAAGGCCCGCATTTCCGCGTGGTTCAAATTTGGGACCGAAAAATTGTGAACCTCAAATAGGGTAGAAAAATCAGACTTAAACTTCATACATTCTGGAGTGGGACCACAACCGAGTATGGCCACTCGTGGAGGCATCAGGTCAGTAGCGCCTCTTAAAGCACCTTCCCATTCTTCACGATTTCGTATGAGGTGCAAATCGTCTATGACCGCTACTGCAGGAAAACAGTCAAAATATGGGGCAACGCATTGGATATCAGCTTGATTTTTTATCCAGTCGGGAAGTATATCGGGCGAAGTCAGATATGAGACAACCGGCGAGTTCGCGCCCAACAATATGTACTGTATGAGTTGCAATAGCAGAACCGATTTGCCCTCACCGGATCGTCCATCAATCCAGAACACGGGCACACAAGAGACTTCGTCAGCAATTACGATGTTTTTCCACCACGTATCAAATTGTTGAGCCAGCGTATAAAATATCTCCGGGCGCTGACGAACACGACCAAGCTGGAGATCAAGTAACTGCGGCCGTCTATCGAATAAAATGCGATGATCGGTATCCGCTCGGGAATCGAGTGCAATATCGTTGCGCTGTAGTAATCGCCCGACACGGTTGATGTGCCGATAACCCTCGTTGCGTGCAAGATGGAATGAATGACTTAAGTCCCTAGCGATTTGTTTAATTGCCTCTTGCGTCGGATTTCCAAACAAGCGAAGTAAAATTCCGAGGCAACTATCTATAAATCCGCCGGTATCGCGAATGCCCGCGTGCCATAAGAAGTCGTGCAGCCTATCGAGCGGATCTGGTTCTTCAGCGATGGCATCTGCAGCATCGAAGCACTTTAGTAGCTGATTCCAGACTTCAATTTTTCCGTCCGGTCCAACAACTTCTAATAGGGGAAAATCTTTAGGCAAGACATGTGTCTCACGCTTAAGACACACCACTCGAAACCGTAACTTAGTTAGAAACGCTGCATCACAGAGGCTGGCAATCTCATAAGCCTCTCGAAGAGCTGCCCTCAATTTCGTGCGATCTAAAGTACGTTTGACTTGAATCAGTGTGTACACACCATCGCTTGGAACTAGGATGTCTGACAGCAGTTCCGTCTTTGCAATGTCGGTGGGTGATATGGCGCCGGCGTGAACTCCTTCGAAGAATTTCAATACATAGAGCACCGACTGAAATGAAAAGCCCGCAAGCGCCCACCATCCCCCTTTGGCGCGACGCTCATGCGTCCAAAGGGATAGGAGGGATTCCATATTGCGGGCAAGCAGCACGGCCATTTAATTTTCCTTACGGTTAGGCCACCTCAGAATGCTTTCCCAATATCGAATGCTCACCAACAACCCGCCAAGTGTATCAATGCGGACTAATCTTGCTCCCCCATTAAGCAGAAAACAGATTATAATTGTCTCGTAGATTGCCGGCGATGTCGCCGACCACCGGGTTGAGCTGGGCGACGGCTATGGCCAGGGAATCGCTCATATCGGCGCAACGCTAGGAGCGCCGCCGGAGGGTGTCAATGCGCCGGCGCGCGATCCAGCAGCGCGCCGAGCGCGGCGGCGATGTCGTCGGGCCGCTCCAGCGGCGTCAGATGGCGCGCCCCCGCCAGCACGTTCAGCGTCGAGCCCTTGATGCCGGCATGCAGCGCCTCGGCCATGGCGAGCGGCGTGGCGTAATCCTGCTCGCCGACGACGATGGCGGCCGGCAGCGCCAGCCCGGGCAGCGCCGAACGCAGATCGGCGGCGCCGAGCATGCGGCACGCCTCGGCATAGGCGGCGCGGTCGTTGCGCCGGAAGACCGCCACCGCGTCCTGCACGATGTCGGGGTGCTTGGCGCGGAATGCGTCGCCGAACCAGCGCGTGGTCTGGAACGCGACCAGGCTGTCGAAGCCTTCGGCCAGCGCCTTGGCCGCGCGCTCGGCCCATTGCCGCGGCGCTTCGGCGCCATACCAGGCGGTGGTGTCGAACAGCCCGATCGCCTCGACGCGCGACGCATGCGCGGCGGCAAAGGCGAGCGTGACGCAACCGCCCATCGACGCGCCGGCGACCACGGCCGAGCGCCAGCCGATCGCATCCATCAACTGCGCCAGATCGCCGGCGAAGAGTTCCACGGTATAAGGGCCGGGCGGCTTGCCCGAGGCGCCGTGGCCGCGGCAATCATAGGTCAGCACCGCAGCGCGATCCGCCAGCCGCTCGGCCAACCGTTCCGCCACCGGCGCCCAGAAATCCATGTCCATGGCGAGCGAATGGATCAGCGCCACGCGTTGTTTCGCGTCGGGCGATCCCCACAGGCGATAGGCGAGGCGCGTGCCGTCGCGCAGCGTGGCGGATTTCGCTTCAGGCCCGGCGCTTGGCATGTCGAATGGCCTCCCAGATGGCGAAGGGCGTCGCCGGCATGCGGATGTCGCGCACGCCGAGCGGCGCCAGCGCGTCGAGGATCGCGCTGACCGCCGCCGCCGGCGCCGGGGTGGTGCCGCCCTCGCCGCCCGCCTTGATGCCGAACGGATTGGTCGGCGACAGCACCTCGACGATCGCGGTGCGGAAGGGCGGCAGGGTATCGGCGCGCGGCATGCCGTAATCCATGAACGAGCCGGCGAGCGGCTGGCCGGTGACCGGATCGAGACGGCAATCCTCCCACAGCGCCTCGCCGATGCCCTGCGCGATGGCGCCGTGCGTCTGGCCGTCGACGATCAGCGGATTGATGCAGCGGCCGACGTCGTCGACCGAGGCGTAGCGCGTGAGCGCGAGCCCGCCGGTATCGGGATCGATCTCGATCTCGCACACCGCGCAGCCGTTCGGGAACACCGGGTCGTGCATCTCGTTGGTCACGGCGGCGGCGATTCCGTCCGCCAATTCCCGGGGCAGCGTCAGGCGCGACGCCTCGCGCGCCAACTCGAGAAAATCGAATCCCCGATTGCGCCGCGTCGCGCCGAAGCGCCCGTCGGCGAAGACGATGTCGGTCGGCGCCGCGTCGAGCACGAGCGCCGCGATCGCCTTGCCGCGCTCGATCAGCGCCGCGCTGGTCAGCGCGATCACGGTGGCGGCGTGGCGCATCGAGCGGCCGGAATGCGAGCCGCCGCCGACGCTGACGATGTCGGTGTCGCCCATGACGATGTCGATGCTGTCGACCGGCACCGCCAGCAGATCCGACACCACCTGGGCGAAGCTGGTTTCCTGCCCCTGCCCGGCCGGCTGCGTGCCGATCACCAGGCGCACGCGGCCCTCGGGCAACACGGTGATCTCGGCGCGCTCGCGCGGCGCGCCGATCGAGGATTCGACGTAATGCCCGATGCCGAGCCCGAGGAGATTGCCGCGCTTTCGCGCCGCGTCGCGCCGCGCCGGAAAGCCGTCCCGATCGGCGAGGCGCAGCGCCAGATCGAGATTGTCGGCGTAAGTGCCGCTGTCGTAGCGCGCGCCGACGGCGTTGACGTAGGGCATCTGCTCGGGCCGCACCAGATTGAGGCGCCGCAGCGCCACGCGGTCGATGCCGAGCTCCTGCGCCGCGCGCTCGACCAGCCGCTCGATCGCGTAAGTGACCTCGGGCCGGCCCGAGCTGCGATAGGGCTGCGTCATCATCGTGTTGGTGAAGACGGCGCGCGAGCGCAGGCTCGCCGCCGGAATGTCGTAGGAGCCGGTGATCAGCGCCGAGCCCTTGCTCAAGGGCGACAGCGACATGCAGCGCGCGCCGACATTGCTGATGTTGTCGGCGCGCAAGCCCAGGAACTTGCCGTCCCGGCGCAGCGCGAGCTCGACCTTGATCGCCAGGTCGCGCCCCTGGCTGTCGGTGAGGAAGGCCTCGCTGCGCGTCGCGGTGAACTTGACCGGCCGGCCGAGCCGGCGCGACGCCCACAGCACCAGCCCGTATTCGACATAGGGCCGGTTCTTCGAGCCGAAATTGCCGCCGACATCGGCGGTGACGATCCGGAGATTTCCCGGCTTGATGCCGAGCACGGTGGCGAGCTCGCGCTTCTGCCGCACCGCGCCGCCGGTGCCGGCGTGAAGGGTATATTTCCCGGCCGCTGCATCGTATTCGCCGAGTGCCGCGCGCGGCTCGAGCGCCGCGGCGGTGACGCGGCCGACATGGAATTCCATGCGCACGACATGATCGGCGCCGGCGAAGGCGGCGTCCGTTGCCTTCGCATCGCCAAAGCGCGTGTCGACCAGCAAATTGTCCGGAATCTCGTCCCAGATGCTGACCGCGCCCGGCGCCAGCGCGGCCTTGGCGTCGAGCGCGAAGGGCAGCTCCGCGTAATCGACCTCGACCGCCTCGGCCGCGTCGAGCGCCTGGGCCGTGGTTTCGGCCACCACCATGGCGACGGCTTCGCCGACATGCCGCACCTTGTCCCAGGCCAGGAGCCAGTGCGGGCCGATGAATATCCCGCCGCCGCCCGGCGCGCTCAATTTCATGTCGTATTTGGTCTTGGGCACCGCCTCGTGCGGGATCGGCTGCAGCCTGGCGGCGCGGCAATCGGCGCCTATAGCGGCGCCGAGCACGCCCGGCATGACGCGTGCATTGTCGAGCGCGACGCGGCGGATGCGCGCATGCGGATGGGGCGAGCGCACCATCACGGCATAGGCCTGGCCGGAGGCGCGGAAATCGTCGGTGAAGCGGCCCTGGCCGATCAAATGGTGCCGGTCTTCCTTGCGCCGCAACGGCTGGCCGATGGCGTGAAAGCCCGCCGCGCCTCCTGCCGCCATCGCCGAACGCTATCCTCCGTTATGGGCGCTATGGGCCGTTATTTTTCCGCCGGCGGCGTGCCGCACATCAGCGAGTGCAGCACCACGAGGGTGAGGCCGCCGGAGATCACCGGCTGGGTGATGACCAGCTTCATCAGCAGCGGCATCCGCGCCAGCACCTCGGGCGCGAGGAACATGCCGCCGAGCCCGACCAGCATCGCCAGCCCGGCGACGATGAATCGGCGATCGTCCCACTCGACCTTGGCCAGAATATGAACGCCGTGCATCAACACGATGCCGAAGAGCAGCGTCGCCGACGCCGCCAGCACCGGCAGCGGCACCACCACCAGCAGCATGTCGAACTTGACGCAGCCGCCGAGCACGATCAGCAGCACGCCGGCCGCCAGCGTCGCATAGCGCGAGCCGACCCGCGTCGTGCGCAGCATGCCGATATTGTCGGGATAGACGATGGTGCTGAAGCCGCCGACCAGCCCGGCCAGCACGCCGCCGATGCCGATGGCGAAGACGCCCTGCGACATGCGCGCCGAACTGACGTTCTGGCCGCCCCAGCCGCCGACCATCTGATAGAGCGCCATCGAGCCGATGCTCGCCGGCAGCAGCACCAGCAGGAACACGACGACCAGATCGGCCTGCACCGCGAAGCCGAAGGGGAAGATTTGCGGCGTCACCAGCAGCGGCGCGTTGGCGACGGCGGCGAACGAGATCGGCCGGAAGACCGCATAGACGATCGTGCCGCAGGCCAGCCCGATCAGGATCGCGGCGCGGCGGAACCGGCCGCCCCACAGGCTGACGGCGATCAGCACGGCGACGGCGACCGCGCCGGCGCCGAAATTGACCAGCGGGAAGCCGGGGCTTTCCACCCGCCCGATCCAGCCCGGCAGCGCGATGTTGGCGACCTGGATCATGATGAGGATGACGAGCATGCCGACGATGAGCGGCGCCCGCAGGAAGCGCGCGAACAGGCCGATGACGCTGAAGCCCTTCACCGGCACGGCGAGCACGCACCAGATCAGCGCCGCGACGAAGAACGAGCCGTAGGCGGCGCCGAGGCCGCCGCCGAGATGGCCGACCGCGAGCAGGCTGGCGAAGCAGCCGGCATAGGAGCCCTGGACGATCGGCAGCCGCAGCAGCAGCGTCGATTGCAGGATGGTGACGATGCCGCAGACGGCGAAGGTCATGCCGTAGAGATAGGCGATCTGCTCCGGCGGCAGGTTGAAGATGCGCCCCAACAGGCCGGGGAAGACGAACATCCCCGTCATGCCGAAGATGTTCTGCAGGCCGAGGACCAGGAGCTGGCCGTAGGACAGCTTCTCGTCGATGCCGATGTCGAAAATTTTCTCGGCCGGCGCGTCGCCGCGCCGCGTCGCTTGAACGGCCATGGCGTCCCCTCCCCTAGGCGCGGCGCCTTGCCGGCGCCGCGCCGCTCCGCCGGTTCCCTACTTCGGGGCCTTCGCGATGACCGCCGGATTTTGCGAGTAGCTGGCGCGCAACTCGCCCTGCGCGAGGATCTTGCCCTGCATCGCCGCCTGCGCCGCGGGGCCGTCGAACGCGCTGCCGAGACTGAGCGACTTCACGCTCAGCGCATAGACCGTGAAATGATAATGATGCGGGACCTCGTCGTTCCACGGCGGGCACGGCCCGTCATAGCCGTAATATTGCCCCTTCATCGCCTCGTTGGCCGCCGTGACCTTGGTGTAGTCGTTGAGGCCGCGCACCCCGGCCTTGGTCGGCGTCGCCGGCTTGCCGTGGAGCACGCGAGCGTCCGATTCGGCGCCTGCCGGCAGCGACCTGACATTCGCCGGAATGTCGACCAGGACCCAGTGATAAAACGTTTTACGCGGAACCGCCGATGAAAGCGTCATGCCTTCCTGGTTCATTTTCTCGCGCTGTTCGGCGGGCGAATCCGTATCGTAGAGGATGATGGCATAGGACTGGGTGCCGGCCGGCCCCTTGGACCAGGAGATGCGCGGCGACTTGTTGAGGCCGGGACCGGTATGCCCCTGCGCCGCCGGGATGCAGAACGCGTAGCGATTTGACATCATCCCGCCGTTCTTAAGGCTATCGACGCTCACCGAGAGCCCCGCGGCGGATGCCGGCGTCGCCGCCAGCGCCGCGGCCGCGCCTGCCGCGAGCAGCGCAAACGCCGTGATCTTGGTCGTTCCCATGTCGTCCTCCCTGTGCTGCGGCGCCCTGCCGGCGCCGTCTTTTCCTGTCATCCGATTATAGCCCGGGCGGCGGCGAACTCAGGATTGAATTATTTTGCGGAACCGTCGCACCCGAACATTGACACCCCGCAGTAACCGCGGCGGCTTTCCCCCGCCGTCGCCCGGCAGGCGCCGAGGGCCTGGTTTTCGGCGGTTTGCAAATCCGCCGCAATGGCCCAGCCATAGCCCGGGGTGCCCGCTTGCGGGTCTTCCGAGACCGCCACGCATTGATTGCGAAAATTGTTGATGACTTTGCAGAGCGACCGCGCGAAGTCTCCCGAATTTTGCATGGTGCGGCAATTTTGTAGAGCAACAGCGCCTGCCGCCTCGGTCGTGGGTTGATTATACGAGACGCCGTAGGCGGACCCCTGCTTCGAGACATCGGCGGGTATTCCGACGGCGAGCGCGCCTTCGGCGGTCGCCAGGCTCGGGCACAGCATCGCGGCGCCGAACAGCCACGTTGCGACGAGACGCGTGATGATTTTTTTCATGCGTGAATCCCCCCTGATTCGATGATACGCGATGCGAAACGCTACTGCTTCACCCAGCCCTCTTCGACGAATTCGTCGCTGCACGCCTTCACCGCTTCGTCGACCGCCCATTGCAGGCCCCGATAGGGGCCGCAGCCCGCGCGTACCTCGCCGGTCGCGGGATTGCGCCACTGCGTCGCCTCGCTGTCGCTCACGCAGCCGGCCAGTGCCAGGAATGCCGCAAGCGCCGCCGCGATCGATCCGTATCTCATGCCGGTTCCCGCCCCTTGCCTGAAGGAATTCATTTCTCCTGCGCCTCCGGCACCACCGAGCTGGCGTAATCGAGGCTTGCCGCCTGGGCGATGACGCTCTTGGCGACGAAGTCGCGCAGGATGGCGAAGCCCTTGCGGCTGACGATGGCGCGCGACGCATAGCTCTTGGCGTCGCCGACGATGAAGGAGCGGATGATGTCCTCCGGCAGCTTCGGATAGGCCTGGTGCAGATCGGCCACCGCCTTGTCGGGCTGCGCGTGCAGGAATTGAAGCGCGTCGTCCATCGCCGCGTGCATGCGCTTGACCGCGTCCGGATTCTTCTGCGCGTAATCCGCCGGCACCACCAGCCCCTGGTGGTAGGCGCCGTCGAATTCCGGCACCGCGCCGCCCCAGTAATCGGCGAACATCAACAGGCCTTCGTCCCGCACGCCGAGCCGGCCGAAGGGAATGGCGGTCAGCGCGATGTCGATCTGGTCGCGCTGCGCCGCCGCGAGCAGCGACGGATAGGAATTGATCGAGGTGACGGTGAAATCCTGCTCGGGATCGAGGCCGTATTCCTTGGCCTGGGCGCGGAACAGGATATGCAGCCCGCCGCCGACGTCGAGCGTGCCGACTGTCATCCCCTTGGCGCGCTGGAACTTCTCCTTCAGCGGCATCTTGTCGGTCAGGCCGATCTTCTTCGCTGCATCGGGGTTGATGACGAATTGCACGACGAATTCGCGCACGAAGGGCGAGACGATCTGCAGCTTCTCGCCGCGCGCCATTCCCTGGAGCGTGGCGACCAGCGTCATGGCGCCGAATTGCACGTCGCCCGAATGGAGCGCCGCCAGCGTGTCGGAATCGCCGTGGCTGACGATCTGCACCTCGACATCGAGGCCGTGCTTCTTGAAGAAGCCTTCCGCCAGCGCGAGCTGCACCGGCGAGAAGCCGAGCGCAGCGCTGGTCTGCGCCAGGGTGATCTTGGTGTCGGCGGCGCGCGCATCCGAAGCAGCCAGCGCCAGCGCGCCGGCCAGAAAGAGTCCGAATAAGGTCCTGGTCATGGCGGATTGCGCCTCCCCGATTTGCCGGTGGCATAGTTGACGGCTGAATTGGCCAGCAGAGTCAAGACCATCAGCACGAACAGGGCGGCGAAGATGCCGGCGCTGTCGAGCTGCGAGGCCGAGAACTGCACCAGATAGCCGATGCCGCGGCTCGAGACGATGAGCTCGCCGACGATGGCGCCGATCAGCGCCTCGGGGATGGCGAGCTTGAGGCCGAGCAGGATCGCCGGCAGCGAGCCCGGGATGACGACCAGCGTGCGCTCCTGCCAGCGCGACGCGCCCATCAGCTTGACGACGCGGATCAAATCGCGGTCGACGGCGCGGGCGCCCTCATAGGTGGTGAAGAAGACGAAGAAGAACACCATCAGCGCGGTGATGACGACCTTGGGCGTCATGTTGATGCCGAACCAGACGATGAACAGCGGCCCGAAGGCGATCTTGGGCACGCCGTAGATCGCCATCAGGATCGGATCGAGGATGGCGGCGACCACCGGATAGCTGCCGAGCGCCAGGCCCAGCACGACGCCGAAGAACACGCCGAGCGCATAGCCGAGCAGGATCTCCTCGGCGGTGACCAGCAGGTTCCGCCACAGCGTGCCGTCGAGCGACCATTCCCACAGGCGCCCCGCGACCTCGCTCGGCGCGCTGAAGATCAGCCGGTCGATATGCGGGCCCAAAAGCTGCCAGCCGACCAGCAGCGTGACGCAGACGATGATCCGCCCGGCCAGGATGGCGTTGCGCCGCCGCTTGTCGCGCGCGATCGCCGGATCGAGAAGCAGCTCGTCAGTGGTGGCCGGGATCGCCATCGGTTTCCTCGCTGGTGTCGCACAGGGTCCACAATTCGCGATGGAATTTCTGGAAGGCCGGCTCGAAGCGGATGGCGATGGGATCGCGCGGCCGCGGCAGATCGACCTCGATCGCCGTCTTGATGCGGCCGGGCCGGCGCGACAGCACGACGATGCGGTCGGACAGCGCGATCGCCTCTTCCAGATCGTGGGTGACGAAGACCACCGTCTTGCGCTCGCGCTCCCACAGAGTCATCAGCTCGCGCTGGAGCTGGAGCTTTAGCTGGACGTCGACATTGCCGAAGGGCTCGTCCATCAGCAGCGTCGTCGGGTTATAGGCCAGCATGCGGGCGAGCGCGGCGCGCTTCTGCATGCCGCCCGACAGCTCGGCCGGGAAATGCTCGGCGAAGCCCGCGAGGCCGACGCGGCCGATGACCTCGAGCGCGCGTTGGCGCGCCGCCTCGGCCGGCATTTTCTGGAGATAAAGCGGCAGCATGACGTTGGCGAGCACGCTGCGCCACGGCAGCAGCGAATCCTTCTGCGTCATGTAGCCGATGCCGATATTGGGGCGGTCGATCGTCGCGCCGCGATAGACGACCGCGCCGCTGTCCGGAACGATGAAGCCGGCGATGCAGTTGAACAGGGTCGACTTGCCGCAGCCCGACGGGCCGACCAGCGTGACGAAGGAGCCTTCGGCGATGTCGAGCGTCACGTCCTCGACGGCGGCGATGCGCGCGCCCTGCTTGAAGAAATACTTGGTGACATGGTCGAGCCGGATCGCCGGCGCCGCCGTCTCGGTTTCCGGAAGGA
>DASRKX010000037.1:0-34238 GCA_035648735.1 Allostellaceae bacterium
CGCGTCGATTTCACGCCGCCCTATGAGCTCTTTGCCGAGGTGCTCGCGGCCCGGCGCGGCCGGCACCTTGTGCTGGAGCGCCTTGGCCCGGAGGCGGCCGATCCGCTCGACGAATTCCTCGCCGCTTCGCTCGCTTACGAGCGCGGCCACGGCGCGTCGCTGCAGGGGTTCCTCCACTGGCTCGTGCTCGGCGAGACCGAGGTGAAGCGTGATCTCAACAACGAAACCGGGCGCGACGAGGTCCGCGTCATCACCGTGCACGGTGCCAAGGGCCTGCAGGCCCCGATCGTCTTCCTGCCGGACACGCTCCAGGTGCCGCACCAGACCGCGCCCGTGCTGTGGACGCCGGACGGATTGCCGCTGTGGTGCAAGCAGGGCGATGCGCCGATAGCCGCTGCCGCGCGCGACGCCGCCAAGGCCAAGCGCGAGGAGGAATATCGCCGCCTGCTCTATGTCGCGCTGACCCGCGCCGAGGACCGGCTCTATGTCTGCGGCTGGCACGGGCGGCAGAATCCGCCGGACGAGAACTGGTACCAATTCGTCGCGGCGGGGATGAAGGCGGCAGGCGCCAAGCCTTTCGTCTTCGACACGCGGAAGCTGATCGGCGACGACGGCTGGCAGGGTGAAGGCTTGCGCCTGGTCTCGCGCCAGATCGGCCCCGCCGTCGATGACAAGCGCCTGGTGCTGGCGGCGGCGGAAAAATCGGCGCTGCCCAAATGGGCGACCTCGCCGCCGCCGCCCGAGCCGGTGCCGCCCCGGCCGCTCGCGCCGTCGCGGCCGACGCATGACGAGCCGGCGACTCGTTCGCCTTTGGGCGCCGATCGGGGATTCATCTTCCGCAAGGGCTTGCTCATCCATCGCCTGCTGCAAAGCCTGCCTCTGCTGGCGCCGGATCGGCGTGCGGCGGCGGCGGCGCGGTTTCTGGCACGGCCGTTCTTCGACCTTGCTGGCTCCGAGCAGCAGGCGATCGCCGCCGAAACGCTGGCGATCCTCAAGCACCCCGATTTCGCGCCGCTCTTCGGCCCCGGCTCCGAGGCCGAGGTGCCGGTGGTCGGGCTGGTGGGCAGCCGCGCGGTTTCCGGCCGCATCGATCGGCTCCTGGTGACTGCCGATTCGGTCCTCATCGTCGATTACAAGACCATGCGGCCGGTTCCCGCCGACGAGTCGCAGGTGCCGGCAGCCTATCTCGAGCAGCTTGGCGCTTATCGCGCGGCGCTAGGCGGCGTCTATCCGGGCAAGGCTATACGCTGCGCGCTGCTCTGGACCGAAGGGCCGAGCCTCATGGCCATTTCCGCGGCAGCGCTGGCTTAGCTCCGCCCCGGCAACGCGCTTTCGCGAACCCATCCATGCATGAACGTGCGGGAGCCGCGCTTGACGCTGTTTCGAAGCGTCGCCTAAGCTCCGCGCCGGACCCTCAGCCGGAGAATGTAATGAAGCCGAACAAGGTCACCGACACTTCCTTCGAGAACGATGTGCTGAAGGCCGCGGGGCCCGTGCTCGTCGATTTTTGGGCCGAATGGTGCGGCCCGTGCAAGATGATCGCGCCCTTCCTCGAGGACATCGCGGCCGAGATGACCGGCAAGGTGACCATCGCCAAGATCAACATCGACGAGAATCCGCAGACCCCGACCAAATACGGCGTGCACGGCATTCCGACGCTGATGCTGTTCAAGAACGGCCAGGTCGCCGCCACCAAGATCGGCGCGTTGCCGAAATCGAAGCTGGTCGAGTGGGTGCAGTCGGTCCTCTAGAAGAGAGCCTCGCTCAGCAATTGTCTTCCAGCACCCGTCCCGCGAGATAGAGCGAGCCGCAGATCAGCGTGCGCCCCTGGCGCGTGCTCGCCGCTTTGACGGCCGTCGGCAGATCGGGCTCTGGCGTCGCCGCGATGCCGGCCTGACGCGAAGCGGCGACGGCTTCCTCGGCGGTCAGCGCATTGGCCTCGCGCGGAATGGCGATGGCGGCAAGCCGGTTGACATGCGGCGCCAGCGGCTTCAGGAAAGCCGCGGGATCGTGCGTCTTCAGCATGCCGAAGACCAGGCCGAGCGGCCGGTCGTTCCATTGGCGCGCTTGGCGCGCCAGCGCCGCGCCGCCGGCCGCGTTATGCGCGCCGTCGAGCCACAGTTCCGCGCCCGGCGGCAAGGCGTCGACCAGGGGGCCTGCGGCCAGGCGCTGCAGCCGTGCCGGCCATTCGACATTCTGCATGCCGCGCGCCAGCGCTTTTTCGTCAAGCGCCAGATCCGTCAGGCATTCCAGCGTGGCGAGCGCGGCGCCGGCGTTTTCGTATTGGTGGTCGCCCAGCAAGCCCGGCGGCGGCAGCTCGTAGATGCGCTTGCCGTCGTAGAGCAGCGTCCCGTCGACCGCACGCGCTGCCGACCATTCCCGGCCGCAGCGATAGAGCGGCGTGCCGAGTTCCTTCGCCCGCGCCTCCAGCACCGACACCGCCTCGGCCGTCTGCGGGCCGATCACCGCGGGGACGCCGGGCTTGAGGATGCCGGCCTTCTCGAAGGCGATCTTCGCCACGGTCTCGCCCAGGAAATGCTGGTGGTCGAGCGATATCGGCGTGACCACCGTCGCGGCCGGCCGGTCGATGACGTTGGTCGCATCGAAGCGGCCGCCGAGCCCGACTTCGCAGAGGAAATAGTCGGCTGGCGCGCGTGCGAAGGCGAGCAGTGCGGCGGCAGTGGTGATCTCGAAGAAGGTGATCGGCGCGCCGCTATTGGCCGTTTCGCATTCCTCGAGCAGGGCGGCCAGGGCCTGCTCGTCGATCAGCTTGCCCGCGAGACGGATGCGTTCGTGGAAGCGCACCAGATGGGGCGAGGTATAGACGTGGACGCGATGGCCCGCCGCCTCGAGGCAGGCGCGCAGGAAGGCGATGGCCGAGCCCTTGCCGTTGGTGCCGGCGACATGGATCGTCGGCGGTAGGCGCCGCTCGGGATGGCCGAGCGCCGCGAGCAGCCGCGCCACGCGATCGAGCGAGAGATCGATGAGCTTCGGGTGAAGGGTGAGCAGCCGCTCGAGGATGCGGTCGCTGGCGCGCGCCACGGCCGTCAGAAGCCGTGTTCCATCGGCCGCGGCGCCGCGATGGCGCGTTGCGCGGGTGGTTGCCGTCGCGTCAGCAGGTCGAGCACGCGGTCGAGCGTCGCCTTCAGGTCGCGGCGGTGGACGACCATGTCGACCATGCCGTGCTCAAGCAGATATTCGGCACGCTGGAAGCCTTCGGGCAGCTTTTCCCGGATGGTTTCCTCGATCACGCGCGCGCCGGCGAAGCCGACCACCGCGCCGGGCTCGGCCAGGGTGATGTCGCCCAGCATGGCGAAGGAGGCCGAGACGCCGCCGGTCGTCGGATCGGCCAGCAGCACGATATATGGCTGCCCGGCTTCCTTGACCATCTCCACCGCCAGGGTCGTGCGCGGCAGCTGCATCAGCGAGAGAATGCCTTCCTGCATGCGGGCGCCGCCCGATGACGGCACGATGATCAGCGCCGCCTCCTGCAGCACAGCGAGCCGGGCCGCCGCCAGGATCGCCTCGCCGACGGCGATGCCCATCGAGCCGCCCATGAAGGAAAAGTCAAAGGCGCAGACCACGGCGCCGACGCCGCCAATCATGCCATGGGCCACCACCGCCGCGTCGCGCGCCGTGCCCTTGGCGCCCTGGGCCTCCTTCAGGCGGTCGCTATAACGCTTGCGGTCGCGGAATTTAAGCGGGTCGGCGATGGCCTTGGGCAGCTCGATGGTGGTGTATTTGCCGTCGTCGAACATCAGGTTCAGGCGCCTGTCCGGCGAGATGCGCAGATGATGGCCGCAACTGCCGCAGACATGCAGATTGGCCTCGAGCTCGCGATGGAACAGCATCTGCCCGCAACCCGGGCATTTGTGCCAGAGATTGTCCGGCACCTCCTTCTTCGCGACGACGGCGCGAATTTTCGGCAGGACGAAGTTGGTCAGCCAGTTCATGGCGCCGCCATTCGTGCGGCCGTCGCCGCGCTCTTGATGCGCTGCCGGGCGCCGCGTATGCCCCTAGACAGCGCGCGCACGTCCTTGAGGACGGCGGCCACCAATCCGGCTTTTGGCCGGTTCTTCTTGTCGAGTTGGGCAGCGAGCCGTTCGACCAGCGCCGAGCCGACCACGGCGGCGTCGGCGCTGCGCGCAACCTCGGCCGCCTGGAGCGGCGTCTTGATGCCGAAGCCGACGGCGACCGGCAGTCTTGTGTGCCGCTTCAGCCGCTCGACCGCGGCGGCGATGGCCGCGCCCTTGGCCGACCGGGTGCCGGTGATGCCGGCGATGGCGACATAATAAAGGAAGCCGCTGCTGTGCTTCAGGATCGTCGGCAGGCGGCGATCGTCGCTGGTCGGCGTGGCGAGACGGATGAAATCGATGCCGGCGGCCAGGGCCGGCCGGCACAACTCGTCGTCATGCTCGGGCGGCAGATCGACGATGATGAGCCCGTCGCAACCGGCGGCTTTCGCATCCTTCAGGAAACGCGGCACGCCGTAGCGATAGATCGGATTGTAATAGCCCATCAGCACGACCGGCGTGGCATCGTCCTTGTCGCGGAAACGGCGCAGCGCCGCCAGAATCTTCGCCAAATTCGTGCCCGATTTCAGCGCCCGCAGCGCCGCGGCCTGGATCGCCGGGCCGTCGGCCATCGGATCGGAGAACGGCATGCCGATCTCGATCAGATCGGCGCCGGCCTCGGGCAATTGCGCCAGCAACTTCTCGAAGGTGGCGCCGTCGGGATCGCCGCCGGTGAAATAGGTCACCAGCCCGGCGCGGCCCTCCTGGCGCAGTTGGGCGAAGCGCTTGCCGATGCGGCTCATAGTCTCGCTCCCAGCATGCCGGCGACGGAGGGGATGTCCTTGTCGCCGCGGCCCGACAGATTGATCACCAGCAGATTGTCCGCCGGCAGCTTGGGCGCGCGCTTCATCGCCTCAGCCACGGCATGCGCCGATTCGAGCGCCGGGATGATGCCTTCGAGACGGGTCAGCAATTGGAAGGCGACGAGCGCCTCCTTGTCGGTGATTGGCACGTATTCGACGCGCTTCTGGTCGAACAGCCAGGCGTGCTCGGGGCCGATGCCGGGATAGTCGAGCCCGGCGGATATCGAATGGGTGTCCTGGATCTGGCCGTCCGAATCCTGAAGCAGGTAGGTGCGGTTGCCGTGCAGCACGCCGGGCGCGCCGCCGTTGAGCGAGGCCGCGTGCTTGCCGCTCTTGATGCCGGAGCCCGCCGCCTCGACGCCGATCATCTTGATGTCGGGCTCGTCGAGAAAGGGATGGAACAGCCCGATGGCGTTCGAGCCGCCGCCGACGCAGGCGACCAGCGTGTCGGGCAGGCGACCCTCGGCCCGATGCATCTGCACGCGGGTTTCCTCGCCGATCACGTTCTGGAAGTCGCGCACCATCTCGGGATACGGATGCGGCCCGGCGACCGTGCCGATCAGGTAATAGGTGTCGTCGACATGCGCGACCCAATCGCGCAGCGCCTCGTTCATCGCGTCCTTCAGCGTGGCGGTGCCGGAATGGACCGGAACCACCTCGGCGCCGAGCAATTTCATGCGGAAGACATTGGGCTTCTGTCGCTCGATGTCGGTGGCGCCCATATAGACGACGCAGGGCAGATCGAAGAGCGCGCAGACCGTGGCGGTAGCAACGCCGTGCTGGCCGGCGCCGGTTTCGGCGATGATGCGGCGCTTGCCCATGCGCCGGGCGAGCAGGATCTGGCCGAGCGTGTTGTTCACCTTATGCGCGCCGGTGTGGTTCAGATCCTCGCGCTTCAGGTAAATCTTGGCGCCGCCAAGATGCCGGGTCAGCCGCTCGGCGAAATAGAGCGGCGAGGGCCGGCCGACATAATGCTCGAGGTAATAGCGCAGCTCGGCAGCAAAGCTTGGATCGCGCTTCGCCGCGCCATAAGCGCGCTCGACTTCGAGCACCAGCGGCATGAGGGTTTCCGCGACAAAGCGCCCGCCATAGATGCCGAACAGCCCGCGCTCGTCGGGCCCGCCACGGAAGGTGTTGGGGGCTGCCATCTGCTTTATGCCGAACCCTATATGGGAAGGCGCTGTTTTACTCCGAATAGGGGGACGCTCAAAGGCTCAAATCGCCTTCGCCTGGGCCAGGAATTCGCGGATTTTGGCCCCATCCTTGGCGCCCGGCCGGCTCTCGACGCCCGACGAGACGTCGACCGCCGTGGCGTGCGAAATCCGTGCCGCCTCGCCGAGGTTTTGGGCATTGAGGCCGCCCGACAGCATCCAGGGCAGCGGCCAGTTGCGCCGGTGCAGCAGCTCCCAGTCGAAGGCGAGGGCGTTGCCGCCGGGGCGCGTCGCGTCCTTGGGGGGGCGCGCATCGAACATCAACCAATCGACGGCGGCGAAATAGCCTGGCGCTCGCTGCAGATCGGCCTCGGATGCCACCTTGATCGCCTTCATCACCTTCTTGCCGAAGCGCCGCTTGATCGCCGCGGCGCGCTCCGGCGTTTCCTCGCCATGGAGCTGCAGCAGGTCGAGCGGCGATTTGACGAGCACCTTCTCCAGGAACTCGTCGCTCGGATCGACGAAGACGCCGACCCGCGTGACTCCGGCTGGCACCGCCGAAACGAGAGGTCCCGCTTGCTCGGGCGTCAGGTGACGGGGGCTGGGCGGAAAAAACACGAAGCCGGTGAACGCCGCGCCGCCCTGCACCGCCGCCGCGACCGTCTCGGCCGTCGACAGTCCGCAGATCTTGGCCAACACGCTCATGTCGCGGCTTTCCCGATCTCCGCCAGCATGGCCCGCGCCGCCGCTGGCGGGCTGGGCGAGCCGGTGATCGGCCGGCCGATCACGAGATAGTCGGCACCGGCCGCGACAGCGTCGCGCGGCCCCATGACGCGTTTCTGGTCGCCCAGCGCCAGCGATCCGATGCGGATGCCCGGCACGACCAGCAGGAAATCCTCGCCCAATTCGCGACGCAGCTCTTCCACCTCGTGCGGCGAGCAGACGATGCCGTCGAGACCGCTGGCGCGCGCGAGCCGGGCCAGGCGCTTCACCTGTTCGGCAACCGGGCCCTTTTGCCCGACGGATTCGAGGTCGCCCTCGTCGAGGCTGGTGAGGACCGTCACGCCGAGCAGCTTCATGCGCGTCTTCCCGCCGGCCTGCTTTGCCGCCTCGGTCGCCGCCTTCATCATCGCCCCACCCCCGGCGCAGTGGAGGGTCAGGAACAGCGGCTCGATCGCCGCCGCCGCGCGGACCGCGCCGGCCACGGTGTTGGGGATGTCATGCAGCTTCAGGTCAAGGAACAGCGGCAGGCCCTGCGCCGTATCCTTGACCGCGCGCGGGCCGTTGGCGGTGAAGAATTCGAGGCCGAGCTTGATGCCGCCGACCGCGCCCTTGAGCGTGCGGACAAGCGCCTTCGCCTTGGCCGGATCGGCTAAATCGATGGCGCAGAGGATGGGGTTGGCGGGCTTGCTCATGGCGCCAGCGCATTCTCCAACGCCTGCTTCGCCGCCGCCATATCTTCCAGCGCATGGCCGACCGACTTGAAAAGCGTGATCTGGTCGTGGAACCGGCGGCCGCTTCGGGCACCCCGCGTCAGATCGAACAGATCGCCGGCAATGTCGTCCGGGCGCAGGATGCCGTCGCGCACCGGCTGAACGATGTCGCCGGCCTCGGCGAGGGCCGCGTCGCGGCTGTCGACGAAGATGCGCGCGCGGCGGATGACCTCATCGTCGGCCTCCCGCATCTCCGGCGTGAAGCCGCCGACCAGGTCGATATGGGCGCCCAGCGGCAGCCAATGGCCGAGCAGAAGCGGCTCGCGCGAGGCGGTGGCGCAGCAGATGACATGCGCGCCGTTGACGGCGCTCTGCAAATCCTCCGCCGCCGTTACTTTCAGCGCGCGCCGCGTCAGGCGCTGAGCGAGGCGCTCGGCCTTTTCGTGGTTGCGCCCCCACACCAGAACGTTGCGGATCGGGCGGACGCTGGCATGCGCCTCGATCAGATGGGACGCCAGCGCGCCGGTGCCGATCATGAGCAGCCGCTCGCTGTCGGGCCGCGCCAGGTAGCTCGCCGCCAGCGCCGAGGCCGCCGCCGTGCGCCGCGCGGTGAGCCCGGCGGCGTCGATCGCCGCCATCGGCTTGCCCGTCCGGCCGTCGAGCATGAGATAGGCGCCCTGGCTCGTCGTCTCGCCGTGGTCCGGATTGTCGGGAAAAAGGCCCAACACCTTGACGCCGATGCGGTCGCCCGCTTTCCACGCCGGCATCACCAGCAGCGTGCCCGCCGCGCGGTGCGGCACGGGGATCTCGTAGCGCTGACGCGGCGGCGTTGCCACGCCGGCGGTACGGAAGGCTTGGCGCAGGGCTTCGATCAGCGAGGCGAAATCGAGCGCCGCGACGGTTTCGCTATAGCCGAAGACGCGCATCTAGTAGGGCGGCAGCGCCGTCGGCGGCAATGTCGGGCCGGGCGGCGCGCGCAGCCCATCGATCTCGCGCTGGAGCGCGGCATTGCGCTTGGCATTGGCGCGCGCCTCGCGGCGGGCGCGGCTGCCGCCGATCCAGGCGATCAGCAACCCCAGAAGCAGCCCGATCAGCAGCGACAGCAGGACGACGAGGAAGAGCTCGGTCTGGAGCTCGAAGGGGAATGGCCAGAGCGTGATGGTGACGACAACGCGGTTCGAGACGGCGAAGACGACCAGCACCAGCGCGAGCGGTGCGGTCACCAGCCAGTGAAAAAGCTTCATGCTGACTCTTGAACGCGCACGCGCGCGGTCAAGGCCGCTCGTTGAGCCGCTCGCGCAGCTCTTTGCCGGTCTTGAAGAAGGGGATGTGCTTTTCGCCGACCTGGACGCTCTCGCCGGTGCGCGGATTGCGGCCCAGCCGCGCGCCGCGGCGCTTGACCGAGAAGGCGCCAAAGCCGCGGAGCTCGACCCGGTCGCCCCGCGACAGCGCCGCCGAGATCTCGTCGAACACGGTGGAAACGATGCGTTCGACGTCACGCTGGTAGAGGTGCGGATTGCGCTCAGCCAAGCGCTGGATGAGCTCGGATTTCGTCATGGCGCAGCCTTAGCCCCCTGCCGCGTTAACATATTGAAAATCCTGCCAAACCAAGCACCCGGCGTCAAGGATTCCGGGGACCGGCTGCCGGCCCCCGGCGTTACTCGCCTTCCTTCTCGTCCTCGTCGGTGCCCTTGCGGTTGAGCGCCGCACCCAGGATATCGCCCAGGCTGGCGCCCGAATCCGATGAGCCAAACTCGGCCATCGCCTGCTTGTCCTCGTCGACCTCGCGCGCCTTGATCGAGAGCGTCGCCTTACGGCCGCCGCGGTCGAGGCCGGTGATCTTGGCGTCGATTTTCTCGCCGACGGCAAAGCGATCGGGCCGCTGCTCGGCGCGGTCGCGCGACAACTCGCCCTTGCGGATAAAGCCGGGCAGGCCGCTCGCCAATTGGACCTCGATACCGCCGTCGGTGACCGCCGAGACAGTGCAGGTGACGACATCGCCTTTCTTGATGCCGGCGACCTGCTGTTCGGTCGGGTCGGCGGCGAGCTGCTTGACGCCCAGCGAGATGCGCTCCTTCTCGACGTCGACGTCGAGCACGCGCACCTTGAGGTTCTCGCCCTTTTTGTAATCCTTGATCGCCTCTTCGCCGGCCTTCTGCCAGTCGAGGTCGGAGAGATGCACCATGCCGTCGATGTCGCCGGGCAGGCCGACGAAGATGCCGAACTCGGTGATGTTCTTGACCTCGCCCTCGATGTCGGCGCCGACCGGGTACTTGTCCTTGAAGCTATCCCACGGGTTGGCGAGACACTGTTTGAGGCCCAGGCTGATGCGCCGCTTCTGCGGATCGACGTCGAGCACCATCACCTCGACCTCCTGGCTGGTCGAGACGATCTTGCCCGGATGCACGTTCTTCTTGGTCCAGCTCATTTCCGAGACATGGACGAGGCCTTCGACGCCGGGCTCCAATTCGACGAAAGCGCCGTAATCGGTGATGTTGGTGACACGGCCCTTGAACTTGGCCGCGGCCGGATATTTGAGCTCGACGCCTTCCCACGGATCGGCCTCGAGCTGCTTCATGCCGAGCGAGATGCGCTGCGTCTCGGCGTTGAAGCGGATGACCTGGACCTTCACGGTCTGGCCGATATGGAGCGCCTCGGACGGGTGATTGATGCGCCGCCAGGCGATGTCGGTGACGTGGAGCAGGCCGTCGACGCCGCCCAGATCGACAAAGGCGCCATAATCGGTGATGTTCTTGACCACGCCGGTGAGCACCTGGCCTTCCTTGAGCGAGGCGACCAGCTCGGAACGCTGCTCCGCGCGGCTCTCTTCGAGCACGGCGCGGCGCGAGACGACGATGTTGCCGCGCGCGCGATCCATTTTGAGGATCTGGAAGGGCTGCGGCGAGCCGAGCAGCGGAGTGATGTCGCGCACCGGGCGGATGTCGACCTGGCTGCCGGGCAGGAATGCCACCGCGCCCGAAAGATCGACGGTGAAGCCGCCCTTGACGCGGCCGAAGATGACGCCTTGAACCCGTTCGTTCGCCTGGAAGCTTTTCTCGAGCAGGGTCCATGCCTCCTCGCGCCGCGCCTTTTCGCGCGAGAGCTGCGCTTCGCCGTTCTTGCCTTCCATGCGCTCGAGATAGACCTCGACCGTATCGCCGGCCTTGAGATCGGCGGCCTTGCCGGGCACGCCGAATTCCTTCAGCGCGACGCGGCCTTCGGATTTGAGGCCGACATCGATCAGGACCATGTCGTTTTCGATGGCGATGACGTGGCCCTTGATGACCGTGCCTTCGAGGCCGGCCGAGGTCCCGAGCGATTCATCGAGCAGCGCCGCGAAACTTTCCTTTTTCGCGGTGGATTGACGAGCGGCAGCCATTAGAACTCCAGACTTTCCCCGTTTGCTGTGACCGCGCCGTTCCGGGGGGACGTCGCGATCGGCCGCCGCGAATGCGGGCGCGGCGGCGTGGACCCGTGGTCATGCAGAGCGGTTCAATGCCGCGACGTGCCGAGCTTCGTTTCGATGAAATGCCGCGCCGCTTCGAACGCGGCATCGGCATCGAGCGCGGTGGTGTCGAGCGCGAAAGCGTCCGCCGCCCGCTCCAAAGGGGCGGTACGGCGCTCGCTGTCGCGCGCGTCGCGGCGTATCATGTCCTGCAGGACGCGCTCGTATATAGCGGCCCGGCCCCCACCCTGCAACTCTTTGAATCGCCTAGCCGCTCTGGCCCCCCGGGTGGCAGTGAGGAACAGCTTGGCGTCGGCGTCCGGGCACACCACGGTGCCGATATCGCGGCCGTCGAGCACCGCCCCCTTGCTCTCCCGGGCGAAGCGCCGCTGAAAGTCCAAAAGGGCCGCGCGCACCCCAGGAATGGCAGCGACGACCGAGGCCGCCTGGGCCACGTCCTCCCCTCGGAGCCGGGCGTCATCGAGATCGGCGGCGGTGACTTGCCGAGCCGCGGCGGTGGCGGCATCGGGGTCGGCCGGGTCGGCATGGACGAGCAGCGCGTGCAGCGCCGCCGCACGGTAAAGCGAGCCGGTGTCGAGATAGCGCAGGCCATAATGGACGGCGAGGCGGCGCGCCAGCGTGCCCTTGCCGGAAGCGGCCGGTCCGTCGACCGCAATGATCACCGCTTCGCCTCGGCGATACGCGTGCCGAGCCGGTTCATCAGCGCGACGAAGCCGGGGAAGCTGGTGGTGATGGTGGCACCGTCGTCGATGCGCGTCGGCTTCTTGGCGGCGCCGCCCAGCACCAGGAAGGCCATGGCGATGCGGTGGTCGAGCTCGGCCGCGATGCGCGCGCCACCGACAACCGATCCTCCGCGCCCTTCGACGATGAGGTCGTCGCCGTCGATCGTCGCCTTGACGCCGCAAGCGACGAGGCCCTTGGCCATGGTGGTGAGCCGGTCGCTTTCCTTGACGCGAAGTTCTCCCAAGCCACGCATGACCGTGCGTCCCGTGGCGAAGGCAGCGGCGACCGCCAGGATCGGATATTCGTCGATCATGCTGGGGGCGCGCGCCGCCGGCACGTCGACGCCCCGGAGCGCCCCTGCCTTCGCCTTCAAATCGGCGACCGGCTCGCCGCCGGCCACGCGTTGCCGCCTGAAGTCGATGTCGGCGCCCATCTCGGCAAGCGTGGCGAAGAGCCCGGCGCGGAGCGGATTGATTCCGACCCCGGTAATGGTGATCGCCGAGCCGGGGCGGATGAGGGCCGCGACCAGCGGGAAGGCGGCGGAGGATGGATCGCCCGGCACGGTCAGATCGGCGGGTTTCAGCTCGGGCTGGCCGGTCAGCGTAATACGTCGACCGCCGCGCTCGATCTCCATGACCTCCACCCTGGCGCCAAAGTGCCGCAATAGGCTCTCGGTGTGATCGCGCGTCGGGTTGGGCTCGACCACCGTGGTTTCGCCCGGAGCATTCAATCCGGCGAGCAATATCGCCGATTTCACCTGCGCCGACGGCACCGGCGGCGTGTAAGAGAGCGGCAGCGGCGTGCGGGCGCCTTCCACGGCCAGGGGCATGCGCATGCCGTCGCGCGCCGTGATGCGGGCACCCATCTGCGACAAAGGATGGGCCACGCGCGCCATCGGCCGCTTGCGCAAGCTGTCATCGCCGGTGAAGAAGGTCGTGAAGGCATGCGTCGCTACCGCGCCCATGAGGAGCCGGGCGCCGGTGCCGGAATTGCCGAGGTCGAGGGGCTCGGCCGGCTCGCTGAAGCCGCCGATGCCGACACCGTCGATGCTCCAGCTTCCTTCGCCGTCGCGCTTGACCCGGGCGCCGAGCGCCCGCACCGCTTGCGCGGTGCGCAGCACGTCCTCGCCTTCAAGTAATCCCTTAATACGCGTGCGGCCGACCGCGAGCGCGCCCAGGATGAGCGCGCGATGCGAAATCGACTTGTCGCCCGGGACGCGGCAGGTGCCGCGAAGCGGGCGCGATGTGCCGGAAGAAAGAGCGGTCACGGCTGCGCAGCCTCGGCATTCTATCGTCGCCGGCGCGGTCTTAGCACAGCGCGTCGGCGCAAGCGACAGGTGGCGAAACCGTTGCCGGCGGCCCGTGCTGATTTTGCTTTTGACACCGCCCGGCGCTCGTGGCAAAGGGCCGGTAGCAGGAAATTCGCCGTCGGGTCAGCGGAGGGGCCGTGGCAAAAGCGGACTGGGGAACAAAACGTATCTGCCCGAATTGCGGCACGCGCTATTACGATATGCGCCGCGATCCGGTGACATGCCCTAAATGCGGCGCGCCCTTCGATGCCGAGACGCTGGTCCGGACGCGCAAATCCCGCGCGGCGGCGCCGGTCGAGGCCGAGGAAGTACCGATCGCCGAGGAGGAGCTGGAGGCCGATTTGGCCGCCGAGCCGGAAGCGGAAACGGTGGTTGAGGTAGCCGTGCCGGCAGTGGCCATTGTGGCCGGGGAGGCCGAGGAAGAGGTCGAAGCCGTAGAGGGCGAGGTCGTCAAGAAGGAGGAGGAAGAGGATGAAGCGGTCCTTGAGGACGCCTCCGAGCTCGGCGAGGACGAAGACGACATGGCCGAGGTCATTGAGAACGTTGACGACGACGACGAGCGCTAAGGTTCTGCACAGCCTTTTCCCGCGCGCCGCTCTGCGCTAGAACAAGTCTTCCCAGCAGGCGCCCTGCCGCGCCGCGCACGATGTTAGGGGCCATAGCTCAGCTGGGAGAGCGCTACGATGGCATTGTAGAGGTCGGCGGTTCGATCCCGCCTGGCTCCACCAAGTAAGAAGGGCCCGGCTTCCGCGAGCCGGGCCCTTTTCGTCTCCCCGGCTGTCGTGGCGCGGCAAGCTGGTCACAGCAAAAGCTCAGAAAACAGTCAAAAAAGCCTTTGAATCCGCGGTGTCCGCGGATCTCTCTGTCTTGATGCGCCAACGCCGAATCCCCACATCATGGCATGTATGGTGCCCTAAAAGAGGACCACGGCGAGATGCCCAGATGGGGTCCTGCAAACCGACAAGGACTTAGCTCAGTGGAGGAAGTCCCCATGACGAGACTTTCTTTGTTCAACTCGCCTTTATTGCTCGGCTTCGACCAGTTCGAGCGAACGCTCGACCGGGTGACCAAGGCAACATCCGATGGATACCCGCCCTACAATGTCGAGCAGCTCGGCGAGAACGCCCTGCGCATCACCTTGGCGGTCGCCGGCTTCACGATGGACGACCTTTCCGTCCAGATCGAAGACAACCAGCTCGTCATCCGCGGCAAGCAGGCCGAGGAGAAGGAGCGGGTCTACCTTCATCGCGGCATTGCCGCGCGGCAGTTCCAGCGTTCCTTCGTGCTGGCCGATGGCATCGAGGTGGTGGGGGCCCGGATCGAAAATGGACTGCTGCACGTCGATCTGGCACGCCGCGCATCCACGGGACGCGTGCAACGCGTCGAAATCCGCAATGAAACCGGGCCGCTCGCGAAGGCCGGAAAGGCAATTTCATGAATCGCTTTGAAACCGACAAGTTGAAACACATCACCCCCCAGGAATTCGTTCGCTGGGGGATGCCGGATTTGGCATATATCCGTCCTGTCATCGTCAACGGCGGGAAGGCTTACGCCATCCACGCCGCCGACGGCACGCCAATGGCGGTGATGCCCGACCTCGCGGTCGCACAGGCCGCGGCACTCCAGAACGACCTGGAGCCGCTCACCGTCCATTGAGGATAGGCGCGAGCCGCGCCGCTAGGCGGCGTGGCTCGTTGTGCGGTCGACGAGCAAGGCATAGAGCGCCTCCGCCCGGTCGGTGCCGCGCAACTTCTCGCAAGTCTTCCGGTCGCGCAACAGGCGCGACACCATGGCGAGAGCCTTGAGATGGTCGCCGCCCGCGCCTTCGGGGGTGACCAACAAGAAGATCAAATCCACCGGCCGGTTGTCCACCGCCTCGAATTCGATGGGCTTATCCAGCCGCGCGAAGAAGCCGCGGGGTGCGGCAAGGCCGGGCAACCTGCCATGCGGCACGGCCACGCCGTTGCCGATGCCGGTGGAACCCAATCTTTCGCGCTCGATCAGGGTCTCGAACAGCGCCCGCTCGCCGCAACCGAGGATTGGGGCGGCACGCTTCGCAAGGTCCTGGAGGGCCTGCTTCTTGTTGGCGGCGCGTAGATTCGCCGCCACGGATTTCGGCGTGAGAAGATCGGAAATTTGCATCATGCGCGGCCCGGTATCCATGGTCAGAACTGCATCACCTTGTCGCGTCGCCGCTGCACCGAGGACGGGATGTGCATCGCCTCGCGGTATTTGGCGATGGTCCGCCGGGCGATGTCTACCCCTTCTTTCATTAAAATCTCGACGATTCGGTCGTCCGAGAGCACTTCGGCGGCTTCCGCCTCGATCAGCGAGCGGATGCGGAAGCGCACGGCCTCGGCCGAATGCGCTTCGCCGCTTGCCGAGGCGATCGACGAGGTAAAGAAGTATTTGAGCTCGTAGATGCCGCGCGGGGTCATCATGTACTTATTCGTGGTGACGCGGCTGACCGTGCTCTCATGCATTTCAATGGCGCTGGCGATATCGCGCAGCACGAGCGGGCGCAAATGCTGCACGCCGTGGCGCAGGAATCCTTCCTGCTGGCGCACGATCTCGCGCGCTACCTTCAGGATGGTGGTGGCCCGCTGGTGCAGCGCCTTGACCAGCCAATTGGCCGATTGGTAGCGCTCGGAGATATATTCCTTTTCAGCCTTGTTCTTGGCGGCGCCCGCCACCTCGGCGTAGTAGCGGTTGTTGACCAGAACGCGCGGCAGATTCTCGCTGTTGAGCTCGACCGCCCAGGAGCCGCCGGCGAGCGGCCGCAGCAGCACGTCGGGCATGATGGGCTCGGCCGCGGCCTTGTCGAAAGCGAGGCCGGGCTTGGGATTGAGCGCCTTGATCTCCGCCACCATCTGCGTCAGATCGGCGGCGTCGACGCGGCAGAGACGCATGAGCTGCGCCGCATCGCGGCTCGCCAGGAGCGGCAGATGCTCGATCAGGATCTGCATCGCCGGATCGAAACGGTCGCGTTCCTGCAATTGCAGCCTCAGGCATTCGGCCAGGTTGCGGGCGAAGATTCCCGCCGGATCGAAACACTGCAGCCGCTGCAGCGTGGCCTCGACCCGGGCCAGATCGCAGCCGAGAAGATCGGCGACGGGTTTCAGATCGGCGGTGAGGTAGCCGGCGTCGTCGAGCAGGTCGATAAGATGCGTGCCGATCAGGCGATCGGCGGGGTCGTCGAGCTCGACGCCGAGCTGCTCGATCAAATGCTCGCGCAGCGTCGGCGGCCGGGCCAGCGTCTGGTCGAGGCCCGGCAGATCGTCGCCATAGGCCGCGCCGCCGCCCCGTGTGCTCCAGGCGGCGGGATCGCCGGCATAATCGAGATTGCCTTCGCCTTCGCTACCGGCGACCGCATGCCAGGCTTCGACCGGATCGAGGCCGGTGTCGCCGCCGGCGGAGGGTTCCTCGGCGGCCTCGGCGGGCGCTTCGGATTCGGCCGGCCGATCGATCTCGGCCGGACCCTCATCGGGTTCCAGCAGCGGATTCTGCTCGATCTCGTTCTCGACATAAGCCGCCAATTCGAGATTCGAGAGCTGCAGCAGCTTGATCGCCTGCTGCAGCTGCGGCGTCATGACAAGCGCCTGGCTCTGGCGGAGATCTAATCTCTGGGTGAGGGCCATGGGACCAGCTACAAGCTGAACCGCTCGCCAAGATAGACGCGGCGCACATTGGCGTCGCGCACGATCTCGTCGGGCGCACCCTCCATCAGAACCTGTCCCTGATGCAGGATATAGGCGCGGTCCACGATTTCGAGCGTCTCGCGCACATTATGGTCGGTGATCAGAACGCCGATGCCGCGATCTTTCAGATGCGCGACGAGGTCGCGGATGTCATTGACAGCGATCGGGTCGATGCCGGCGAGCGGCTCGTCGAGCAGGATGAAATGCGGTCGCGTCGCCAGGGCGCGGGCGATCTCGACACGGCGGCGCTCGCCGCCCGATAGCGCCATCGCTGGAGCGCGGCGCAGATGCGTGATGGAGAATTCGGCGAGCAGCGCGTCGAGCATGCTTTCGCGCATTTCGGGTACCGGCTCGGCGACTTCGAGCACGGCGCGGACGTTCTGCTCGACGGTCAGGCCGCGGAAGATCGACGCCTCCTGCGGCAGATAGCCGATGCCGAGCCGCGCGCGGCGGTACATCGGTAGATCGGTGATGTCCTCGCCGTCGAGCGTGATGGCGCCGACGTCGGGCCGAATCAAGCCGGTGATGATGTAGAAGCACGTGGTCTTGCCGGCGCCGTTGGGGCCGAGCAGCCCGACCGCCTCTCCGCGCTGCACCGAGACGTTGACGGCGCGCAGCACGGGCCGCTTCTTGAAGCTCTTGCCGAGATTGTAGGCGGCCAGTCCGGCGTTGCTCGCCACCAGGCGCGGCGCGCCCTCGGTGCCGCGCGGCGCTGCGGCGGGGTCGTGGTGTGCGCCGGTCATTGGCCGGTCGCCGTATGGGTCACAGGCGAGCGGACGAGGAGGCCCTCGACCCGTTGCTTGCCGCCCGAGGCGGTGCGCGAATTGGGGGGCGCCGCCAGGATGCGGCTCACATTGTTGTTGGTGTCGACCACGGCGTATTGGCCGGTCAGTTCGTTGTCGCCCTTGGTGACCTTGACGTCGCCGATCAATGTGGCAATTCCGGTCTCGAGGTCGTAGACGCCCTGGCTGCCCTGCGCGATCTGGTCGGGCGTCGAGACGAAGACGTGGCCATAGGCGTCGACGCGCCGGATTTTGGCCGGCTGGTTGTCGGGCTTCTCGGCCTCGGCGGTCAGCACGTCGCCGCGGATGCGGCGGTCATCGCGCGTCGCGATCGCGTCGCCGCGCGCCACGGCGATCTGCTTCTTGTCGTACCATTCGAGCGTATCGCGCGCCGTGATGGTCTCGCGCGGCGTTTCGATGCGCAGATTCTTACCGGTGATGACCAGCACCGCCTGGTCCACGTCGTAAACCGCGTGATCGCCATAGCCGATCCGGTCGGCGTCGGTGAAGCGTACATGGCCGTCGGCTTCGATGCGGTAGATCTCGGTCGAGCCGCCCGTGCCGGCCATCAAGGTGCTGGCGCCCGATGGCGGTTTCTGTTCGCCGTTTGTCGACGTGGCGCGGGCCGGCCGGTAATAGGCGTAGAGCACGTCACCGGCGACGCTTCCATCGCCGCGCGTGGCTGTCGCGTGGCCGCGCGCGATATAGACTCGATTGCTCTGCTGCCATTCGATGCCGTTCTCGGCCGTGATGTGGATCGGCTTGTCGCTGGCAAGCGAATCGCCCCCGAGGCCTTCGGCTTGGGCGGCCCCGATGAAACCGCCCAGTGCCAGCCCAATCGCGCCGGTGACGAGGACCGACGTGAATTTCACGGCACCGCCTTCGCCCGCGAATTGAGGTCGAGCGCGGCGTGCCCGGTGAAGATGATGGTGTCGCCGCGGTCGAGCACCTTGAGGCCCTGCGCCTGAATGTGGCCGAACGTGCCGTCGCCGGTCACCGGGTCGTGGCTGATCGCCGTGCCCTGCGCCATGTCGATGCGCACGCTGTCCGAGCGCAGCGAATTGCCCCGGTCCTGGTAGAGCTCCACATTGCCGAAGAGGTCGAGCAACTGCGCCTGCGGCTGATAGAGGCCGACATAGGCGGTAAGTTCGTTCCAATTTCCCGTCTGGGTCGTGAGGTCGGCCTTGGGGGCGTCGAGCGAGATGGCGTCGTCGGCCTTGGGCGTCTGGTGCGCTACGTCCGCGGTGACGACAAAAGGCCGGCTCTCGCGGTCGAGGCCGGTATAGCGCGGATCGATCATGCGCACTTCGCTCGCGTCCTTGATGTCGATCTTGGGCAACGCGGTGAAATGCACGCTGTCGATCGCCCCCTGGATGCGCGGCCACACCGCGACCAGCAGCAACAGCGCCAGCGCCGTCGCCGGCAGCACGCGTTTCGCCAGGCCGACGAAGCGGCTGTAGCGCCGGCGAATCCCGCCGCGCTGATTGCGCACCACCGACAGGCGCGCCTGTTCGTAGGCGATGTCGAGCGGGGTTTTCATGCCACCCCGGCGCGCAGACAATCGTGGATATGCAGGATGCCGAGCGGCTTGCCCTTGCCGTCGACGACGAAGAGGCTGGTGATGGTGTGCTCGTTCATGACCGCCAGCGCCTCGGCGGCGAGCGCCTGCGGGCGAATGGTCTTGGGCCGCGGGCTCATGACTTGGGTGACCGTCGAGCGCAGCAGGCGGTCGCCCATGTGGCGGCGCAGATCGCCGTCGGTGACGACCCCGGCCAGCCTGCCGTCCCTGTCGGTGATGCCGACGCAGCCGAAGCTCTTGGCCGTCATGGTCAGGATCGCCTCGGTCATTGCCGTTTCGCCGGTGACCAGCGGGACGGCGGGACCTTCGTGCATGATGTCGGTGACCTTGAGCAGGCGCCGGCCGAGCTGGCCGCCCGGATGCAGGCGCTGGAAATCGTCGGCGGAAAATCCCTTGCGCTCGAGCAAGGCGACGGCGAGGGCGTCGCCCAGCACCATCATCATCGTGGACGAGGTGGTGGGTGCGAGGCCCATCGGGCAGGCTTCCGCCGCGGCGGGAAGCAGCAGCGTCACGTCGGCCGCCTCGGCGAGCGCGCTCTTGGCGCCGCTGGTGATGGCGATGATCGGCAGGCGGAAGCGTCGCGCATGTTCGAGGATATGGGCGAGATCGCTGGTGTCGCCGGAATTCGACAGGGCGACCACCGCGTCGCCGGCGACGATCATGCCGAGATCGCCGTGGCTCGCTTCCGCCGGATGCACGAACTGGGCCGAGGTGCCGGTCGAGGCAAGCGTCGACGCCATCTTGCGCGCGACATGGCCGCTCTTGCCCATGCCGGTGACGGTGACGCGGCCGGCGATGGATGCCAGCGTCTCGACCGCTTCGGCGAAAGCAGCGCCCAATTCGGCGGCCAGCGCTTCGAGCCCGGCGATCTCCTGACGCAGCACGCGTCGCGCGACCACGAGCTCAGGCGTTTCATTGTCGATGATTCGGCGCAAGGAAGATCCGTCGCTCTGGCTGTTCCCCGCCGGAATCGCGTGCGGACGGGAACGCAAATTCCCCCTCGTCATGGCGCCACTATGCTCCGGCCAACCCTCGAAATCAACGGCGGGCGGCTGCAAACGGCACATTATTTGCTTAGGAGTGTTAAGGCTTGATTGCGGCGCGCATTTTTGTGCGTTAACACCGCCTTAACCGCGCGCTACGGCCGCCTCAATGCTCGAACAGATCGGGCCCGGAAAAGCCGGCGAGGTCGAGTTCGGCGCGGAGCGGCAGAAAGGCGAAACTGGCTTGCGCCAGCGCGGCGCGGCCTTCGCGCACCAGCATCTCGTCGAGCTTCGCCTTGAGCGCATGGAGATACTCGACGTCGGAAGCCGCGTAGCGCAGCTGTTCGTCGCTGAGTTTTGCCGCACCCCAATCGGAGGATTGCTGCTGCTTCGACATCTCGACCCCGAGAATCTCGCGACATAAATCCTTCAGCCCATGCCGGTCGGTGAAGGTGCGCGCCAGTTTCGATGCGACCTTGGTGCAATACACCGGCATCGGCATGACGCCGAGATAGCGCTTCAGCGCCGCCAGATCGAAGCGCGCAAAATGGAAGATCTTGAGCACCTTGGGATCGGCGAGGAGCGCCTTCAGGTTCGGCGCGGCGTATTTGCCGGCTTCCAGCTGCACGAGATGGCAGTGGCCGTCGCCGGCCGACAGCTGCACAAGGCACAGGCGGTCGCGCGGCGGCTGCAGGCCCATTGTCTCGGTGTCGACCGCCACCGAATCGCCGAAGGAGAGGCCGGCCGGCAGATCGCCGTGATGGAGTTTCGTCGTCATCCGTACCGCTTTCATCGCCGGGAAGGCGTCCGTGGTGCCCAGGAGAAGACTCGAACTTCCACGACCTTTCGGCCACTAGAACCTGAATCTAGCGCGTCTACCAATTCCGCCACCTGGGCAATTAGCCCCGTGACTTAAGTGGCGGGCCCGGCTTCTGTCAATCACTCTCGCTCGCCTCGGGCGCAGGGCTATTGTATAGAGGCGCGCAGCAAAATAGCGGTCTTAGGCAATGCAAAACCCGCGGGTCGTGGTCGTCGGCGCTTCCGGCTTTGTCGGGCGCTACGTGGTGAAGCACCTCGCAGGCGAAGGTGCGGTGATCGTCGCCGCATCGCGCCATGGCGGCGCGGCGGGCTTCCTGCGGCCGATGGGCGATGTCGGCCAGATCGCACCGGTCGATTGCGCCATCACCGATGCCGGCCGGCTGAAAGTCCTTCTTCAAGGCGCCGATGCGGTGGTCAACGCCACCGGCATCCTCTACGAGCGCGGCGCGCAGAGATTCCGCGCCATTCACGAAAAAGCGCCGGCCCAGCTTGCGTCGCTTGCCAGGGCGGCCGGCGTGCGGCGCTTCGTTCATCTCTCGGCGCTCGGCGCCGATGCGGCATCGCCATCGGCCTATGGGCGCAGCAAGGCGGCCGGCGAAGCGGCGGTCCGGGCGGAATTTCCGCATGCGACGGTGCTGCGGCCGTCCCTGATCTTCGGGCCCGAGGATGCCTTCTTCAACCGCTTTGCCGCGCTGGCGCGCTTCGCACCGGCGCTGCCGCTGATCGGCGGGGGCACCACGCGCTTCCAGCCGGTCTATGTCGGCGACGTGGCAGCAGCGGTCGCTGCGGCGCTCCGGCACGAGGCGGCGCTGGCGCGCACCTACGAACTCGGCGGCCCGCGAATCTATACGCTGAAGCAGCTCTTCGAGCTCATCCTGCGCGAAACCGGGCGGCGGCGCGCGCTCATCCCGCTGCCGTTTCCGGTCGCCATGATCCAAGCCCTGGTTCTGGAATTCTCGCCCTTTCCGCCGCTGCTGACGCGCGACCAGGTGCGCATGTTGAAGCGTGATACCGTGGTGGAATCAGGTGCTTCGGGGCTGGCCGAACTCGGCATCGAGCCGGCCGCGCTCGAGCTGATCCTGCCCGGCTATCTCGACCGCTTCCGCCGCTCCGGCGCGCTGATCCCGACAATTCATTCGGTCTCTTAAGGAAAATATCCCGGTTCCGCGCGGGGCGGCGGCAATGATTAGCCGCCCGCCTGGACCCTTGTGAAAGCCGCGTGCTAGCGTTTCACCGGCCAGGAGGGACGACATGGCGACGTATCCTTATGCCGGCTTTTGGTGGCGCTTCGTCGCGCTGCTGATCGATGGTCTGATCGTCGGCGCCGGGTTTTATGCCGTCGATTTCGTCGTCTTCGTCGCGGCCGGGTTCGCGAACATGCCGGAAGGCACCGACGTCGGCGTCAATTATGTGATCAACGTGGTCGGCACCTGGCTCTATTTCGCGCTGCAGGAAAGCTCGGCCTGGCAAGCCACAATCGGCAAGCGCTGCTGCCGCATCTTCGTCACCGACATCCATGGCCAGCGGATTTCCTTCGGCCGCGCCTCGGGCCGGCACTTCGCCAAGATCATCTCGACCATCATCCTCTACATCGGATTCATGATGGCGGGCTGGACCCAGCGCAAGCAGGCGCTGCACGACATGATCGCCGAATGCCTGGTGTGGCGCCGGCCGGAAGGCGTCACGGCGCTGTTGCCGGCGGGCGAAACCGCCATCGTCACCTGACGCCCGCGCTCGCGGGATTACCCGCCCCGCGGTAGCATGCGCCATGCGGGTTCTCTACCACCTCTGGCTTTCGCCCTTCTGCCGCAAGATTCGAGTCGTTCTGGCGGAGAAGGGGCTCGACTTCACCATGAAGGTCGAGAAGGTGTGGGAACGGCGGCCTGAGTTCCTGGCGCTCAATCCGGCGGCCGAGGTGCCGGTACTGGTCGAGCCGGACGGCACCGTGCTGGCCGATTCCGGCGCCATCGCCGAATTTCTCGACGAGGTCTATCGCGAGAAGCTCCTGCTCGGACTGAACCCGCTCGACCGCGCCGAGGCGCGCCGGCTCAGCGCCTGGTTCGACGGCAAGATGAACGCCGAGGTGACGGAAAGCCTCCTCAACGAAAAAATCATGAAGCGCTTCCTCGGATTCGGCACGCCGGACTCCGCCGTGTTGCGCGCGGCCAAGGCGAATCTCGGCTATCACCTCGAATACATCAGCTATCTGGCGGAGCGCCGGCGGTGGCTCGCCGGCGATCATTTCTCGCTCGCCGATATCAGCGCGGCGGCGCATCTCTCGGCCATCGACTATCTTGGCGATGTGCCCTGGGCCGATCACGAATCGGCGAAGGAATGGTATGCGCGGGTCAAATCGCGTCCGTCGTTCCGAGCGCTGCTGAGCGATCACATACCGGGTGCGCCGCCGCCCCAGCATTACGCCGATCTCGACTTCTGAGCGCGCGCTTCAGCGGTCGGCGGGCGTGTCGGTCAGCAGCCGCGCCGCCGCCGGATTCTCGCCGATATGCGCGAGATTGTTGCGGGCGTATTCCGCGGCGGCCGAGTTCGGCGCCAGTTGCTGCACCCGTTCCCAGTCGGCGCGCGCGCCTTTCGTGTCACCCTTGAGGCGGCGGATGTTGCCGCGTTCGAGCAGCGCGGGCGACCAATCGGGTTCAAGCTTGAGCGCCGCCTCGGCATCCGCCAGGGCGAGCTCCAGCCCGTCGTCGCCGCCGGCGTTGCGGTAGGCCGAGGCGCGATAGAGCAACGCGATCGGATTTTTCGGCGCCAGATCGAGCGCCCGGTTGAGGTCGTCGATCGCTTCCCAATAGCGGCCGGCATCGGTATAGGCCTCGGCGCGGTCGATGAGGAATTCAGCGTTGCGCGGGGCGAAAGTGAGCGCGCCGTCGAAGTCGATCTTGGCCGCAGCGGGATTGCCGGCGAGCAGCCAGGCCTGGCCCGCTTGGTCGAGCGCGCCGGCGCGCAATTCGGCCGGCTGTCGCATCATGATTCCGGCCAGCTCCTCGAGCCGCTTCGCCGCTTCGGCATATTGCTTCAGGCCGAGGAGCGCGATCGCCGCGCAATGCTGCGCCGGAAAGCCGCCGCCCGCCTGCCGCCAATTCTCGGCCGTGGCGAAGGCCGCCTTGGGGTCGCGCCGCGTCTCGGCAAGGCAGTCGTCGTATTGGTTCGAAGGGGGCCCGATGCGCGTCGGCACCGCCGGCACGGGCGCCGCCCCGCCGAGAAACCAGGCTGCGAGGATAAGCGCCGCGCGCGCCGCCCGGCTATTCGCCTGCCTGTGGCGCATGGCGCTTATCGATTGCCGAACCCTCAGCGGCGGCCGGCGCCACTTGCGGCGTGAAGAAGTGCCGCACCTTCTCAAGGTAGAGATAGATCACCGGAGTGATGAACAGGGTCAGCGATTGCGACACGATCAATCCGCCGACCACCGCCAATCCCAGCGGGCGGCGTAACTCCGAGCCGGCGCCGAAACCGACCGCGATCGGCAAGCCGCCCATGATGGCCGCCATGGTGGTCATCATGATGGGGCGGAAGCGCAGCATGCAGGCCTCGAAGATCGCTTCGTCGGCGGTCACGTCGCCGGCGCGCTGCCGTTCGAGCGCGAAGTCGATCATCATGATCGCGTTTTTCTTGACGATGCCGATCAGCATGACGATGCCGATGATGGCGATGACGCTCAAATCCTGGTGGAAGAGCATCAGCGTCCCGAGCGCGCCGAGGCCGGCCGCCGGCAGGCCCGACAGAATTGTGATCGGGTGGATATAGCTCTCGTAGAGGATGCCGAGGACGATATAGATCACCACCACGGCGGCGGCGAGCAGCAGGCCCTGGCCCTTGAGCGCGTCCTGGAAGACCTGGGCGTTGCCCTGAAAGCCGGTGTTGATGGTGACCGGCAGATTCACCTGGCGTTCGAGCTGCGCAATCTCGTTGACGCCGGTGCCAAGCGAGACGCCGGGCTGCAGATTGAAGGCGATGGTCACCGAGGGCAGTTGGCCCTGATGGTTGACGGTCACCGGGCCGATGCCGGAGGACAAATGTGCCACCGCTTCAAGCGGCACGGCCTGCCCGCCGACGCTCTTGAGATAGATCTTGGAAAGGTTGGTCGGCGATTGCTGGTAACGCTTGTCGAGTTCGAGGATGACTTGGTAATCGTTCGACGGCAGGTAGATGGTCGAGATCTGCCGTGCACCGAACGCGCTGTAGAAAGTGTTGCGGATCTGATCGATCGTGATGCCGAGCGCCGCCGCCTTGTCCGTGTCGACATCGACGATGGCCTGCCGGTTGAGCAGCTGGAGATCGGAATTGACGTCCTGGAAACCCGGCAGCTGCGCGATGCGGTCCTGCATTAGCGTCGCATAGCGATAGAGCTGCTTCGTATCGGCATCCTGCAGCGTATATTGATAAGTGCTCTTGGCGAGACGGCCGCCGAGCTGGATGTTCTGTAGGCTCTGGATGAAGGTGTTCATCCCCGGTACTTGCGCCAGCTTCGGCCGCAGCTCCTGAATCACCTGGTCGGCCGTGAGCCGTCGCTCGTTGCGCGGCTTCAGCTGGATGAACAGCCGGCCGTTGTTGAGCGCCGGGCTGAAGCCGGTCGCGCCGATGAAGGAATTGACGTCGGAGACGTTGGGGTCGTCCTTGATGATCTGGGCGACCAGCTTCTGGTGCTCGGCCATCGCCTGGAAGGACGCGTCCTGCGGACCTTCCGTGAAGGCGAAGAGATTGCCGGTATCCTCGCTCGGGAAGAAGCCCTTGGGAATGGTGACGAACAGGACGCCGCTCACGATGATCGACAGGAACGTGGCGGCAAGCGTGGCGCGGCGGTAGAGCATCACCCGCTTTAGGCCCCGCTCATAACCGCGCCGCAGGCTCTCGAAGGCCGCCTCGGAATAGCGCAGCAAGGCAATCTGCTTCCGGTCGTGGCGCGCCGGCTTCAACAGCCGCGAACACAGCATCGGCGTCAGCGTCAGCGACACCAGGCCCGAGATCAAAATCGTCATGCTGATGGTGACGGCGAATTCGCGGAAGACGCGCCCGACCACGCCGCCCATGAACAGCACGGGAATGAACACGGCTACCAGCGACAGGGTAATCGATATGATGGTGAAGCCGATTTCGCGCGAGCCGCGGAAGGCAGCATCCATGACGCGCTCGCCGTTTTCGATGTGCCGCACGATGTTCTCGAGCATGACGATGGCATCGTCGACGACGAAGCCGACCGACAGCGTCAAGGCCAGCAGCGACAGATTGTCCACGCTGTAGCCCATCACGTACATGCCGGCGAAGGTACCGATCACCGAAACCGGCAGCGCCAGCGCCGGGATGATCGTGGCGGTGACATTGCGTAGGAATAGGAAGATCACGAGCACGACGAGCACCGCAGTGAGCATCAACGTGAACTGCACGTCGTTCACCGAGGAACGGATGGAAATCGAGCGGTCGCTCAGTACCGACAGCTTGGCGGCGGCCGGCAGTTCGGCTTCGAAAATCGGCAGCAACGCCCTGACGCTGTCAACCACCTCGACGGTATTGGCGTCGGGCTGGCGCTGCACCGCCAGGATGACGGAGCGTTGGCCATTGTACCAGCCGGCCACCTGATCGTTCTCGACGCTGTCGACGACGGTGGCGACGTCCTGCAGCCGCACCGGTGCGCCGTCGCGATAGGCGACGATGATCGGCTTATAGGCCGCCGCGTTGTTGAGCTGGCTGTTCATCTGCAGCGTGAAGCTCTGGCCGGGCCCCATCAGCGTGCCGACCGGCGTGTTGGAATTGGCCGCGGCGATGGCATTCTGCAAATCCGCCAGGCTCATGCCCTTCGCGGCGAGCGCCTCGGGATTAACCTGGATGCGCACCGCGAATTTCTGCGCGCCGTAGACCTGCACCTGCGCCACGCCCGGCAGGGTCGAGATGCGCTCGCCCATCATCGTCTCGCCGTATTCGTCGAGCATCGACAGCGGCAGCGTGTCGGAGCCGAGCGTCAGGAAGATGACCGGCTGGTCGGCGGGATTGAGCTTCTGGAAGCTCGGCGGCGTCGTCATCTCGACCGGCAACTTCTTGGCCGCCGTGGTCATCGCCGACTGAACGTCGAGGGCAGCGCCGTCGATATTGCGGTCGAGGTCGAATTGCATGGTGATCGTCGAGACGCCCTGGCCCGAGGTCGACACCATCGAGCTGAGACCGGCGATGGTCGAAAACTGTTTCTCCAGGGGCGTGGCCACCGCGGATGCCATGGTCTCGGGCGAAGCGCCCGGCAATTGGGCGGAAACCACGATGGTCGGGAAGTCGACGCGCGGAATCGCCGCCACCGGCAGGAGCCGATAGCTGAACAACCCGAATATGACGAAAGCCATCATCAGCAGCGTCGTCATCACCGGACGACGTATGCAGGTCTCCGGCAGTGTCATGAGGCGGAGTTGTCCTTTGCCGCGGCAGGGCGGATATCGACGCGGCTGCCATTGGTCAGCCGCAGCTGTCCGTCGGTCGCGACCTGCTCGCCCTCGGCGAGGCCGTCAGCGATCACGCTCTTGCCGTCGACGGTGCGCGCAACCTTGACCGGGCGCATCTCAGCGGTGTTGTCGGGCTTGATGATGTAGACGTAGCTGGTGTTCTGGCCGATGAGGACCGCCGATTGCGGCACTGTCAGCGCATCCGGATCGACGCGCTCGGTCACCGATACATTGACGAACTGGCCCGGCCACAGGCGCTGATCCTCGTTGGGGAAGATCGCCTTGACGCCGATCGTGCCCGAATTGACGTCGATCGTATTGTCGAAGAAGGCGATTTGGCCTTTGATTGGACCGCCATTATCGCCGGCGATGACCGCCATCACCGGCACCGGACCCGTGCGCATCGCCTCGCGGATGCCGGGCAGCTCGCTCTGCGGCAAGGTGAAGCCGACATAGATCGGCGCCACCTGGTTGATTGTCGCCAGCGGAATGTCATTGGCCTTTATGCTGTTGCCGGCCTTGATGGCAATGGTGCCGACGCGCCCGTCGATCGGCGCGGTGATCGTGTAATAGCTGAGCTGCGCCTGGAAATTCTCGACCGAGGCGGCAAGCGCCTTCTCGTTCGCCACCGTCGTGTCGAAGAGCTGGCGGGAAACGAATTCCTTGCTGACCAGCGGCTTGTAACGGCCGACGTCCTGGCGGGCGTTTTCGAGTTGGGCGCGCGCCTGATCGAGCTGTGCCTTGGCGGCGCGGTCGTCGAGCTTGAACATCATCTGACCGGCCTTGACGTATTGGCCGTCCTGGATGAGCACGTCGGTTACATAGCCGTCGAGCCGCGACTTGATGACGACGTTGGCGATGGGTTGCACGGTGCCGATGGTTTCGAGCCGCGCCGGCATCGCCTGCCGCGCAACCGCGACGACGGTCACCGGCACGGCGGCGCGGGCCGGCGCATTGGTCGTGCGTGCCGGCGCGAAGATTTCATAGGCGATCACGGCGGCGATCATCAGCACGGCGGCACCGGCGATCCAGCGCAGGCGCTTGCCGGTGGTCGATTTGTCGCGCATGGCCGACGGCAGGAGCCCTGCGAAGCGCCGTTGGCGCCAATGATTTATCATGGTGTGCGCACTATACCGAGCCCCCCTTAGATATGCCAGAAATGGCGACGATATCCCTTCAAAACACTCGAGTTTTTGGCCCGCCGGCGGTGGTTAATGGCGGCACTCATCGATCGAGCAGCGCCGCCAGAATCCGCATAAGCAGTTCCAGATCCTGTTCGCGCGACAGGCGGTGGTCGCCGTCCTTGATCAGCATCACGCGGACGTCGTTGCCGGCGAGATGCTGGGCAAGATCGAGGCTCCGTTGCCAGGGCACCTCGTCATCGCGCATGCCGTGCAGCAGCCGCACCGGGCAGGCGAGCGGGATGGTGCCGCGCATGACGAGGTGTTGCCGCCCGTCCTCGATAAGCTTGCGGGTGATGAGGTAGCCCTGCTCGCCATAGGTCGAGGGAATGCGGGCCCAACCGTCGCCCCAAATCCGGGCGCGGACTTCCTCCGGAAATTGCGCCCACATCAAATCCTCGGTCGCGTCAGCGGCAGCGGCGATGCCGATCAGCGCCTTAACCCGTCCGGGCCGGGCCTGCGCCAGCAACAACATGAGCCAGCCGCCGAGGCTGGAGCCGATCAGCACCTGCGGTCCGTCGGTAAGCTTGTCGAAGACGGCCAACGCGTCTTCCTTCCAGCGTCCGATTGTGGCGTCGGCGAAATCGCCGGACGAGGCGCCGTGGCCGAAGTAATCGAAACGCAGGAAGGATTGGCCGCGCGCGCGGCACCAGGCGTCGAGCGCCGCGGCCTTCGTCCCGTTCATGTCCGACATGAAGCCGCCGAGAAAGACGATCCCCGGCGCGCGGCCGACACGGCGATGGTAGGCGATTGTCGCGCCATCCTCGCGTGTTAAGATGGACGGAGGTGAATTTTCGGTTTCGGCCATCGCTTTCCGGTGATCAACAATGACGGATTCCGAGCCTACCATCCGGGCTACGGACGCGAAACGCCGCGCGACGGTGCTGCAGGTGCTGCCGGGCCTGGTTTCGGGCGGGGTCGAGCGCGGCACCGTCGACATGGCACAGGCGCTGGTTGCGGCCGGCTGGAATTCGCTCGTCGCTTCCGCGGGGGGGCCGATGGTGCGCGAGATCGAGCGCGCCGGCGCCACGCACATCACATTGCCGCTCGCCTCCAAGAATCCGCTCGTCATGCGCGCCAATGTGCGGCGGCTGGCGGAAATCATCCGCCAGCACGGCGTCGATATCGTCCATGCGCGCTCGCGTGCTCCGGCGTGGAGCGCGCGCAGCGCCGCCAAGCGCGCCGGCGCCCATTTCGTCACCACCTTCCACAATGCCTATCGCGGCAAGTCGTGGCTCAAGCGGCGCTACAACGCGATCATGGCTGAGGGGGAGCGGGTGATCGCGATTTCGCGCTTCGTTGCCGAGCGCGCGGCGGCGGCCTATGGCGTGCCGTGGGACCGCATTCGCATCGTGCATCGCGGCGTCGATGTGAAGCGCTTTGACCCGGAGAAGGTCGCCGCCGAGCGCATCGTCCGCCTGGCGGGCGAGTGGCGGCTGCCTGATGGCGTGCCGATCGTCATGCTGCCGGCGCGGGTATCGCGCTGGAAAGGACATACCGTGCTGATCGAGGCGATGCGCCTGCTCAATCGGCCCCAGGTGCATGTGCTCCTCGTCGGCGGCGGCGGCTCGCCGCGCTACCAGGCCAGCCTGGCGCAAGCGATCAGGCGCGCCGGCTCCGCCGTGACGTTCCGCATGCTCGGCGAATGCCGCGACATGCCCGCCGCCTACATGCTGGCCGACATCGTCGTGTCGGCCTCGACCGAGCCGGAAGGCTTCGGCCGCGTCACCGTCGAGGCGCAGGCGATGGGCCGGCCGGTCATCGCGACGGCGCATGGCGGCTCGGCGGAGACGGTCGTGCCGGGCGAAACCGGCTGGCTGGTGCCGCCGGGCGACGCCGCGGCGCTGGCCGAGGCGATCGGCCGCGCGCTCGATCTGCCGGCCGAAGAGCGTCGGGCGCTGGCGCTGCGCGAGATCGCCCATGTGCGGGCCGATTTCTCCATCGCGGTGATGGCGGCGCGCACCATCGCCGTCTATGAGGAATTGCTCGGCCCCGCGCCGCACGGGACCCCGGCCGCGTGAGCGACGCTCGATCCGCGCGTCCGCGCATCCTCGTCATCAAGCTCGGCGCGCTCGGCGATTTCGTGCAGGCGATGGGGCCCGCCGCGGCCATTCGACGTCACCACGGCGCTGCGCATATCACGCTGCTGACGTCGCCGGCCTATGCGGCGCTCGCTCGCCGGGCGCCTTATTTCGATGAGGTATGGCTGGATGAAAGAGGCGGCTGGTCGCGGCCGCTCGGTTTCCTGCGCCTCGCCTTGAAGCTGCGCGCGGCGCGCTTTGCGCGGGTTTATGATTTGCAGACCTCGGACCGCTCAAGCGCCTATTCCTATTTCCTCGGGCCGAAAGCGCCGGAATGGTCGGGCATTGCGCGCGGTGCCTCGCATCCGCATGCCAATCCGGCGCGCGATGCCATGCATACGCTGGAGCGACAGGTCGAGCAGCTGCGCATGGCCGGGATCGACGACGTGAAGCCGCCCGATCTTTCCTGGGCGGCGACCGACCTCGCGCGTTTCGCGCTGCCGGCGCGGTTCCTGCTCCTGGCGCCGGGCGGCTCCCGGCACCGGCCGGAGAAGCGGTGGCCCGCCGGGCGCTTCGCGCAGATTGCCGATCGGGCGCAGCGGCGTGGAATTCTACCCGTCGTCATCGGCGGCGCCGACGAGACCGGGCTCGGCCCGGAAATCCGCCGCATTTGCCCCGCGGCGCGGGATCTCATCGGCAAAACCAGTTTCGGCGATATCGTGGCGCTCGGCGGCCGCGCGCTGCACGCGCTCGGCAACGATACCGGCCCGATGCACCTGATCGTCGCCGGCGGCGGCCCGGCAACGGTGCTTTATTCGGCCGCTTCCGACCCGCTGCTGACCGCGCCGCGCGGCGCCCGCGTCACCATCCTCCGCCGCCCCGATCTGGGCGACCTCGCGGTGGAGGAGGTTGCCGCGACGCTTCCCTTGGGATAACCCTTGGCGATGGCCGAAACCGCGACCCCATCGCAGATCGCCGTCACCTTGCCCGACGGCTCGGTGCGGAATTTTCCTGCCGGCGTTTCGGGCGAGGACATCGCCAAGGCGATCGGCCCGGGCCTTGCCAAGGCGGCGCTCGCCATCAAGATCGACGGCGTGGAGAAGGACCTGGCGACGCGTCTGTCGCGCGACGCCAAGATCGCCATCGTCACCCGCGACTCCCCCGAGGCGCTCGAGATCATCCGCCACGACGCCGCGCATCTCATGGCCGAGGCGGTGAAGGAGCTCTATCCCGAGGCCCAGGTCACCTTCGGTCCGGCGACCGAGACCGGCTTTTATTACGATTTCGCCCGCGCCCAGCCCTTCACGCCGGAAGATCTGGCGCGCATCGAAAAGCGCATGCACGAGATCGTCGATCGCAACGAGCCGATCGCGCGCGAGGAATGGGAGCGCGACAAGGCGGTGACGTTCTTTTCCGGCCTGGGCGAAAAATACAAGGCCGAATGGATTCACGAAATCCCCAAGGACGAGGCGGTGAGCCTCTACCGGCAGGGCAATTTCGTCGATCTTTGCACCGGCCCGCATCTGCCCTCGACCGGCAAGCTCGGCCATGCCTTCAAGCTGACCAAGGTGGCCGGCGCCTATTGGCGCGGCGACGCGAAGAACGCGCAGTTCCAGCGCGTCTACGGCACCGCCTGGGCGCATGAAAAGGACCTGAAGCAATATCTCTTCCAGATCGAGGAGGCGGAGAAGCGCGACCATCGCCGTCTCGGCCGCGAGCTCGATCTTTTCCATCAGCAGGAAGAGGCCGCCGGCTCGGTCTTCTGGCATCCGAAGGGCTGGACGCTCTACCGCACGATCGAGAACTACATCCGCATGCGGCTGGCGCGCGGCGACTATGTCGAGGTGCGCACGCCGCAGCTCGTCGACCGCACGCTGTGGGAAGCGTCGGGCCATTGGGAAAAGTTCCGCGAGCACATGTTCACCTTTGCGGAAGACAGCAAGGAAGGCACGAAGGACGCTTCGAAAGCGAATGGGGACGGCGCGCATCAGCGCATCCTCGCCTTGAAGCCGATGAACTGCCCCTGTCATGTGCTGATCTTCCGCCAGAGCCTGCATTCCTACCGCGACCTGCCGCTGCGCATGGCCGAGTTCGGCTCCTGCCATCGCAACGAACCCTCGGGCGCGCTGCACGGCATCATGCGGGTGCGTGCCTTCACCCAGGACGACGCGCATATCTTCTGCACCGAGGAGCAGATCACCGCCGAGAGCGTCGCCTTCTGCAATCTGCTGCTGTCGGTCTATCGCGATTTCGGCTTCGCGGACGTGTCGGTGAAATTCTCCGACCGCCCGGCGCGCCGCGCCGGCGACGACGCTGTGTGGGACAAGGCCGAGGGCGCACTCAAATCGGCGGTCGAGGCGGCGAAGCTTCCCTACACGCTCAATCCCGGCGAGGGCGCCTTCTACGGGCCGAAGCTCGAATTCGTGCTGCGCGATGCGCTGGGCCGCGACTGGCAATGCGGCACGCTGCAGGTCGATTTCGTCATGCCCGAGCGCCTCGATGCGCATTACATCGGCGAGGACGGCCAGCGTCACCGACCGGTCATGCTGCACCGCGCCATCCTGGGCTCGCTCGAACGTTTCATCGCCATCCTGATCGAGCAGCATGCCGGACGGTTCCCGCTCTGGCTGGCGCCGGTCCAGGCCACGGTGCTGACCATCACTTCCGACGCCGACGCCTATGCGGCGGAGGTGCTGGCGGCCCTGCAGGCGGCCGGCCTGCGCGCCGAGGCCGATCTCGCGAACGAGAAGATCAATTACAAGGTGCGCGAGCACAGCCTTAAGAAAGTGCCGCTGCTACTGGTCGTGGGTAAGCGCGAGGCCGAAACGCAAAGCGTTGCGTTGCGCCGTCTCGGCGGCAAAGATCAGGAAATCCTTGCGCTCGGCGACGCCATCGCTAGATTGAAAGAAGAAGCCAAGCCGCCATCGGCTTGAGCCGAAACCGCTTTCCCACTGTCCATTCAAGGAGGTTTTTCATCCCGCCTAGACTACCCCCCGCCGTTACACGGCCGACCGCGCATGATGGTCCCCGGGTCAACGACGAAATCGCCGCGGCGCGTGTGCGCCTCGTCGATGAACGCGGCAACATGGTCGGCGTCGTCACGCGTCACGAAGCCTTGACCCGCTCCGTCGAAGCCGGTCTCGATCTTGTCGAGATCGCCCCGCAAGCCGATCCCCCCGTCTGCAAGATCCTCGATTTCGGCAAATACAAATACGAGGAGCAGAAGCGCCTCAACGCCGCGCGCAAGAAGCAGAAGGTCATCGAGGTCAAGGAAATCAAGCTGCGCCCCGGCGTCGCCGAACACGATTACGGCGTCAAGATGCGCGCGATGCTCAAATTCATCGAGGAAGGCGACAAGGTGAAGGTGGTCATGCGCTTTCGCGGCCGCGAAATGGCGCATCAGGAGCTCGGCATGAACGTGCTGATGCGCGTCCGGGACGGGCTCGACAAGATCGCCAAGATCGAGCAGCACCCGCGCATGGAAGGCCGCCAGATGACCATGGTGATGTCGCCTAAATAGGCCCAAACGGGCCGGCCGTACCGGCCGGAGCCCTTGCCTTAAAGCCGCCCGACCGCTATAAACCGCGCCGCACCGGGCGACGGGCTCGCGGGCATGCCTTGACCGCCCTTTTTTTTACGAAACAAACCCAAATTGGGAAAGGCCATCAAATGCCCAAGATGAAGACCAAATCGGGCGCCAAAAAGCGCTTCGGCCGCACCGCCACGGGCAAGATCAAGGCGGGGAACGCGCATAAGCGCCACCGCCTCGTCAGCAAATCC
>DASRKX010000038.1:0-55915 GCA_035648735.1 Allostellaceae bacterium
GCCGCGGCTGAATAAAGCCGATCTGGATCATGTGCTGCTCGATCACGTCGCCGAGCGCCGCCAGCAGCGACGGCACGTAGCGGCCCTCCATCCAGGCGCCGCCGCGCGGGTCGAACACCGCCTTCAATTCCTCGACGACGAAGGAGACGTCGCCGCCGCGGCGGAAGACGGCGCTGATCATCCGCGTCAGCGCCACGGTCCAGGCGTAATGCTCCATGTTCTTCGAGTTGACGAATATCTCGAAGGGACGCAGCCGGCCGTCCTGCAGGATGTCGTTGAGGGTGATGTAGAGCGCGTGCTCGCTCTGCGGCCAGGCGATCTTGTAGGTCTTGCCGGGCAGCGCCTCGGGCCGGTTGAGCGGCTGCGTCATATAGACGACGCCGCCCGCCTCGTAGACATCGGCCGGCTTGGGCACGGGCGCGGGAAGCGGCGCGGGCAGCGCCAGCTCCGATTGGCGCGCCGGCCGCGCCGGCGGCTTCACCGCCAGCACCGCGCCGGTGATCTCGTTCGGCCGGTAGGTGGTGCAGCCCTTGCAGCCCAGCTCATAGGCCTGGCGATAGACGTCCTTGAACTGCTCGAAGGGGAAATCGACCGGCACGTTGATCGTCTTGGAGATCGAGCTGTCGACGTATTTCTGCACCGCCGCCTGCATGATGACGTGATCGGCCGGCGAAAGCTGCTGCGCGTCGACGAAATAATCCGGCAGCGGCGCGTGCTCGCCCTTGAGGCGGCGGAACAGGCGATAGGCGTGGTCGCTGACCTCTTCCTCGCGCCGCGTGCCGTCGGGCATCAGCACGGTGCGGGTGTATTTGAAGCTGAACACCGGCTCGAGCCCGGAGGAGACGTTGTCGGCGAAAAGCGAGATCGTTCCGGTGGGCGCGATCGAGGTCAGCAGCGCGTTGCGGATGCCCTTGGCGCCGATCGCCGCGCGGATCTCCGGATCGAGCGAGGCGATATGCTCGCCGGCGAGATATTTCTCCTTGTCGAAGAGCGGGAAGGAGCCTTTCTCGGCGGCGAGATCGCAGCTTGCGAGATAGGCCGCGCGCTCGATCGCCTTGAGCCAACTTTCGGTGAGCGCCACGCCCTTGGCCGCGCCGTAGCGCTGGCCGCACAGGATCAGCGCATCGGCGAGGCCGGTGACGCCGAGGCCGATGCGCCGCTTGGCGCGCGCCTCTTTCGCCTGCTCCTCCAAGGGAAAGCGCGACACGTCGACGACGTTGTCCATCATGCGCACCGCCAGCTTCACGATGCGGTCGAGCTCGTCGAGATCGAGCCGGGCGCTCTCGGTGAAGGGCTCCCGCACCAGCGCCGCGAGATTGATCGAGCCCAGCAGGCACGCGCCATAGGGCGGCAGCGGCTGCTCGCCGCAGGGATTGGTGGCGCTGATGGTTTCGCAGTAATGCAGATTGTCGAGCCGGTTGATGCGGTCGATGAAGATCACGCCCGGCTCGGCATAGGCGTAGGTCGCGCGCATGATCTTGTCCCACAGCTCGCGCGACGGCAGCGATTTATAGCTCGTGCCGTTGAAGCTGAGCTCCCAGGGCGCGCCTTCCTTCACCGCCCGCATGAAGGAATCGGTGACCAGCACCGAGAGGTTGAACATGCGCAGCCGGTTGGGCTGCTGCTTCGCCTCGATGAACGCCTCGATGTCGGGATGGTCGCAGCGCATGGTCGCCATCATCGCGCCGCGGCGATAGCCCGCGCTCATGATGGTGCGGCACATCGCGTCCCACACATCCATGAACGACAGCGGCCCCGACGCATCGGCGCCGACGCCCTTCACCGGCGCGCCCTTGGGGCGCAGCGTCGAGAAATCATAGCCGATGCCGCCGCCCTGCTGCATGGTCAGCGCGGCTTCTTTCAGGTTAGTGAAAATCCCGGCCATGTCGTCCGGGATCGTGCCCATGACGAAGCAGTTGAACAGCGTGACGCTGCGGCCGCTGCCGGCGCCGGCGACGACGCGGCCGGCGGGCAGGAACTTGAAATCGGCGAGCGCCGAATAGAACCGTTCGGCCCAGAGATCCTTGTCCGCCTCGGGCTCGGCTAAAGCCGTGGCGACGCGGCGCCAGGTATCCTCGATCGTCTTGTCCAATGCGCCGCCCTCCGGCGTCTTGAGCCGGTATTTCATGTCCCAGATCTGCTGCGAGATCGAGGCGACGACGGTCATGGGCTCGTTTCCTTGGCGCGATGAAGGGGACGAAGTCTAGCACGCCGGATTGAGCGGCATGTTCTCATTTTGTTTCGCAGTTTTCCCCCAGGTTTTCCCAGGGCCGGCCAGGGGCTAAACAGCCCCGCCTATGAGTATTTTGGCTTTAAACCCGTGTTCCACAAGGCGTGCCGGGGGCGTTTTCCACAGGCTTATCCCCAGGGATCCCAGGGCCGCCGGCGGCGAGGATCGCGGCCCTCCGCCACCAGCCGGTCGGTCGCGGTCTCGATGGCGGCTTCGAGCCGCCGCATCATCTCGTCGCGTGCGAGGCCGGGCGGGATAAGGGGCAGGATTTCGACCAGAATCGTGCCCGGCCGGCGCATAAGACTCCGCCGCCGCCAGAACAGGCCCGAATTGACCGCCACCGGCACCAGCGGCAGATCGAGCTGGCGATAAAGCGCCGCGACGCCGGGAAGATAGGGCTTCTTCTCGCCGACGGCGCTGCGCGTGCCCTGGGGAAAGATCATGATCGGCCGGCCCTCGGCCTTGACCCGCTGCGCCGCGGCGATCATGCGCTTCAGCGCGCGGGTTCCGGCGCCGCGGTCGATGGTGATCGAGCCCGCCTTCACCGCGTACCAGCCGTAGAAGGGCAGCCAGCCGAGTTCGCGCTTGATCACCACCGCCGGATCGTCGAACAGGATGGGCGCGGCGAAAGCATCCCAGGCCGATTGGTGCTTCATCGCGATGATCGCCGGCCCCTGCGGCAGATTCTCCCGGCCGCGCAGCTCGTAGCCGAGCCCGGCGAAAACCTTGAGCAGCGCGAAGCTGCCGCACGACCAGAAGGTGCCGAAGCGCATCACAATCCGACGCGGCGCAATGAGTAAAGGGAGCGCCACGACGCCGAGGCCGGCCGTCCACAGCAAGAAGACGAGCTGGAAGAGGAGGGAGCGCAGCAGGGTCACGGCCGGGGCTCTTGGCCTTCCGCCTCGTGCACGAAAATCGGCCGGATCAGCGCCGCGAGATATTTGTCGTATTCGTTGACGATGAGGTTAAGCGTGCCGCGCCACGCCCACCATTGGCCCTGTTTCACGTTTTCGGCGAAGACCGGGTTGGGGACGATCGTCATCGTCGGCATGACCCGCGAGAATTCCAGCAGGCTGCGCGGCATGTGATAGGCCGAGGTCACCAGCCGCAGCGAGTGAAAGCCCTGCGCATGCATGAAGGCGGCGGTCTCGATCGCGTTGCCGCGCGTGTTGTCGGCGTCATGGCCGAGCACGATGTCGGGGGCGAGGGTGTCCGGCGCGCCGGCGGTATGCAGCAGCTCGGCGATCTGCACGCCGTGATAGACGCCGGAGACGAAGAGCTTCTTCGCCTTGCCGGCCGCCAGAAGCTGGAATCCGCTTTCCAGCCGCATGCTGCCGCCGGTGAGCACGACGATGGCGTCGGTGGCGGCGGCGTCGTCGCCCGGCTCGCGCGGAATGTCCCCCGCGAACCACACGAGGCCGCCGATCCACAGCACCGCCGCGACCAAGGCGAGCTGGAAGAGATGCTTGATCGATCTCATGGCTCGATCTTTCTCATGGCAGCCGCAACAGGGTGAGCATGACGGTCACCCGCGCCGTCAGCATGGCGATGAGCGCCGCGGCGGGCGGCAAGGCGGCGATCGCCGCCCAGTTCCAGCCCCTGAGGTGCAGCGCCGGCAGCAGCGTGACGGTGTCGCCGAAAATCGCCGCCGCGTTCGCCGCATGGCCGAGGGCCAGCAGCGTCGCGCCCGCGACGGCGAGGCCGATGAGGCCGCCGATCAATCCCAGGCGCAGCGCCTCGCGCTCGAACTGGCGCGCGATATAGCCGTCGCGCGCGCCCATCACATGCAACAGCTCGATCGATTCCCGGTGCACGGCGAGGCCGGTGCGCGTGGTGAACATGACGCTGAGGATAGCGACCGAAGCGATCAGCGTCAGGATCAGCAGCGCCGTCAGCTCGACCGCGCGGCCGAAGCGCAGCAGGCTGTCGAGCCACAGCCGGTGGTCGTCCAGCACCGCGCCGGGCGCCGCCGCGGCGAGCGCCGCTTTGAGCGCCGCCAGATCGGGCGGCGCCGCCGGATCGATGCGCAGATCGATGAGGCGGGGCAGCGCCAGGTCGTCGGGCGAGAGATCGTTGCCGAGATACGGCGCGACCAGCCGCGCGATTTGCGCGCGACCGATCGGCGTGGCGCTGACGACTCCCGGCGTCGCGCGCAGCGCCGCCAATGCCGCGGTCTGCAAAGGATCGGCTTTCGCGCCGGGCTTCGCCGGCCCCGTCGCCAGCAGCTCCACGGTCAGCGTCCCGGCGAGGCTCCGGTCCCAGCCGGCCAGCGCGTGCTCGAGCGTCAGAAACGCGGCGAGCGACAGCGCCGCGAGATAGACCATGAGCGCCACCAGCCAGGGCAGGAAGCGCCCCGAGCCGTCGCGGTCGAAGGGAATGGCGAGGCTGCGGCGGATCATGCCGCCGCCGGCAAGAAGAGCCGCCCATCCTCGATATGGAGACGCGGCCGCCGCGACTGGCGCGCCAGCGCCAGGTTATGGGTGGCGATGACGATGGTGGTGCCGAGCTTGCTCAGCTCATCGAAGAGGCGCAGCAGGCGCTCGGCCATGGCGTCGTCGACATTGCCGGTCGGCTCGTCGGCGATTAGCAGCTTCGGGCGGGCGATGACGGCGCGGGCGATGGCGACGCGCTGCTGCTGGCCGCCCGACAGCGTCGCCGGCTTGACGTCGAGCTTGTCGGCCAGCCCCACCCATTCCAGCATCTCGCGCACGTCGTCGCGCAGCTTGGCTTCCGGCCGGCCGGCGACGCGCAGCGGCAAGGCGACGTTGTCGAAGGCCGAGAGATGCGGCACCAGGCGGAAATCCTGAAAGACGATGCCGATCTGGCGGCGTAGCGGCGCGCGGTCGCGGCGCGACAAGGCCGCCGGATCGCGGTCGAGGATCGAAACCGATCCGCGCGACGGCCGCTCGGCGAGGTAGATCAGGCGCAGCAGCGTCGTCTTGCCCGCGCCGGAGGCGCCGGTGAGAAAATGGAACGAGCCCGGCTCCAGCGTCAGATTGACGTCGCGCAGCACCTCCGGCCCGGTCGCGTAGCGCATGCCGACATTTTCGAGGCGCACCATCGCGCGCAACATGGCATGGGTTCCGCCGAGGGTAAAGCCGCCCGCCCATTGCCTGACCGTCGTGCCCGGGACTATATAAGGCAGGCCGTCACGGACATGACATGATCGTCACCTGCCCCTCCTGCGCCAACCGCTACCTCGTCGAAACCGAACGGCTCAGCGCCCAGGGCCGCATGGTCCGCTGCGGCAATTGCCGCCACACCTGGTATCAGCCGCCGCCCGAAGATTCGCCGCCGCGCGTCGAATTCACGCCGCCTGTCGGCCCCGAGGCGCGCCCCGATGCCTATCCGGAGCGCCGCAACCTGCCCGTGCTGCACCGGCCGCGCCGCGGCCGGGGCAAGCTGGTCGCGGTGATCCTGCTCCTGCTGATCCTGGTCGGCGGGGCCGGGGCGGCGCTGCTGCTGCGCGACCGGATCATGGCGGCGGTGCCGCAGACCGAGCGCATCTATCGTCATCTCGGCTTCGCCACCGACGCCGCCACCGGGCTGGGGCTCGACATCCGCAACGTCACGCCGTCGCGCGGCGTCGATAACGGCGAGCCCGCCTTGCTGATCGACGGCATGGTGCTGAACACGGGCTCGACCCCGCGCGCCGTGCCGCGGCTGCGCGCCGTCCTGCGCGACGCCGACAACCGGCCGATCGGCTCGTGGAGCTTCGATTCCGGCATCACCCGTTTGGGGCCCGGCGAATCGGCGGCGTTCCACACCCTGATGCGGCAGCCGAGCGACCTCGCCACCGGCGTGGTCGTCGTGTTCGACAAGCCGCCGCAATAAATATTTTCGTCGCGCGGCGCCACTGGAAACCCTCTGCCCGATCTCGGGGAGAGGGAAGGGTGAGGGGCGCCTAGAATTCCCTCAGCAGCCGGTCGATGTAATCGCGCTCCAGCGCGGGGCGCTGCGGCTCGCCGGCGCGCCGGCGCAGCTCGTCCAGGATCTCCCGTGCCTTCTCGACGGCGTATTCATTGGCCGATTTGCCCATGCGCATTTCGGCGCCTTCGTCGATCCCGCCATTGTTGCGGTCCTGGGTGGTGAGGCGGTCGAAGGGATCGCGCCGCGGCTGCGGGCTGTGCCCGGTGGGATCGCCGAAGGCGCTCGCATCGTAGCCCTGCGTCATCTTCTGGGCGAAGGTACGCGCCGCCTGCTGCAGCGCGTCGAGCGCCTCGGTCTGCGGCCCGATCGCATGGCCGGGCCGGTGGTCGCGCAGCGCCTCGGCCGCGCCCTGCATGGCGCGCTCGGCGCGCGACAACGGCGCCGGAATCTCGCCGCCCGACTGGCTGAGCTGGCGCATCAGATCGCCGAGCGAACGCTGGAGCGATTCCTGCTCGTGCGCGTCGCCGTCGCTTGCGCCCGGCTGCGCGCCGCCGGATTGGCGCGATTGCCGGAAGCTGCGGTCGAGGAGCTGCTGCTGGCGGTGCACCAAATCCTGCATGGCGTTGAGCGAGCGGCCCCGCTGGCTCTGCATCGGCATCGGCCGCGCGCCGTGCAGATTCTCGAGCAACTCCTGGAGCTGGGCCAGCATGTCGCGCGCCTGGTCGCGCGCCCCGGTGCGCGACAGCTCGCGGGCGCGGTCGAGCAGCTGCTTCAAATCATCGCCGGTGAGAGTCTGCGACGGGTCCGCCGGTTGCTGCGCCTGCGGATTATTTTGTCCCTGTTGGGCGAGCGCCGTCAGGTAGCGGTCGATCTGCTGCTGCAGCTCCTGCATCAGCCGGTCGATCTCCGCCTGCGGCGCGTTGCGCGCCAGCGCGTCCTGCAGCGCCTGCATCGATTGACGAAGGTCTTTCTCGCTCGTCGCCGATCTTCCGTCCTCGATGCGCACCGCCGTGTCCCACAGCAGCTGCGCCACCGCGGGCACGGTCTCGGCATCGCGGTTGAGGATCAGCCGGTCGGCGGCGCTGCGCAGCGCCAGGAACGCGACAATGTCGTCGTTGTAGAGGCCGGGGCGCGACGAGAGATCCGACAGCGCCTCGGCGACGATCTCGCGGTCCTCGGGCTTGGCGATCAAATCCTTGCGCTCGTCGATGATCGCGCGGGCGATCGGGTGATGGAAGATACGCTCCGGCAGAATGGTCTCGATGGTTTCGCTTTCGCCGCTCTGGCCGAGCGCGTCGGTGGCGACCAGCGTCACCTGCACCGGCAGACCGGCCCAGGGGCTCGCGGTCAAATCGTTGAAGCTCGCCCCCGCGGCCTTCTTCAAATGCTGGTCGGGCAGCGGCAGATCGACGCTCAGCGTTTCGCCCGACGGGTCGCCCGGCCGGCGGATCACCGCCTTGACGCCTTCGACGCCGTAATCGTCCTGCGCGGAATATTCGAGCCGCAGCGCGGCGCGCGCGGTGGCTTGCGGCGGCGTGGCGAAGGCCACGGTCGGCGGCAGATCGGGCACCAGCTTGATCGGCCAAGAGCCCAGCGTGCTCCAGCCCTGCTCGACCGCGAGGCGGCTGCCGGATTGGATCGTCGCCTCGCCCTTGAAGTTACCGGAATCGATCCGGGTCATCGCCGTCGATTTCCCGTCGATCACCAGCTTCGGCAGCGCGCCGCCGCCATGCACCTGCGCCAGGACGGCGCTGCCGACCGGCACGGCGACCGGCGCGCCGCCGGGCTGCGCCGGCAGGAATTGCGGCGCCAGCCCGGTGTATTGCGGCGGCGTGATCCAGATATCGAGCGCCGTGCCGGCGCCCGCGCCGCCGAAGGACAGCGCGGGGTTCAAGGCCCGGCCGATGCGCGGCAGGGCGTCGCTTCCCGCATCGATGGCACTGAGCAATAGCACCAGGCCGAGCGCCGCGCGCAGCGCATAGGGGTCGCGCCGCAGCCAGCCGGCGCGCGGCGTGCCGATTCGGAGATGCCGCGCCGCCTCGGCCATGCGCCGGCGATGCGCCTGCCAGAGCAGCGCGGTGGCGCCGTCGTCGGCGCCGGCCAGCCGATCCTCGAGCGCCGCCAGCGGCCGATGCGCGAGGCCGCTCGCGGTCTCGAGCCGGCGGCGCGCCGCCGCGCGCGACGGCAGGCGAAACTCGCGCACCGCCAGAACCAGCGACACGATCAGCCCGGCGGCGAAGAGCGCGAGCAGCGCGGCATGGCCCCAGGCGGGCAGGCGGGGCGGCAGGTCGAACAGCGCCAGCGCCAGGAAAACGCCGACCACCAGGATCGCGGCGAACAGCGCCGGCCACAGCCGCTCCCACAGCAGCGCGACGCGCGCCGCATTCAGCTGCGTCTTAAAATCGGGTTCGCGGTTTTCCGCCATGCCCGTCCTCTACGGTGCTCAGCCTCCGGCGAGCCAGGGCGCCATGCGATCCTGCGCGAGCAAGTCCTCGTAGCTCGGCCGCGGCCGGATCACCGCGATCTCGCCGCCGCGCACCAGCACCTCGGGCACCAGCGGCCGCGTATTGTAGCTCGAACTCATCACCGCGCCATAGGCGCCGGCCGAGAAGAGTGCCACCAAATCGCCCGATTTGAGCACCGGCAATTCCCGATCCAACGCGAAGGCATCCCCGGTCTCGCAGACCGGCCCGACAACGCTTTGCGCCAGGCGCGCGGCATGCGCCGCCGGTTCGCGCACCGGGACGATGGCGTGCCAGGAATCGTATAGCGCCGGGCGCAGCAGATCGTTCATCGCCGCGTCGATGACGAGGAAGCGGCGGGTGACGCCTTCCTTGAGGTAGAGCACGCGCGACACCAGCACGCCGGCATTGCCGACGATGAAGCGCCCCGGCTCGAAGGCCAGCTCGATGTCGAGGCTCGCCGTCAGGCGCCGCACCAGCAGCGCGTAATCCTCGATCGCCGGCGGCGTCTCGTCGCGATAGCGGATGCCGATGCCGCCGCCCAGATCGAGCCGCTTCAGCGCGAAGCCCTCAGCGCGCAAGGTCCGGAAGAGCTCGAAAATGCGCGAAAAGGCGATCTCGAATGGGCCGAGCGCGGTGAGCTGCGAGCCGATATGCACGGCCATGCCGACCAGATCGATGTTCCGCATCTGGATTGCCGCGCGGAACGCCGCGGGCGCATGCACCAGGTCGATGCCGAATTTGTCTTCCTTCTTGCCGGTCGCGATCTTCGCGTGGGTGCGCGCGTCGACGTCCGGATTGACGCGGATGGCGACGGGCGCGCGCCGGCCCAGCCGCTCCGCCACCCGGCTCAAGGCCTCGAGTTCCGGCAGCGATTCGACGTTGATCTGGCGCACGCCCTGTTCCAGGGCGAAGGCGAGCTCGCCCGCGGTCTTGCCGATGCCGGAGAAAATTATCTTGCCGGGCGGAATCCCGGCCGCGACGGCGCGGCGCAGCTCGCCTTCGGACACCACGTCGGCGTCCGCGCCGAGCCGCGCCAGCGTTGCGATCACCGCCAGGTTCGAGTTCGCCTTGATCGAATAGCAGATTGTCGCCTGCTGGTCGGCGAAGGCCGCGGCGAAACGTCGGTACTGCCGCTCGATCGCGCTCGAGGAATAGCAATAGAACGGCGTGCCGACCTGCTCGGCGATGCGCTGCAAGGCGACATCCTCGGCATGCAATTCGCCCGCGCGGTAGGCGAAGTCGGGCGCTTCGGAATGCGGTGCCGGATTCACGGGCGCTATCGCGCCTCCGGCGACGGGGGCGCGGCGGCAGGCAGCTCGCCCGGATAGACGCGCGGATATAGAAATTGCTGGGTCTGCGGCTGGTCGGCAGGCGCCTGCGGCAGGGCCTTCTTGCCGCAGCCCGCCAGGCACAGCAGCGCCGCCAGCGCCGCGACGGTAATTCCGCTTCTGGAAAGGAGGGTCATTTCGCCTTCTTTTCGATAAACCGCACGCGCGCCGCCTTGGCGGCGGCCGCGACGTTGGCCGGCGCCGTGCCGCCGAAGCTGGCGCGGCTGGCGACCGATTTCTCGACGGTGAGCAGCCGGCGGACGGCCTCGGTGAGGCGGGGCTCGACCTTGCGCAGCTCCGCGAGCGAAAGTTCGGCAAGCGGCACGCCGCGCTTTTCGGCGCGGCCGACCAGCGCGCCGGCGATGCGGTGCGCCTCGCGGAACGGCAGCGCCAGCTCGCGCGTCAGCCAATCGGCCAGGTCGGTCGCCGTGCTGTAGCCGCTCTCGGCGGCGCGGCGCATCGCCCGCTTGTCGACGGCGAGGTCGCCGACCATGCCTGTTGTTGCCGCGAGGCACAGCTCCAGCGTGTCGGCCGACTCGAAGACCGGAATCTTGTCCTCCTGCATGTCCTTAGAATAGGCAAGCGGGAGGGCTTTCATCACCGTCATCAGCGCAACAAAAGACCCCAGGAAGCGGCCGGTCTTGGCGCGGACGAGCTCGGCCGCGTCGGGGTTGCGCTTCTGCGGCATCATCGAGCTGCCGGTGGTGAAGGCGTCCGACAGCCGGATGAAGCCGAACGGCGCCGACAGCCAGAGCACGATCTCCTCGGCGAAGCGCGACAGATGCATGCCGGCGATGGACGCCGATGCCAGGAATTCGAGCACGAAATCGCGGTCGGAGACGGCGTCGAGTGAATTGGCCGCCGGCCGGTCGAAGCCGAGCGCCTTTGCCGTGTGCGCGCGGTCGATCGGAAAGGAGGTGCCGGCCAGCGCACCCGCGCCCAGGGGCGATTCATTGAGCCGCTTGCGGCAATCCGCCAGCCGCCCGCGGTCGCGGCCGAGCATCTCGACATAGGCGAGGAGATGGTGACCGAAGGTGATCGGCTGCGCGGTTTGCAGATGGGTGAAGCCCGGCATGATCGTCGCGGCGTGCTTTTGCGCCTGGCCGATCAGCGCCGATTGGAGCTGCGCCATCCGGCGGTCGAGCCGGTCGATCGCGTCGCGCACCCACAGGCGGAGACCGGTCGCCACCTGGTCGTTGCGCGAGCGCGCGGTGTGCAGCCGGCCGGCGGCCGGGCCGATCAGCTCGCCGAGCCGCGCCTCGATATTGAGGTGAATGTCCTCGTGCTCGGTGCGGAAGGGGAAGGCGCCCTTTTCGATCTCGCGGCGGATTTTTTCTAGACCGCGCGCGATCGCCTCGCCATCCTCAGCCGAGACGATCCGCTTCGCCACCAGCATGGCGCAATGCGCGAGCGACCCGGCGATGTCCTGGGCGGCGAGGCGCCGGTCGAAACCGATCGAGGTATTGATGCACTGCATGATATCGGAAGGACGGCCGGAAAGCCTGCCGCCGCGCGCCGCATTGGCGGATTTGCCGGCGCTCCGCTTGGCTTTCATGGCGTCCGCGCGACCGGGGTGGGGGATTGCAAGGTGAAGTGGCTCATGCGCGGTCTTTCGGTCCTGCTCGTCCTGTGCGGCGTGGCGCTGGCCGCGCTGCTCTATTACCGCGCCGGGCACCCCCGAACCATCCCCGTGCCGGACACGATTCGGGCGCAAGCGACGCTGCCCATCGGGCAGCTTACCCCGCTCGAACCCAAGCTGCCAGCGCCGGACCTCGGCTTTACCACCCGCCGGGGCGAGCCGAAACGTCTGGCCGATTTCACCGGCCGGCCGGTCCTGGTCAATCTCTGGGCCACCTGGTGCGGCCCCTGCATCGAGGAGATGCCGTCGCTCGGCCGGCTCCAGGCGCAGCTTGGCGGCGACCTCGCCATCCTGGCGATCTCGGAGGACCGCAGCGGCGCGGCGGCGGTCGAGCCGTTCCTGGCGCGGGTCGCGGTCGGGGATCTCGCCGTCTATCTCGACGCGACGGATGCGGCGATCAAGGCCTTCGGCGTCCAGGGCCTGCCGACTACGCTGCTGATCGGCCGCGACGGCAAGGTGGCGTTCAAGCTCGAAGGCGCCGCCGATTGGGATTCGCCGGCGATGGTCGCGCGGCTGCGCGCGTTCATCGAGGCGAAGACGCCTTAGCGCTTTAAAACGCCGCGCAGGAATTCGCCGCCGCGTGTCAAGCCTTGCTCGTCGATCGAGTGGCCGATGCCGGGCGACGCCAGGGATTCGACCTTGATGCCCGAAGCATCGAGCGCCTTGACCGCCGTGCCCAGCGCCGCGACGGGCACGATCGGGTCTTCCGTGCCATGCACCAGCAGCACCGGCGGCCGCGCGCGGATTTCGCCCGCCAGCAATTGGGGCGCCACCAGCGCGCCCGAATAGCCGACGATGCCGGCCGGCGTCTTGGCACGGCGCAGGCCCACATAGAGCGACATCATCGTGCCCTGCGAGAATCCGACCAGCGCCAGGCGTGAATCATCGAGGCCGCGCTCGGCAAGCGCCTCGTCGAGGAAGCGGTCGAGGATCGGCGCGGCCTTTTTCACGCCGGCGAGGATCGGTGCCGGCGAGCGGTCGGCGAGGCTGAACCATTGGCGGCCGTGGGGCGCCATGTCGCAGGGGAAGGGCGCGTCCGGCGACAGGAACTCGGTGTCGGGCAGCAGCGGCGCCCAGTAGGGCGCGAGGCCGATCAGATCGTTGCCGTCGGCGCCGACGCCGTGCAGCAGCACGACGAGGCTGGCGGGCTTTCCGCCGGAAGTCGGTTTGAGCGACGGTCCGGTCAGGCGCGGTAGTTCGGTCATCGGACGCCTTTCTTCGCTCTCCTCGATTGGCGGAGAGGTAGGGTGAGGAGGATGTCCGGGTTATAAATGCCCGCATGAGCCTCGTCACCCGCTTCGCGCCGAGCCCGACCGGGCTTTTGCATCTCGGCCATGTCCATTCGGCGCTCGCCGGGTTCCGCGCGGCGCAGGAGGCCGGCGGAAAATTCCTGGTGCGCATCGAGGACATCGATGCCGGCCGCTGCCGCGCGGAATTCGTCGATGCGATCGTTGAGGATTTGACCTGGCTGGGGATTGCCTGGGACGGCCCGGTGCGGCGGCAGTCGGAGCACATGGCGGATTACCGCCAAGCCCTGGCGAAGCTCGAATCCCGGAGCCTGCTCTATCCCTGCTTCTGCACCCGCGCCGCAATCCAGGCCGAAATCCGGGGCGCCGATGCGGCGCCGCACGGTTTCGACGGGGCGCCTTATCCCGGCACCTGCCGCGGTCAGTCGCCTGCCGAGCGCGAGCGGCGGTTAGCCACCGGCACGCCCTATGCCTTGCGGCTTGATGTCGCGAAGGCGGCGGCGCGGACCGGGACGCTGTTCTGGGAGGATGACGGCGCCGGCCGGATCGCCGCCGATGCGGCGGCGCAGGGCGACGCCGTGCTGGCGCGGAAGGATTCGCCGACATCGTACCATCTTGCCGTCACCGTGGACGACGCGCTCCAGGGCGTGACACTGGTGACGCGCGGCGTCGATCTTTTTGCCGCGACCGATGTCCACCGCCTGTTGCAGGCGCTGCTCGACCTGCCGGTGCCGCGCTATCGGCATCATAAGCTGCTGACCGACGCGGCCGGCCGGCGCTTCGCCAAGCGCGACCAGGCGCTGACCATCCGCGCGCTGCGCGCGAGCGGCAAAAGCGCCGCCGAAATTCTCGACTTAGCCGGAAACGTTACGGCGGGCCGCCATTCGCCCACCAATTGACGGCGAAGGCGATGACGTGTTTCGAGCCCCAATAGGCGAAGGCTGCCGCGGGCGGCAGCCACCAATAGGCGGTCGCGAGGATGACGAAAATAATCAGCCATTTGACCCAGGACGGGCGGCGGAAATGGCGCGCGCCGCAATGCGGGCACCAGCGCGCATTGGTGCTGACCCGGCCGGTGCATTCCCTGCATTGAATCAGCATGTCCAGTCTCCGCTCAGTCCAAGGGCCGGTGCAGGCCGGTGACGAGATCGAGATATTCCGGATCGCCCGGCGGCACGACGCCGTGGCGCAGCGCGAAATCGATATTGACCAGATTGACGTTGAACTTGAAATCGTCGGTGCGGCGCATGCGTTCGACGACATCCTCGGCATCCATCAAGGCGAAGGAGACGATCTCGCCGTCGGCGTTGCGCGGCGTGAAATCCGGCGGCGTCTCGCAATCGTAGAGGAAGAGGATGTCGTCGCGCACGCCGTCCTCCGTCGCCATGCGATAGGTCACGGCGCCGACCGCGACGGCGCGCGCGGTGAGAACTTCCGGCATCGAGGCTTCTTCCTCGGCCTCCTTGAACAGCGTCTTTTCCAGCCCGTAATCCCCCCCGATGCCGCCGGCCACGAGATTGTCGAGCTTGTCCGGCGCGATCATCTTGCCCGCGGCGCGGCGGCCGATCCATTGCCGGAGCTTGCCGCCGTCGCGCCGCCAGCCGTTGAGATGCACGCCATAGGCGCGCACGCCGAAGAACGGCACGGCGCCGCGGTCGAGATCGAAGCGCGGCGCAGCGCCCCAGCGCGCGGCGACCGCGAAATATTCCTGGCGCCATTTCGGGATGGCGCCGTCGGCGACCAGCGCATCGGTGGCGTCGTCGATCGCCCGGGTGAGGGCGGCGCGGTCGCCGGCGGCGATCAGCCGCACGCGCTCGCGGGAGACCTCGAACACTTTCGGAAAGCCCGCCAGGCGCTCGGCGTTTGCGCGCCTGATCCACCCGACCCGCGCCGCCTCATGCATGAAAGGCACGAAATCCGCTGCGTTCCATTCGTTGCACAGCCGGATGTGGCGCAGCAGGCTCATATCCTCAATTTCCATCCTACCTGTGGCAATCCCGTGGCGGCGGGTGACCAGGCTGTGGCTGCCGCAATGCCGCAGCCCGCGGACACATTGCCATCACATTCGACGCCTAACCCTGAACCCCAGAGATCGTCCCCTCTGTACGGAGGAGAACCATGCAGCTCAACAAACGCACGATCGTCCTCGCCGTCATGTCCGTCATCGCGACCGCCGCCCTCGCGGGCTGCGGCGGCGCGCCGGTCAATTCGACCCCGCGGGCCATCAACAGCGACGTCAGCGCGGTGAACGCGACCGGCCCGACCTCGAGCAATATCGGCATGGCGCGCGACCTCACGCCGACCTTCAGCATTCCGCTGCGCGAGACCTCCGAGTAGTTCGGCTCAGCTCGGCTCGAGCACGGTGTCCCAGTAGAGGAAGTCGCGCCAGCTTTGATGCAAAAAGTTGGGCGGGAAGGCGCGGCCGTTCTCGCGCAGGATTCGCGTCGAGGGCTGGAACGGCTCGTGCCGCGGATAGAGCCCGCTCTCGGCCGGGACGCGGTTGCCCTTCAATAGATTGCAGGTCGAGCAGGCGGTGACGACGTTTTCCCATGTCGTGTGGCCGCCGCGCGAGCGCGGCACGACATGGTCGAAGGTCAGGTAATGCGACGGAAAATCCTCGCCGCAATACTGGCAGACGAATTTGTCGCGCAGGAAGACGTTGAACCGCGTGAAGGCCGGCCGCCGCGACATCGCGATGTAGGCCTTGAGCGAGATCACGCTCGGCAGGCGCATCTCGAAGGACGGGCTGCGCACGACGCGGTCGTATTGGGAGACGACGCTGACCCGGTCGAGGCAGACCGCCTTGACGGTTTCCTGCCAGGACCAGAGCGACAGGGGAAAGTAGCTCAGCGGCCGGAAATCCGCATTGAGCACCAGCGCCGGGCAATTATCGGGAGAAGACGACAACCAGCCTCCGCTTTGGCGACCTTTGGTCGTGCCGCCCTTTCCGCGATAAAGCCATAAATCGGCCCGCCCTGCAACGTCACGCTAACGTCACCGTGTCGGCACCGGCTTGGCGCCGCGATAGTCGTAGAACCCGCGCCCGGCCTTGCGGCCGAGCCAGCCGGCCTCGACGTATTTGACCAGCAGCGGGCAGGGCCGGTACTTCGAATCAGCCAGGCCCTCGTAGAGCACCTGCATCACCGAGAGACAGGTATCCAAGCCGATGAAATCGGCGAGCTCGAGCGGCCCCATCGGGTGGTTGGCGCCCAGCTTCATCGCCGTGTCGATCGCCTCGACCGAGCCGACGCCCTCATAGAGCGTATAGACCGCCTCGTTGATCATCGGCAGCAGGATGCGGTTGACGATGAAGGCGGGAAAATCCTCCGCCGCGACGGGGGTCTTGCCGAGCTTGATCGACAGCTCGCGCACCGCGGCGAAGGTCGGCTCGTCGGTCGCGATGCCGCGGATCAGCTCGACCAGCGTCATCACCGGCACCGGGTTCATGAAATGCATGCCGATGAAGCGGGCCGGCCGGTCGGTGGCGGCGGCGAGGCGGGTGATCGAGATCGACGAGGTGTTGGAGGCGACGATCGCCGACGCCTTGAGATGCGGCACCAGCTTCTTGAAGATCTCGCGCTTGATGTCCTCTTTCTCGACCGCGGCCTCGATCACCACGTCGCAATCCGACAGCAACTCGTAGCCGGTGCCGGTCTTGATGCGCTTCAGCGCGGCGGCCTTGTCGCCTTCCGTGATCTTGCCGCTCTTCATCTGTCGCGTCATGTTCTTGTCGATTGTGCCGAGCGCGCGCTCGACGGCCTTCGGGTCGGCGTCGATGATCCGGATGTCATAGCCGGCGAGCGCCGCAACATGCGCGATGCCGCTGCCCATTTGCCCGGCGCCGATGATGCCGATTCGCTTGATGTCGATTGGTTGTTCCATGGCCATGACGATCTCCTTCAATGCGCGCCCGGCTTCGCGAGCGCCTTGTCCAATGCAGGCACGATCTCGAAGAGATCGCCCACCAATCCGTAATCCGCGATCTGGAAGATCGGCGCCTCTTCGTCCTTGTTGATGGCGACGATCACCTTGGAATCCTTCATGCCGGCAAGATGCTGGATGGCGCCCGAGATGCCGACGGCAATATAGAGTTCCGGGGCGACGATCTTGCCGGTCTGGCCGACCTGGTAATCGTTCGGCACGAAGCCGGCATCGACCGCCGCGCGCGACGCGCCCACCGCCGCGCCCAATTTGTCGGCCAGGCTTTCCAGCATTTTGAAGTTCTCGCCCGATTGCAGCCCGCGGCCACCCGAGACGATGATGCGCGCCGCCGTCAGCTCCGGCCGCTCGCTTTTCGCCAGTTCCGCGCCGACGTAGCGCGCGAGGCCGGACGAACCCGCCGCATCGACCTTTTCGATGGCGCCGCCGCCGCCCGCCGGCGCGGCGGGAAACGCCGTCGCGCGCACGGTGACGATCTTGACCAGATCGGCCGATTTCACCGTGGCGACGGCATTGCCGGCATAGATCGGTCTTTCGAAGGTATCGGCGTCGATCACGCCGCTGATGTCGGAAATCTGCGCCACGTCGAGCAGCGCCGCGACGCGTGGCATGAAATTCTTGCCGAAGGTCGTCGCCGGCGCCAGCACGTGCGTGTAATTTTTGGCGTGCGACAGGACCAAATTCGCCAGATCCTCGGCCAGTGGATGCGCGTAAACCGTATTCTCGGCGAGCCGCACCTTCTTGACGCCGGCGATCCTGGCGGCGGCGTCGGCAACGGCGGCGCAATCGGATCCCGCCACCAGCACATCGATATCGCCGCCGATCTTCGCCGCTGCCGCGACGGTGTTGAGCGTCGCCGGCTTCAGGCTTTTGTTGTCATGCTCGGCGACGACCAGGATTCTCATCCGATCACCCGCGCCTCGTTGCGCAGCTTGTCGACCAACTCCTCGACGGATGCGACCTTCTTGCCGCCCTGGCGGCGCGGCGGCTCCTCGACCTTGAGGATCTGGAGCCGCGGCCTGGCATCGACGCCGAGCGCCTCGGGCGTCGTCTGCTCGATGGTCTTCTTCTTCGCCTTCATGATGTTGGGCAGCGAGGCATAGCGCGGCTCGTTGAGCCGAAGGTCGGTGGTGACCACCGTCGGCAGCGTGAGCTCGACCGTCTCCAGCCCGCCATCGACCTCGCGCGCCACCTTTGCCTTGCCGCCGGCGATGGCGAGCTTGGAGGCGAAGGTCGCCTGGCCCCAGCCGAGCAAGGCGGCCAGCATCTGGCCGGTCTGGTTGCAATCGTCGTCGATCGCCTGCTTGCCGAGGATGACGAGTTGGGGCTGTTCCTTGGCGACGATCGCCTTGAGCAGCTTTGCCACCCCAAGGGGCTCGAGCGCCAGATCGGTCAGCACGTGGAGGCCGCGATCGGCGCCCATGGCGAGGGCAGTGCGGATGGTTTCTTGGCAGTTCTGCGGTCCCATCGAGACCGCGACGATCTCCTTGGCGATGCCGGCCTCCTTGAGGCGCACCGCCTCCTCGACCGCGATCTCGTCGAACGGGTTCATCGACATCTTGACGTTCGCCGTTTCGACGCCGCTCCGGTCGGCCTTGACCCGGATCTTGACGTTGAAGTCGATCACCCGCTTGACGGCGACGAGGATTTTCATGGAAGGCCGGCCGGCTTCCTCTTGCTGCAATGCGGCAGCGATTGTGCATGCGCACAATGCCAAGGCAAGGGCTTCATGTCACCGAAGCGTCATGCGGCGCCGCCGCGGCGTCGGTGGCCTAACGCGTGGCGCCGGGCCGCCACAGCACGTCCTTCTTGCCCCGCGCATTGGCGTGACGGGAGAGGACGAAGAGATGATCGGAAAGCCGGTTGAGGTATTTGACCGCCTCGGGATTGACCGGCTCCTTCAGGGCCAGCGCCGCGAGCAGGCGCTCGGCGCGGCGCACGATTGTGCGGCCGAGATGGAGCGACGCGGCGAGGGGCGTGCCGCCCGGCAGCACGAAGTTAGTCAGCGGCTTCAGCCCCTTTTCCAGCGCGTCGATCTCGCTTTCGAGCCGCGCCACCTGGGAGGCGCCGATGCGGGGTATCTTGTCCAGCTTGCCGCGCGCTTCCGCCAGATCGGCGCCGAGGTCGAAAAGCTCGTTCTGGATGCGCGCCAGCATCGCATCGGCGGCGCCCTTGGCGTGGAGCCGCGCCAGGCCGATTGTCGCGTTGGCCTCGTCCACCGTGCCGTAGGTCTCGACCCGCGGGCTCGCTTTCGCGACGCGGCTGCCGTCGCCGAGCCCGGTCTCGCCCCGATCGCCGGTGCGGGTATAGATGCGCGACATCGCGTGGCGCTCAGCGCCGGTAGAGCATCATGAAGATGACGAAGAGCAGCAGCGTGCCGCCCTGCAGCCAGATGCGGTAGCGCATGAACCGGTTGGAGCGCTGGGGATTGCCGCCCTTGGCCATGGTGACGATCCCGAGAAGCAGCGTGCCGAGCGTCGCCAGCATGCCGATGGCCACCAGGATGGGCAGGAGCAGTTCCATGGCGCCACTATATACCCCCCGGAAATCGGCGCACAACGCGGCCCGGATGGTGGGCCCAATCCCAATTTGACGGTTGCCCAAGCGGGGCCGATAATCAAAAAAAGAGAATCAGTGCCGCCGATGCGCGCGGCCTAGGGGGGAAAATGGCTACCGCCAATACCATCGACGTTGCGCGCGTCATCGACCAGCGCCGCCTGGACGGCTTCAGCTGGTCGTTGCTCGTCCTGTCGTTCGTCATCATCATCTTCGACGGTTACGACATCTCGGCGATCGCCTTCGCCGGGCCGCCGCTGATGAAGGCCTTCGGCATCGCCAATCCGGGCCCGTATATGGGCCTGCTGTTCAGCGCCAGCCTCTTCGGCATGCTGTTCGGGGCGCCGGGGCTCGGCTATATCGGCGACCGCTTGGGCCGCAAGACCGCGACCATGCTGTCGAGCGTCATCTTCGGAATCTTCACCCTTGCCTGCGTCTGGGCAACCTCGATCGAGGAATTGCGCGCTCTGCGCTTTCTTGCCGGCATCGGCATCGGCGGCATGATGCCGAATTTGATCGCGCTCAACGCCGAATACGCGCCGCGCCGCGTCCGCGCCACCATGATCATCGTGATGTTCGTCGGTGTCACGCTCGGCGGCGCCGTGCCGGGCTGGGTCTCGATCTATCTCGTGCCCCAATATGGCTGGCAGATGCTGTTCTGGATCGGCGGCGTGCTGCCGATCGCGATGGCGGCACTGGCCTATTTCTTCCTGCCAGAATCGCTGAAATATCTGGTCGTGCGCGACAAGCGCGCGCGGGCGGAGAAGCTGATCAAGCGGCTCGCGCCCGACATCGCGGTCGACGCCCAGACGCAGTTCATCATCGCCGACGAGGGCAAAAGCTCGAAGAGCCTCTCGCCGCATCATTTGTTCAAGGGCGGCCTTGCCGTCATCACGCCGCTGCTCTGGCTGTGCTTCTGCATGAACCTAATGGGGTTCTTTTTCATGGTGAGCTGGATGCCCACCATCCTCAAGGCCAACAACGCGCTGAGCCCAGATGCCGCCGCGCTGGCGACGACGCTCATTCAGATCGGCGGCACGGTCGGCGGGTTGGTGCTGGCGCGGCCGATGGACAAGAAGGGCTTTGCCCCGGTCTGCGTGCTCTTCGCGCTGGCGATTCCGGCGATCGCGTCGATCGGCTACTTCGCCGACAAGTCGCAAACCGGCGTGCTGATCGCCGCCTTCGTGGCGGGCTTCGCCGTTCTCGGCCTGCAGTTCGGCATCAACGCGGCTTCGGGCATGATCTATCCGACGGCGATCCGCGCCAACGGCTCGGGCTGGGCCTTCGGCGTCGGCCGCTTCGGCTCGATCGTCGGTCCGATCCTCGGCGGCTATCTCGTGGCGCAGCATTTGGCGTTGCAGCAGCTTTTCCTGCTGTGGACGATCCCGAGCGTCATCGGCTTCGTCGCCGCCTGCACGCTGACCAAGCTCTACCACACCCGCTTCAAGGGTCTGGGGCTGGGGCAGCGCGAAGTGCTCGACGCCGCGGCTGAATAGCGCCGCCGGTTGACGGACGGCAAAGGTCCGGCGATCTTCGCCGGACCTTTTTCTTTGGGGATTGCCATGGCCGAGACCGACTTCGCGCGATTGGCGCCGCCGCGGGGAGCGACCCTCGCCATCGTCGGCGCCTGCGGCGGCATCGGCCGCGCCGTGACGCAAGCGGCAATCGGCATCGGCCTGAAGGTGGCGGCGCTCGATTTGCCGCGCTCGCTGAAGGAATCGCCGCCGCCCGACGGCGTCGTCCTTTCGGCGGCGCTCGACGCGACCGACGAGGCGCAGGTGAAATCCGCCTTCGCGCGCGTCAACAAGGCGTTCGGCGGCAGGCTCGACGGCCTCGTCAATCTCGCCGGCTTCGCCAATCGCCACGTTGGTTTCGACGAGCTGTCGCCGGCCGAATGGCAGGAGACGCTCGACGGCAGCCTCAAGACCACCTATCTCGCCTGCCGCGCGGCGCTGCCCTTGCTCAAGGCGTCAGCGCGGGCGGGGGGATCGCCGGCGATCGTCAACATCTCGTCCGGCCTCGGTGTGCGGGTGCGGCCGGGCTTCGCGCCCTATTCGGCGGCCAAGGCGGCGGTCGTCGCCTTCACCAAGGTCATCGCGCATGAGGCGGCGCCGGCGATCCGGGCCAACGTCATCGCACCCGGTGCGGTCGACACCGCCTTCCACGAGGGCGGCACCGGCCGCGTGCCCGATGCGTCCAATTCGCGACCGCGCATCGACCGCGCCGCCTATGCGCTGCAGACGCCGGCCGGCCGCATGGCGGTGGCCGAGGACATGGTCGGCCCGATCCTGTTCCTGCTCGGCCCCGGCGCGGGCTTCATCAGCGGCCAGGTGCTGCACGTCAACGGCGCGGGGCTGATGCCCGGCGCCTAAGGCACTGGAATCGCTTTGTTTTCCAGCCTTGTAATTAATAAGCCTGCTTATTATAGTTGCGCTTATGACAGAACAGGATCTCGACCGGGCCTTCGGCTTCGTGCTGCACGAAGCCGCGCGGCTTCTCGGCAAGCGCTTCGACCAGAAGGCGCGCGCCATCGGCCTGTCGCGCGCGCAATGCCAGGTGCTGTTCCGCCTCGCGGTGAGCGAAGGGATGAACCAGGCCCGCCTCGCCGACATGCTCGAGATCGAGCCGATCTCGCTCGCCCGGCTCATCGACCGCATGGAGCAGGCGGGCTGGGTCGAGCGCCGCGCCGATCCGGCCGACCGGCGCGCGCGGCTGGTCTATATGACCGCCAAGGCCAAGCCGGTGTTCGAGCGCATGTACGCGGTCGGATTGGAGACGCGCGGCGAGGCGCTCGACGGGCTGAGCGCGGCGGAGCGCGACAGCCTGCTCGACATGCTGCTGCGCGTGCGGCGCAACCTTTCGGAAAAACCGGCGCTCGGATTGCCGCCTGCCGCCGTCGCGGGAGAAGCGCGATGAGCCTCGCCACCGCCGATCTCAAGCGCGCCCGCGCCGAATGGAGCGCCCGCTTCAAGCGGTGGTGGAACCGCCACCGCGCGCAGTGGCGCCTGCCGCTGCTGCTCGCCGGGCCGGTCGCGGTGCTGCTGGTCGCGGCTTATCTCTATGTCACCGGCGGCCGCACCATGTCGACCGACGACGCCTATGTGCAATCCGACAAGATCGCCGTCAGCGGCGACGTCGGCGGCCGCATCGTCGCCATCGAGGTCGCCGACAACCAATACGTCCATGCCGGCGACGTGCTGTTCCGGCTCGACGACCGGCCGTACCAAATCGCCGTCGCGCGCGCCCAGGCGCAGCTCGACAGCGCGCGGCTGCAGGTCAGACAGGCGCTCGACAATCTCGCCTATCGCCAGCGCGAATACGACCGGCAGCTTCAGCTCTTCGCCAATCACGTCACCTCGCAGGCGCGGCTCGACGAGGCGAAGAACGCGCTCGACGTCGCGCGCCAGCAGGCGGCGGGCGCCGCGCCCGCGGCCGGCGCCGACACCGCCGCCGATGTCGAGCGGCATCCGCTGGTGCGGCAGGCCAGGGCGCAGCTCGATCAGGCGGAGCTCGATCTCGCGCATACCGTGATCGCGGCGCCGGCCAACGGCATCGTCACCCGGGTCGCCAATCTGCCGGTCGGCCAATATCTCAACGCCGCCATGCCGGCCTTCGCGCTGGTGACCACCGACCGCGTGTGGATCGAGGCCAATTTCAAGGAAACCGACCTGACGCATCTGCTGCCCGGCGACGTCGCCACGATCGACATCGACACTTATCCCGGCAGGACGTTCAAGGCGCATGTCCAGAGCATCGGCCCGGGCACCGGCGCCGAATTCTCCGTGCTGCCGCCGCAGAACGCGACCGGCAATTGGGTGAAGGTGGTGCAGCGCCTGCCGGTGCGCCTCGTCATCGACAATCCGGATCCCGAGCGGCCGTTGCGCGCGGGCATGAGCGCCAACGTCGAGGTCGACACCGGCTATTCGCGTCTCTTCGGTTGGACAAAGCCGCCGAGCGCGCCGGGCAGCGCAGCGTCGCAATGACCGCGCCGGCCGATGGCAGCGCCGGCGCCGCGCCGACGCATCGCGGCTTCATCACCGTCTCGATCATGCTGGCGACGATCATGCAGGCGCTCGACACCACGATCGCCAATGTCGCGCTGCCCAACATGCAGGGCAGCTTTTCCGTGGCGCAGGACCAGGTCGCCTGGGTGCTGACCTCCTACATCGTCGCCGCCGCGGTGGCGACGCCGCCGATCGGCTGGCTCGCCATGCGCTACGGCCGCAAGCGGCTGTTCCTGCTGTCGGTGGCGGGGTTCACGACGGCTTCCGTGCTGTGCGGCCTCGCCGGCAGCATCGGCCAGATGGTGGCCTTCCGCCTGATGCAGGGCGTCTTCGGCGCGGCGCTGGTGCCGCTGTCGCAGTCGGTGCTGCTCGACATCAATCCGCGCGAAAAGCACGGCCAGGCGATGGCGATCTGGGGCGCCGGCATCATGCTCGGCCCGATCCTCGGCCCCACCCTCGGCGGCTGGCTCACCGATTCCTATAATTGGCGCTGGGTGTTCTATATCAACCTGCCGATCGGCATTCTCTGCTTCCTCGGCATCTCCGGCTTTCTCAGCGAGACCACGACGAGTCGCGGCCGGCCGTTCGATTTCTTCGGCTTCGCCATGCTGAGCATCGCGGTGGGCGCGGCGCAGCTCCTGCTCGATCGCGGCGAGCTCAAGGACTGGTTCGGCTCGATCGAGATCCAAATCTATTGCGGCCTCGCCGTCGCCTGCCTGTGGGTCTTCGCGGTATGGAACGCGCTCGCCGAGCATCCCTTTCTCAATCTCGCGCTGCTGAAGGACCGCAATTTTGTGGTCGGCTGCTTCTTCATCTCGGTCATCGGTGTCGTGCTCTACGGCACGCTCGCGCTGATGCCGCCCTTCCTGCACGATTTGCTCAACTATCCGACGGTAACGACGGGGCTGCTGCTGGCGCCGCGCGGTATCGCCACCATGGCGGCGATGCTGATCGTCGGCCGGCTTTCCGGCAAGGTCGACAACCGCCTGATGCTGCTCTTCGGCTTCATCGTGACGTCGTATTCGCTCTGGCAGATGGCCGGCTTCACCCTCGCCATGGATGTATGGCCGATCATCGTCAACGGCCTGGTGCAGGGCTTCGGCCTCGGGTTCCTGTTCGTGCCGCTGACCACCATCACCTTCGCGACGCTCGATCCGAAATTGCGCACCGAAGGCGCCGGCATCTTCAGCCTGGTGCGCAATTTGGGCGCCAGCATCGGCATCTCCTTCGTCGAGAGCGCGCTGGCGCGCGGCATCCAGATCGGCCACCAATCCTTCGCCGAGAAGATGACGCCCTATAATCCGGCGCTGATGGATCCGTCGGTGCAGGCCTATTGGAACATCCATATGCCGGCCGGCCTTGCGGCGCTCAACGGCGAGGTGACGCGTCAGGCGGCGATGCAGTCCTACGTCAACGTCTTCCTGCTGATCATGGTGATCACGATTGTCTCGGTGCCGCTGCTGCTGATGCTGCGCCGCGCGGCGCGGCCGATGGCGGCGGAAGAATCGCCGGCCGCCGAGTAGCTATTTGGGTTTGCGCGCCGGCGCGGCTAGGGACAGCTACCGGCAGCAGCAACGTCGAACTTGATTGTCGCAACCACTGAGTTTTGAACGACGACATCGATTTTCCAGGAACCGCTCGGATCCCCCTTGTCGAACCCAAACTCGTCGACGCTGGGGCCGATTACGTTCTTGGCCGCCGTTTTAATCTGTTTTCCTCCTTCGCTGATGACCGAATTTTTTGATTCCATCTGTGCCGCTGGCGCCGGCAAATAGATTATTGCGTGATATTCATACGAACCGCTGCCTGGCGGAACGATCTTGTACCCAAACCGGTAGCCGGTCGATTTATCGCACAGCTTTATATTGCTCGTCGGCAGGACGGTTTGATGGTCGGCCCCGCGAAGCTCGCCAAATTGGACAGAGTACTCGGCCGCCGCCGCCCAAGGCGTGAAGCAGAAGAGCAAACCGGATACGACCACGACGCCGCCAAGCCCAATGTCTTTTCGCACGATGATTCCTATCCTCGACCGCGCAGCATTCATCATGCGAACGGTATCCTGGATTGAATCCGGGGTCCATCGCGGATCGTTCGGGAGTTCCTAGTCGCGGATCAGCGCCTGGCGGAAGGCGCGGGCGTCGAAATCGGCGCTGCCTTCCTTGCCCGCGCGCCTGACCGAGAGGTCGAGACGCGCGGCGGCCAATAGCGCGTCTTCCGCCAGCGTGTTGTCGCCGTCGGGGTCCATCGCCATTCCCGCCAGCGCCGGATTGGCCGCCAGCAGGCGGAACAGCGCGGTGACCCGCAGAAAAAGCGCCAGCGTCACCGCCACGCCGGTGCCCAGCTCCTCGGCGAAGAGATTGAGCACGGCGCGCGTCTCGATCTCGGGCGTTTTCTCGCCGCTGTCCTCCCCGTCGCCGTCCTCGTCGGGTTCGGGCGTTTCGGCCTTGAGCCGCGCCAGATATTCGCCGAACAGGAAGACGGCCGAGCGCAGCAATTCCGGCTCGACCGGCGGCGCGCGCGGCGGCACCTGGAAGGGGACGACCTTGCTCATCGACGGCTTCAGACGGGTTCGCCGGTGTCGGGCGCCAGTCCCGCCGCCTTGATGCCGGCGACGGCGCAGGCCTCGTCGTTCTCCGAGATATCGCCGGAGATGCCGACCGCGCCGACGATCTTGCCGTCGCGCCGGATGAGGACGCCGCCCGGCACCGGGACGACGCGGCCGCCCGAGGCCGCGGTCAGCGCGGCGATGAAATGCGGTGCCGCCGCGACGCGACGGGCGAATTCCCGGCCGCCGAAGCCCATGCCGAGGCAGCCCCAGGCCTTGCCGCTGGCGATCTCGAACCGCAGGATCGACGAATTGTCCTCGCGCTTGAACGCCACGAGGTGCCCGCCGGAATCCAGCACGGCGACGGTCAGCGCCTTGAATTTTTGGCCGCGGCCGTGCTCCAGCGCCTTGTCGACGATGGTCGAGGCCTCGGCCAGGGTGACGTTGCTCATCGAATCTGCTCCTCTGTTGGACGGGTCCGGCTATGATAGTTCGCCGGCGCGCCGAGAGACACGCGCCATTTTCATAACGAGGGGCAGGGATGTCGAAACTGCGGGTGACGCTAGCTTGCTGGGGTTACGACCGGACGGCGGCGCTGTCCGACGGCACGGTGCGGGCCGAGGGGATCGACCTCAACATGCTGCCGCTGGTCGTGGAAGAGACCTTCTTCCGCATGCTGCGCAACCGCGAATTCGACGCGGCGGAAATGTCGCTGTCCTCCTATTGCATGTCGCTGATGAAGGCGCAGAAGGATTTCGTCGCCATTCCGGTCTTCCCGTCGCGCATGTTCCGCCATTCCTGCTTCACCGTCTCGGCCAAGAGCGGCATCAAGGAGCCCAAGGACCTCGTCGGCAAGCGGATCGGCAACCCGGAATACCAGCTCACCGCCATCGTCTGGATGAAGGGCATTCTTGCCGACGAATACGGCGTCGATCTGTCGAGCATGCAGTATCTCACCGGCGGCGAGGAGGAGCCCGGCCGCGAGGAGAAGATGAAGCTCGATTTGCCGGCGAAGTTCAAGGTCGCGCCGATCGGCCCGCGGCAGACGCTGTCGCGCATGATCGCCGACGGCGAGATCGACGCGATGTTCGCGCCGCGCCTGCCCTCGACCTTCTATACCGAACCGGACAAGGTGAAGCGGCTCTTTCCGAATTTCGCCGAAATCGAGCAGGCCTATTTCAAGAAGACCAGGATCTTCCCGATCATGCATACGCTGGTGCTGCGCCGCGAGCTCTACGAGGCCAATCGCTGGGCGGCGCGCTCGCTCTTGAAGGCCTTCGCCCATGCCAAGCAGAAGGCCTATGCCGAGCTCGACATGATCGCCTCGACTAAGACCATGCTGCCCTGGCAGACCGCCGAGCTCGAGCAGACCAAGCGCCTGATGGGCAAGGATTGGTGGCCCTACGGCCTCGAGCCCAATCGCCACACGCTCGACACCTTCCTGCGCTATCACCACGAGCAAGGCTTGTCGCAGCGTCGCCTCAAGCCGGAAGAGCTGTTCGCGCCCGAGACCCTGGAGGCTTTTAAAATCTAAGGGGCAAGATTTAGGTGGTTCGGATGCGCCGCTTCATCGTTGCGCTCGTCGCGCTGCTCCTGGGGGCGCCCGTTGCGGTCGCCCAGACGCCGCCGCCGAGCGGCCACGATCTCGGCCGGCCGGGCCTGACGCATCATCTGTCGCCGCAGGATCTGCCGGCGCCGTATGCGACGCGCTCGGCGAGCAATCCGCCGCGCGTCGCCGCCCGGCCGTCCGGTGCCGTGCCGCTGGCGCCGCCCGGCTTCACCGTCTCGGAATTCCTCACCGGGCTCCACAATCCGCGCGAGCTGCGCGCCGCGCCCAATGGCGACATCTTCGTCGCCGAAAGCGCGCCCGGGCGCATTCGCGTCGTCCGCGCACCCAAGGGCACGGAGCATGTCAACGACGCAGCGGTGTTCGCCGAAGGGCTGGAGCGGCCATTCGGCATCGCCTTCTATCCGCCCGGCCCCGACCCGCAATACGTCTATATCGGCAACGAGGATTCGGTCGTCCGCTTTCCCTATCGCAACGGCGACCTCACGGCGCGCGGCAAGCCCGAGACAATCGTCAAGGATTTGCCGAGCGGCGGCGGCCACTGGACGCGCAATCTGGCGTTCGCGCCCGATGGCAAGACGCTTTATGTGACCGTCGGCTCGGGCAGCAACGACGAAGAGCAGGGCGAGGCGCATGAGAAGAATCGCGCCGACATCCTCGCCTTCGATCCCGACGGAACCCATATGCGGGTCTATGCCGCGGGTCTGCGCAACGCCGTCGGCATCGCCTACGACCCGGCCTCGAAATCGCTGATCGCTTCGGTCAACGAGCGCGACGGGCTGGGCGACGAGCTGCCGCCCGATTACGTGACCCGCGTCAAGGAAGGCGCGTTCTACGGCTGGCCCTGGTTCTATATCGGCGACCACCTCGACCCGCGGCACAAGGACACGCCGCATGCCGAGCTCGCCGGCAAGGTTGTGCTGCCCGACGTGCTGATCCAGCCGCATTCGGCGCCGCTGGGATTGACGATCTACGGCGGCGGCCAGTTCCCCGCTGCCTATCGCGGCGACGTTTTCGTGGCGTTGCACGGCTCGTGGAACCGCGACAAGCGCACCGGCTACAAGCTGATCCGCGTGCGCATGCGGGACGGCGTGCCGACCGGCGTCTACGAGGATTTCGTCACCGGGTTCTTGACGGCGGACGGCAATGTCTGGGGGTGCCCCGTCGGCGTGGCCGTGGCGCCCGACGGTGCGCTGATCATGAGCGACGACGGCTCCGGCACGCTGTGGCGCATCGCCTATATCGGCGCGCGCTAGGAAAAGAAGCCGCGACCTTCCTTGAGCCGGCGCTCGATCAGGGGCGCCGGCACCAGCGCCGCATCGCCCGATGCGCGGGCCAGGCGGTCAAGCGCGTCGCGCACCGTGCGCAAGTCGATTTCGTCGGCATAGAACATCGGCCCGCCGCGCTGGGCGGGAAAGCCGTAGCCGTGGATGCAGACCATGTCGATGTCGCCGGGGCGCAGCGCGATGCCTGATTCCAGGAGCCGCGCGCCCTCGTTGACCATCGGATAGATCAGCCGCTCGACGATGGCGGCGGCCGTGAAATCGCGCCGCGTCGTGGCGCCCAGCGCGCTGCGCACCCGCGCGACGATCGCATCGGCTTCGGGGTCGGGCTCAGGCTTGCGGCTGCCCGGCGCGTAGCGGTAATAGCCGGCGCCGGTCTTCTGGCCGTGGCGGCCGGCCTCGGCCAGGGCGTCGGCGATCGGCGAGCTTTGCCCGGCGGCGCGGCGCGCGCGAAACGAGACGTCGAGCCCGGCGAGGTCCGACGCCGCGAATGGCCCCATCGGAAAGCCGAAGCCGGCCATCGCCCTGTCGATTTCGGCGGGCGAGGCGCCTTCCTGCAACAGCAGCTCCGCCGCGCGCGAGCGCTCGTAGAGCAGCCGGTTGCCGACGAAGCCCGGCGCCGCGCCCACCACCACCGGCAGCTTTTTCAGCTTGCGCGCCAGCGCCAATGCCGAGGCCAGCACCGCCGGCGCCGTCCGCTTGGTACGCACCACTTCGACCAGCCGCATGACATGGGCCGGGCTGAAGAAATGCAGGCCGAGCACGTCTTCGGGCCGCTTGGTCGCGGCGGCGATGGCGTCGACGTCCTGGTACGAGGTGTTGGTCGTCAGGATGGCGCCCGGCTTGGCGATGCGGTCGAGCGCCGCGAAGACATGGCGCTTGAGGTCGAGCTCCTCGAACACCGCCTCGACGACGATGTCGGCATCGGCGGCGGCGTCGAGCTCGAGCGCCGACGCGACCAGCGCCAGGCGCTGCTCGACCGCGCCCGCATTCCAGCTCTGCCGCTTGGCCAGGGATTCGGCGCTGCGGCGCAAGGCGGCGAGGCCGCGCTCCAGCGCCGCGCGGTCGCTTTCGATCAATGTCACCGGTATGCCGGCCTGGGCGAAGCACAGCGCGATGCCGCTGCCCATGGTGCCGGCGCCGATCACCGCGGCGCGCGCGATGTCCCGCAGCTTCAGATCGCTGGCGAGGCCGGGCACCTTTGCGGTCTCGCGCTCGGCGAAGAACGCGTGGCGCAGCGCGCGGGACTGCGCGCCCGCTTCCAGCTCGACGAAAGTCGCCCGCTCCACCGCCATGCCTTCGGCGAAGGGCAGGGATGCCGCCGCGACGGCGTCGATCGCCTTCAGCGGCGCCTCGCGGCCGCGCTGGCGCTGGCGGATCGCGTCGCGAAAGGCGTCGAAAGTGTCGGGCGATTCCGCCGCGACGCCGATCTCGCTGAGCCGCCGGATCGGCAGCTTCTCGGCCAGGACGCGCCGCGCCAAGGCCATGGCGGCCGGGCGCAGCTCGCCGCCGGCGATCTCGTCGATCAGCCCGGCCTCGAGCGCGACCGGCGCCGCGATCATCTCGCCGCCGGCGATCATCTCCAGCGCCCGCGCCGTGCCGACGGCGCGGGGCAGGCGTTGCGTGCCGCCGCCGCCCGGGCACAGGCCGAGCTTCACCTCGGGCAGGCCCAGGCGCGTCCCGGCGGCGGCGATGCGCCAATGGCAGCCGAGCGCGATCTCGAGCCCGCCGCCCAGCGCGGTGCCGTGGAGTGCCGCGACGACCGGCTTCGGGCTTTGCTCCAGCGCCGCCGCCAGCGTCGCGGTCAGCGGCTCGGCGCGCGGCTTGCCGAATTCCGCGATGTCGGCGCCGGCGACGAAAGTGCGGCCGGCGCAGGCGAGGACGATCGCCTGCACTTCGGGATTTGCCACCGCCTCGTCGAGCCGTGCCTTGAGCGCCGCGCGCACGGCGTGGCCCATGGCGTTGACCGGCGGGTTGTCGATGATGAGCAGCGCGATCGCGCCGTCGCGCGTCAGGGTTACCGGCATGGCGGCAGAGTTGGGGCGCCGCCTTCGCCTGTCAAGCCGCCGCCTGTTACGCTGGGCTGGCGCGGCTGCCCTGCATCGGGCGCCGTTCCGCGCGCGGGCACGCGATGCTATCGTTTTCGGATGTCCGGGAAAGAGCCGCCCCCCAGCCCACACCGCCTGACGCGCGAGGCGGTGCTGAGCGGCACCATGCGCAAGCTGCTCGAAGTCGCCGATCCGACGGCGAAGCTGATCACCGACGCGGAGCACCGCGCATCCGTTCAGGCGATCCTTAAGGCCCGGCCCGATGGCGGCGGCGATGTCTGGCTCTTCGCCTATGGCTCGCTGATCTGGAACCCGATGATCCATTTCGTCGAGCAGCGCATCGCCACCGTGCATGGCTATCACCGCCGCTTCTGCCTGTGGACCAATCTCGGGCGCGGCTCGAGCGCGCGGCCCGGCCTCGTCCTCGGGCTGGACCGGGGCGGCGCCTGCCGCGGCCTCGCCTATCGCATTGCCGAACCCATCGCCCAGGAGGAGCTCGAGCTGCTGTGGCGGCGCGAGATGATAACCGCGGCCTATCGCCCGCGCTGGCTGCGCGTCGTCACCCAGAAGGGCGGCCGCGGCTGGGCCATCGCCTTCCTCATCAACCGCGCGCATCCGCGCTATGCCGGGCTGGTGCCCGAGGACAAGGTGATCGACGCCATCGCCCATGCCAGCGGCGCGCTCGGCGCCTGCGCGAATTATCTCTTCGACACCGCCGCCCGCCTCGAAGGGCTCGGCATCCGCGACCGGCACCTGTTCCACCTGCGCGATAGGGTCGCCCAACTCCTTGAAAGCCAAAAGAAAAGTCCCGAATAAGCTTTACGCGGGCCTAGCGCGGGCTTTATCAATAAAATGAGTTGGGTAAGCGGCGCCGGCAGGGCGCCCGCGGGTTGGGAGCGCTTTCATATGCCGGGTGACAAGGCCGCTCCGCGCCGGGTGACGATCCTCGGATCGACCGGCTCGGTCGGCTGCAACACCGTCGAGCTCATCGAGGCCGACCGCGACGCCTATGCGGTCGAAGCGCTCGTCGCCTTGCGCAGCGCCGACAAGCTGGCGGCGCAGGCCCGCCGGCTCAACGCGAAATTCGCCGTCGTCGCCGACGAGGCGCAATATCGCGCGTTGAAGGACGCGCTGTCGGGCAGCGGCATCGAGGCCGGCGCGGGCGCGGCCGCGGTCGCCGCCGCCGGTGCGGCGCCCGCCGATTGGGTGATGGCCGCCATCGTCGGCTCGGCCGGCCTGGCGCCGACGCTCGAAGCGGTGCGACGCGGCGCGATGGTGGCGCTGGCGAACAAGGAAGTGATGGTCTGTGCCGGATCGCTGGTGACGGCGGAGGCCAAGCGTTGCGGCGCGCGGCTGCTGCCGGTCGACAGCGAGCACAATGCAATCTTCCAGGTGCTGGACGCCGAGCAGGGACACGCCATCGATCGCATCGTGCTCACCGCCAGCGGCGGCCCGTTCCGCGAGCGGGCGCTTGCCGACATGGCGAACGTCACGCCCGAGCAGGCGGTGGCGCATCCGATCTGGAGCATGGGCGCCAAGATCTCGGTCGATTCCGCCACCATGATGAACAAGGGCCTCGAGGTGATCGAGGCGCATCATCTGTTCGATCTTGCGTCGGAACGCATCGAAATCGTCGTGCATCCGCAATCGGTGATCCACGGCCTGGTCTATTACAGCGACGGCTCGGTGCTGGCGCAGCTGGGATCTCCCGACATGCGCACGCCGATCGCCAACGCGCTGGGCTGGCCGCGGCGCATCCCGGCGCCAAGCCCCAAGCTCGATCTCGCCAAGGTGGCGAAGCTTACCTTCGAGGCGCCCGACCCGGCGCGCTTCCCGGCGCTACGCGTGGCGCGCGCGGCGCTGCTCGCCGGCGGCGGCGCGCCCTGCGTGCTCAACGCGGCCAACGAAATCGCGGTGGCGGCCTTCCTCGACCATCGCATCGGCTTCCTCGACATTGTCCGCATCGTCGAAAGCACGGTCGAGGCGTTGGCCGGAAGGGGCATCGGCAGCCTCGACGACATCTATGCGCTCGATTCCGAGGCGCGCGATGTGGCGCGCCGGTCCCTCGGCAACCGCGCGGCGAGCGTCCCGCGCGAAGCGGTCGGCTAGGAGCGGCCTACAGCACAGCATGGCGGATATCGGCAAGCCCGTGCTCGTCACCGGCGCGTCCGGCTTCGTGGGCGCGGCCGTCGCCCGTGCGCTCCTGGCCGAGGGGCGCCGGGTGCGCGTGCTGCTGCGCCCGTCGAGCGACCGGCGCAACGTGCAGGGCCTGAACGTCGACATCCGGTTCGGCTCGCTGACCGAGCCGCCGAGCCTCGCCGCCGCCGTCGCGGGCTGCGGCGCGCTCTATCACGTCGCGGCCAATTACCGGCTGTGGGTGCGCGATCCCAAGGTGATGTATGCCGACAATGTCGACGGCACGCGGCACCTGATGGCGGCGGCGCGGGACGCCGGGGTTGCGCGTATCGTCTATACCAGCAGCGTCGCGACGCTGGGCCATGCGGGCGACGGCAAACCGGCGGACGAGACCACGCTCTCCTCGCTCGACGGCATCATCGGACCCTACAAGCGCTCCAAATTCATGGCCGAGGAGGTGGTGCGCGACTTCGCGCGGCAGGGATTGCCGGTGGTGATCGTCAATCCCTCGACGCCGGTCGGGCCGCGCGATGTAAAACCCACCCCAACAGGCCGCATCATCGTCGAGGCGGCATCCGGGCGCATGCCGGCTTATGTCGATACCGGGCTCAACATCGTGCATGTCGACGACGTCGCGCGGGGGCACCTGCTGGCGGAGCGGAAGGGCCGAGTGGGCGAGCGCTACATTCTCGGCGGCGAAAATTTAATGCTCGCCGAGATCCTGCGCCTGATCTGCGAGATCGCCGGAAAATCGCCGCCGAAAGTGCGGCTGCCTATCGCGGCGGTCTGGCCGGTGGCGCTCGTCGCCGAGAGCTGGGCGCGGCTCACCGGCCGCGAGCCGATGACGACCTTCGATGCCTTGCGCATGGCGCGGCACCTCATGTTCTTCTCCTCGGCCAAGGCGGAGCGCGAGCTGGGCTACCGCGCGCGGCCGGCGCAGCAGGGCTTGGCCGACGCTGTAGCCTGGTTCCGCCACGCGGGATATTGCCGATGAGCGCCGCGCTGTTCTTGGCGTTATTGGCGGTCCTGATTTGGGCGTATCTGCTGTTCGGGCACGGCTTCTTCTGGCGCGTGCAGCCGGAAACCCTCCCCGCACCGCCCGCCCAATGGCCGAGCGTCGTCGCCGTGGTGCCGGCGCGCGACGAGGCCGCCTCGATCGCCGCCGCCATGGAATCGCTGCTTGCTCAGGATTATCCCGGTAGCTTCTCCGTCGTGCTGGTCGACGATCACAGCGGCGACGGCACGGCCGATATCGCGCGCCAGGCGGCGGCGAAAGCCGGCACGCCGGAAGAACGGCTGCGTATCGTTTCGGCGCCGCCGCTGGAACCGGGCTGGACGGGCAAGCTCGCGGCCATGGCGGAAGGCGTGCGCGCGGCGACGACGGACGGCGCGCCGGAACTTTTCCTGTTCACCGATGCCGACATCAGGCACCACTCTTCGAACGTGACGCGGCTCGTCACCCGCCTCGAAGGGCGCGGCTGCGACCTGGTCTCGCTCATGGTGCGGCTCAACTGCAAGAGCCGGGCGGAGCGCTTCATGATCCCGGCCTTCGTCTTCTTTTTCGCCATGCTCTATCCCTTCGCCTGGGCCAACGATCCGGCGCGTCGCACCGCGGCGGCGGCGGGCGGCTGCATGCTGCTGCGGCGCTCCGCCTACGAGCGTATCGGCGGCCTCGCATCGATCAAGGGCGAGCTGATCGACGATTGCGCGCTGGCGCGGGCGGTCAAGCGCGAGGGGCGGCGCATCTGGATCGGCCTTTCGACCACGACCCGCAGCCTGCGTGCCTATCCGCGGCTCGCCGACATCTGGAACATGATCGCGCGCACGGCCTATACGCAGCTCGACTATTCGCCGGCGCGCCTGGCCGGCACGGTTCTGGGTCTCGGAATCACCTTTCTGGCGCCGCCGCTCCTGCTCTTCACCGGCGCCGCGCCGTGGCTCGGGCTGCTCGCCTGGGCGATGATGAGCGCGGCCTATGCGCCGATATTGCGCTTTTACGGCCTGGGGCGCTGGCGGGCGCCCTTGCTTCCGCTGGTCGCGCTGGTCTATCTGGCGGCGACGATCGATTCCGCATGGCGCCACCGGCGCGGCAAGGGCGGGTTATGGAAGGGAAGAGTGTCGTGGCACAGCCGGCGCTGAACGGAGCGGTCGAAACGCCGTCCGGCAAGGGCGCGGGCGACGAGAATTTTCCCGTCGGCTCGTGGCTCATCCGCCGCGAGCTGCGGCCGCATGTCCACGCCTTCTATCGCTTCGCGCGCCAGGCCGACGACATCGCCGACAATCCGGCGCTCGAATCATCCGACAAGCTTCGTCGCCTCGACCGCATGGGCGCGGTGCTCGACGGCGCGGATTCCGGCAAGAATGGGGGCGATGATTCGCCGGCGGCGCGCGCGATGCGCCAAAGCCTCGTTGCTACCGGCACGACCGCGCAGCATTGCCACGACGTGCTGACCGCCTTTCGCATGGACGCGACCAAGCTGCGCTATGCCGATTGGGCCGATCTGATGAATTACTGCCGCTATTCCGCCGCGCCGGTCGGGCGGCAATTGCTCGATCTGCACGGCGAAAACCGCGCGACCTGGATTTCCTCGGACGCGCTGTGCAGCGCGCTCCAGGTGCTGAACCATCTCCAGGATTGCGCCGAGGATTATCGCCTGCTCGATCGCGTCTATCTGCCGGCGCGGGAGCTGGCCGCTTGCGGCGCCGACATCGAGGCGCTGCGCGGCAAGCAATCGAGCCCCGGCCTGCGCTGCGTCATCGACCGGTTGCTGGACCGCACGGATGAACTCATTGCCACGGCGCGGGCACTACCCGGCGGCGTCCGCAGCCCCGGCCTGCGGCGTGAATGCGCGGTGATCGTCAACCTCGCCGGTCGGCTGTCGCGCCGTCTGCGCCGGGGCGATCCGCTGGCCGGCCGCGTCAAGCTCAGCCGCGGCGATTTCGTCCTGGCACTGCTGACGGGCCTCGTCCGCGGCGGTCGCACATGAGCGCCGTCGAGCGGAGCGCAGGGGGCGGCCGCGCCGGCATCCAGGCCCAGGTGACCGCCGCCAAGACGTCATTCTATTGGGCGATGCGCTTCCTGCCGAAGCCGCGCCGCGAGGCGATGTTCGCCATCTATGCCTTCTGCCGCGATGTGGACGACATCGCCGACAGCGACGAGAAGCCGGCGGCGAAGCAGGCTGGGCTCGCCGAATGGCGGCGGGAAATCGCCGCGTTCTATGCCGGCCGACCGCGCGGCACGCTGTCGGCCGCCCTGGCCCAGGCGGTCGCCGATTACCGCCTGCGCCAGGCGGATTTCCTCGCCGTGATCGACGGCATGGAAATGGATGCGCGCGCCGACATCCGCGCGCCGTCCATGGCCGAGCTCGAGCTCTATTGCGACCGCGTCGCCTGCGCCGTCGGGCGGCTGTCGGCGCGCGTTTTCGGCGCGCCGCCGGACGATGCCGACCGCGTCGCCAATGCGCTGGGCATGGCCTTGCAGCTGACCAACATCCTGCGCGATCTCGCCGAGGACGCGGCGCGCGGGCGGCTCTACCTCCCGCGGGAATTATTGGATGGGAACGGCATCGCCACGCGCGAGCCCGACTTGGTGCTGGCGCACCCGGCGCTGCCCGCGGTTTGCGCCGTTATCGCCGACAAGGCGCGGGCCTGCTTCGCCGAAGCGCAACGCGCCATGGCGCGCTGCCCGCCGGGAACGATGCGGCCAGCGGCGGTGATGGGCGCGGTCTATGCCGATATCCTGGCGCGGCTGGAAAAGCGCGGCTGGCGGCGCGTCGACAAGCGCGTCAGCATCCCGGCGCCGCTGAAGCTGTGGTACGCGCTGCGCTACGGCCTCTTATGAGCGCGCGGCTTGTGCATGTGATCGGCGCCGGTGTCGCCGGCCTGGCCGCGGCGGTGCGCTGCGCCGAAGCGGGCGAGGCCGTGACGGTCTACGAGGCGGCGCCGCAGGCGGGCGGGCGCTGCCGGTCCTATTTCGACCAGAGCCTCGGCTGCCGCATCGACAACGGCAATCACCTGCTGATCGCCGGCAATCGCTCGGCCATGCGCTATCTCGACATCATCGGCGCGCGAGCCACGCTGACCGGGCCGGCGGCATCGGTCTATCCGTTCCTCGATCGCCAGAGCGGCGAGCGCTGGGTGCTGCGGCTCAATCGCGGCCGACTGCCGTGGTGGATCGCGTCGCCGTCGCGCCGCGTGCCGGGCACAAATCTTGGCGAATATCTTGCCGCGCTCAAGCTGCGCCGTGCCAGGCCGGACGAAACGGTGGCGGCGATCCTGCGTCCCGACACGCCGATCTATCGCCGGCTGTGGCATCCCCTGGCGATTGCCGCGCTCAACACGCCCTTGGAAGAGGCCGCCGCGTCCCTGCTGGCGCGCGTGCTGGAGGAGAGCTTCGGCCAGGGGGGCGCCGCCTGCCAGCCTTTGATTCCCCGCCAGGGCCTGTCCGAATCGCTGATCGACCCGGCGCTGGAATTCCTGCGCAATCGCGGGGCATCGGTCCATTTCGCGGCGCGTCTGCGCGGGCTTGGCTTCGCCGGCGAGCGTGTCGCTTCGCTCGATTTCGATTCCGGCGCGGTGGCGCTGGGCGCGGACGATCGGATCGTGCTGGCGGTGCCGGCGCCGATGGTGGCGCGGCTGTCGCCGGCGATTTCCGCGCCCGATGCCTATCATGCAATCGTCAACGCGCATTACCGCATCGCCATCGGCCAAGCGGCACCGTTCTTTGTCGGCATCATCGGCGGCACCGCCGAATGGGTCTTCCGTAAGACCGACGTGCTGTCGGTGACGGTGAGCGCCGCCGACCGGCTGCTTGAAACCGAGAACGGGCGCCTGGCCGAGCTGCTGTGGCGCGACGTCGCCGCCGCCTATGAGCTGCCCTCCGACCCGGTGCCGCCGGTGCAGATCGTCAAGGAGCGGCGTGCCACCTTCGCCGCGACGCCGGCGCAGCTCGCCCGCCGGCCGGGCGCCGCGACGCCGTGGCGCAACCTGGCGCTGGCCGGCGATTGGACCGACACCGGCCTGCCGGCGACGATCGAAGGCGCCATACGCTCGGGCTTCACCGCCGCGTCTTATTTGTTAGATTGACCCGATGGCCGATACCTTCGTCGCTACGCTGCCGCCCGGCCTCGACCGGGCCGTCGAGACCGCCGCCGACGCGCTGATTCGCGCGCAGCAGCCCGATGGCCATTGGGCCTACGAGCTCGAGGCCGACGCGACCATCCCGGCCGAATACATCCTGCTGCAGCACTATCTCGACGAGATCGACGCGGAGGAGCAGCGCGGCCTGGCGCATTATCTGCGCGCGACCCAGGGCGCGCATGGCGGCTGGCCGCTTTTTCACGACGGCGATTTCAACCTATCGGCCAGCGTCAAGTCGTATTTCGCGCTGAAGGCGGCGGGCGATCCGGCGGATGCGCCGCACATGATCCGCGCGCGCGACGCGATCCTGGCGCAAGGCGGCGCCGTGCGGAGCAACGTCTTCACCCGCATCCAGCTCGCGCTGTTCGGCGCGTTGCCGTGGCGCGCCGTGCCGGTCATGCCGGTCGAGATCATGCTGCTGCCGCGCTGGTTCCCGTTCCATCTGAACAAGGTTTCCTATTGGTCGCGCACGGTCACCGTGCCGCTGCTGGTGCTGATGGCGCTGAAGCCGCAGGCGCGGAACCCGCGCGGCGTGACGATCGGCGAGCTCTTCGCGCCCGGCACCGCCGCCCGCCCGTCGCACGCGCGCGGCGCATTCTGGGCGGCGATATTCAACGTCGTCGACGATCTGCTGCGCGTGGTGGAGCCCTATTTCCCGAAGGCGCACCGCCGTAATTCCATCGACGCGGCGGTTGCTTTCGTCCGCGAACGGCTCAACGGCGAGGACGGGCTCGGCGCCATCTACCCGGCGATGGCCAATGCGGTGATGATGTTCGACTGCCTGGGCTTCGCGAAGGACGATCCGGCGCCGACAATCGCCCGCAAGGCGCTCAAGAAGCTGCTGGTGCGAACGCCGGGGCGCTCCTATTGCCAGCCGTGTCTCTCGCCGATTTGGGATACCGGACTTGCCGCGCATGCGTTGCTCGAAGCGGGCGGCGCGCCTGCCGTGCGCGCGGCGCGGCAGGGGCTCGATTGGCTGGTGCCGCGCCAGGAACTCGGTCTCGCGGGCGATTGGGCGGTGTGGCGGCCGAATGTCCGGCCGGGCGGCTGGGCGTTCCAGTATCTCAACCCGCATTATCCCGATCTCGACGACACGGCGGTGGTGGCGATGGCGCTGCACCGCGCGGGCGGCGACGGCTACCGCAATGCCGTCGAGCGCGCGACCGAATGGCTGGTCGGCATGCAGTGCCGCAACGGCGGCTGGGCGGCTTTCGACGCCGACAATGAATATTATTACCTGAACTACATCCCCTACGCCGATCACGGCGCGCTGCTCGATCCGCCGACCGAGGATGTCACCGCGCGCTGCGTGTCGCTCTTGGCGCAGCTCGGCGACCGCACGCATAAATCGTCCTTGGCGGCGGGGCTCGATTATCTGCGGCGCATGCAGACGAAGGAAGGCGCGTGGTTCGGCCGCTGGGGCACCAATTACATCTACGGCACCTGGTCGGTGCTGTGCGCGCTCAACGCCGCGGGCGTCGATTCGGGCGACGCGGCGATTCGCCGCGCCGTCGCCTGGCTGCTGTCGAAGCAACGGGACGACGGCGGCTGGGGCGAGGATGGCGCGTCTTATTGGCCGAACCGGCCGCGTGGCGAGGGCAAGGTGTCGAATTCGTCGCAAACCGCTTGGGCGCTACTGGGGCTGATGGCGGCGGGCGAGGCGGAGAATCCGGCCGTTTCGCGCGGCGTTAAGTATCTTCTTGCGAGCCAGCAGGCGCACGGCTTGTGGGACGAGGAATCCTATACGGCGGTCGGATTCCCGCGTGTCTTCTATCTCCGCTATCACGGCTACCGGGCGTATTTCCCCTTGTGGGCGCTGGCGCGATATCGCAACCTGCGTCAGGCCACTCGGGGGAGCGTCGTGTACGGTATGTGACACCGTGCGCGCACGGCATGTCATGAAACTCGTCGCCATCTGCGGTTTCGCCGCCGAGGCGCGGCTCTTGCGCCGCCACGGCATCGAAGCGCGCGTAACCGCCGCCGATCCCGCGCGCGCCGCGTCCGAGGCCGAAGCGGCGCTGGCGCAGGGCGCCACCGTGCTGATGAGCTTCGGCGTTGCCGGCGGGCTCGACCCGGCGCTGCGGACGGGCGATCTGCTGTTGCCGCGTGCGGTGACGGCGCCGTCGGGCGAGCGCTTCGCGGTCGATGCGGCGCTGCACGGAGCCCTGCGTTCCCGCATGGCCGCGAATGATTCCGATCTCCTGGGCGTCGACCGCGTCGTCATGGATTCTACCGCCAAGGCGAAGCTGCATGCTCAGGGCGGCGCCGCCGCGGTCGATCTCGAAAGTCTTGCCGTGGCGCGGGTCGCCACGGCTCATGGCCGTCCGTTCATCGTGCTGCGTGCGGTGGCGGACGAAGCCTCGCGCTCTCTGCCGCCGGCGGCGCTGGTCGGGCTCGACACCGAAGGGCGCGCCGCACCCCGGCGGGTGCTGGCCGCGCTGCTCCGCCGGCCGCGCCAGCTGCCGGCGCTGATCGCCTTGGCGCGCGACACGCGCCGCGCGCTGGCATCGCTCAGCGCGGCGCCCGCGGCTCTTCAGGGAATTTCATGACGCAAAAGAAAAGGGCCGGCTCTTGGCAGAGCCGGCCCTCATTCCGTTTCTGTCCGCTTACTGGAACAGCTTCAACGAGTTGATCCCCGTCTGGATAACGCCCCAGGCGAGCGGGATGCCGACGAAGCACCAGGCGAGCAGGAGCTTGATGCCGTTGCCGGCGGTTTGCTGTGTATTGGCCATGTGTTTCTCCGACTTTCCTGGTTACGCCACGCCCTGGGCTTCTTGCTGGGCCGTCATGTGATGCCTGCGATCGACCGCCTTGACCAGCAGATTGCAGATGAAGCCCACCACCAGCAGTACCGCCATCACGTACATGGTGGTGTTGTAGGCCTGGGCCTTGGCGACGCCGTGGGTGATGTTGTACTGGCGGATGTAGTTCACCAGCACCGGGCCGAAGATGCCGGCCATCGACCAGGCCGTCAGCAACATCCCGTGAATGGCGCCGACATAGCGCGTGCCGAACATATCGCGGAGATATGCCGGCACGGTGGAGAAACCGCCGCCATACATGCTGATGATGACCAGGAAGCAAAGAACGAATCCGGCGACGCTGCCGATCGCGCCGGTATAGGGCACTATGCAATAGAGGACGGTACCGAGAACGAAGAACACGAAGTAGGTGTTCTTGCGGCCGATGAAGTCCGAGGTCGAGGCCCAGAAGAAGCGCCCGCCCATATTGAACAGGCTCATCAATCCGACGAATCCGGCGGCCGATATCGGGGTAACATGACCCGGGAACATCTCCTGGATCATTGCCGAAGCCTGGCCCAGCACGCCGATGCCGGCGGTGACGTTGAGGCACAGCACCCACCAGATCAGCCAGAATTGCGGCGTCTTCAGCGCCTCGTAGACGAAGACGTTGTTGGTGGTGATGAGCTTCCTCGGCTGCGCCGGAACGACATATCCCTCGGGCTTCCAGCCGGGTGCGGGAACGCGCACGATGGTCGCGCCGACCATCATGAAGCAGAAATAGATCACGCCCAACGCGATGAAGGTTTCCGCCACGCCGATATGCGTCGGCGTGGTGAATGTGCGCATCAGGTAAACGGATAAGGGCGAGGCGATGAAGGCGCCGCCGCCGAAGCCCATGATCGCCATGCCGGTGGCCATGCCGGGTCGGTCGGGGAACCATTTGATCAGCGTCGAGACCGGCGAGATATAGCCGATGCCGAGGCCGAAGCCGCCGAGCACGCCATAGCCGAAATAGATCACCCAGATGTTATGGATGTAGACACCGAAGGCCGAGACGAGGAAGCCGCCGCTCCAGCACAGCGCCGCGGTGAACATCGCCTTGCGCGGGCCGCCTTCCTCGACCCAGCGCCCGAGCAGCGCGGCCGAGACGCCGAGGAAGAAGATGCCGAGGCTGAAGATCCAGCCGAGATCGGTCAGCTTCCAGTCGTCGGGCGTCGATTGGGTGATGCCGAGGAGCTTGGTCATCGGCAAATTGAACACGCTAAAGGCGTAGGCCTGGCCGATGCAGAGATGCACGCACAGCGCGGCCGGCGGAATGAGCCAGCGGCTGTAGCCCGGCGGCGCAATCGTCCGCGATCTATCCAAAAACGACATTAGTTTCCTCCCCGGTTGAAACTTTTACCCCCGGGATCTGGCTTGTCCCGGCTAGCCGCCACGCGCGGCACTTCGCAAACCATGAATTAGCGGAGAAAAAAACGCAAGCGCGACTAACGATCGCCATCGCTCAAGCTACGCGCAAACGGCTGAAGCGTTGGAGATTTCCGGGCGTTGCCCACCGGAACTCGGGATGGGCAAGGGAAAACCCACACTCCCGCGGGCAGCGGTCGTTAATCCACAGGGCTGCCGCGATACATTTCGGGCCCGTCATAGGGGCCGGGACCGAAATAAGGCCCCGCGGCGGGAAACGCCGCCCGCTCCGGCGGCGACACGGGCGCGCAGGCCGCGAGGCCGAGGACCAGCATCAAGCCAAGCAGAACGTATTTCATGCCGCGCTCCTCGGGCCGGCCCTACTCGGCGGCGTCGACCCGTTCCATCGCCTCTTCGACGTGGCGCGAGAAGACGTATTGCGCCGGACGCTGATTATCCAGGGAGATCTCCGGCGCCATCTCGCCCTCGGTCTTGACGCCGCGCAGGGCGACGCCCAGCGCCTTCAAGGGATGCTTCACCGCGTCCATCACCGCGGTCGCCTCGTATCCCGAATGCACCATGCAGTCGGCGCATTTCTCGTAATTGCCGGTGCCGTAGGAATCCCAGTCGGTTTCCGCCATGAGCTCCTTGAAGCTCTTGGCGAAGCCTTCGCCGACCAGGTAGCAGGGCCGCTGCCAGCCGAAATAATTGCGCGTCGGGTTGCCCCACGGCGTGCAGTGGTAGTTCTGGTTGCCGGCGAGGAAGTCGAGAAACAGGCCCGATTGCGAGAACGACCATTTGGTGCCGTTCTTGGCGCGGAAGATGTCGCGGAACAGCTCCTTGGTCTTCTTGCGGTTGAGGAAATGCGACTGGTCGGGCGCGCGCTCATAGGCATAGCCCGGCGAGACCGTGATGCCGTCGAGGCCGCTCTCCATCATCGTGTCGAAGAACCGGGCGACGCGTTCCGGCTGGGCGCCGGCGAACAGCGTGCAGTTGATGTTGACGCGGAAGCCCTTGGACTTGGCGAGCTGGATCGCCGCGACCGCGCGCTCGTAGACGCCCTCCTCGCAGACCGAGTGATCGTGCATCTGCTTGTCGCCGTCGAGATGCACCGACCAGACGAAATACGGGCTGGGCTTGAACCGGTCGATCTTCTTTTCCATCAGTAGCGCGTTGGTGCAGAGATAGACGAACTTCTTGCGCGCGATGATGCCCTCGACGACCTGCTCGATCTCGCGATGGAGGAGGGGCTCGCCGCCGGCGATCGACACGACGGGCGCGCCGCATTCGTCGACCGCCTCGAGGCATTCCGCGACCGAGAGGCGCTGGTTCAGGATCTTGTCGGGATAGTCGATCTTGCCGCAGCCGGCGCAGGCGAGGTTGCAGCGGAACAGCGGCTCGAGCATGAGCACTAGCGGATAGCGCGCAACGCCCATCAGGCGCTGCTTGGCGACATAGGCGCCGACACGGACCATTTGATGAAGAGGGACGGACAAGAGCAGTTCCTTTTTTCTCGGGTTACGACGCGCTCTCGGCGAGCTCCGGCGGCATGCGGAAACGCACGTTCTCGGTGATGCCGGGAAGCGTTTCCGATTCGACGGCGCTCAGCTGGCGCAGCCGGTTGATCAAATTCTGCACCAATTCCTCGGGGGCGGAGGCGCCGGCGGTGACGCCCACGGCCTTGGCGTCCTTGACCCAGGCGGGATCGAGCGCCTCGGCGTCGGCGATGAGATAGGCTTTGACGCCCTGCTCGGCCGCGATCTCGCGCAGCCGGTTGGAATTCGAGCTGTTGGCGGCGCCGACCACCAGCACGACGTCGACCTGCTGCGCCAATTCGCTGACCGCGCGCTGGCGGTTTTGCGTCGCGTAGCAGATGTCCTTGGTGTCGGGGCCGACGATGTCCGGAAAGCGCTGGCGCAGCGCGTCGATGACGGCGCGGGTGTCGTCGACCGAGAGCGTCGTCTGGGTGATGAAGGCGAGCTTGTGCGGATCGCCGACCTGCAAGCCCGCGACTTCCTCGGCGCGCGAGATCAGATGAACCTTGCCGTTGATGCGGCCCATGGTGCCTTCGATCTCCGGGTGGCCGGCATGGCCGATAAGCACGATCTCGCGGCCTTGCGCGGCGTAGCGCTGGCCCTCGCTGTGCACCTTGGAGACGAGCGGGCAGGTGGCGTCGATCACCGGCAGGTTGCGCTTTGCCGCCGAGTCTTCGACTTCGCTGGACACGCCATGCGCGCTGAAGATGGTGACGCTGCCCGGCGGAATCTCGTCGAGGTCGTCGACGAAGCGCGCGCCCTTGGCGCGCAGCCGCTCGACGACGTGCCGATTGTGCACGATCTCGTGCCGCACATAGATCGGCGGGCCGTACTTATCCAGCGCACGCTCGACGATGTCGATGGCGCGTTCGACGCCGGCGCAGAAGCCCCGGGGTTGGGCGAGAACCACCCGCATGCATGCCTCGCTTAAATCTAACGTTTAAAGCTAAAGAGGGAACGCGGTCCGCCCCACTTACGTTGCACTGCATTATACGCAAAAATCCGGCCACGGCCAGCGGGATAGCTAGGGTCAAATGTGCCCCGCAAGACCCTATTGCGAGTAAGTAAATTGCTTAATCGGGCCATTTATGTTTAGTTGCTCGGAACCATATTTTGGCCCCGCAGAGCCGAGGGACGGCAGTGACTGGCAAGCCCGATAACGCAGAAAGCGCGAGAATTTTGCGCAACGATCTGACCCCGCTGCTCGATCGGGCGAATACGCCTGACCAGCTGCGCCAGCTCCCCGAGAGCGACCTGCGCCAATTCGCGGACGAATTGCGGCGCGAGCTGGTCGACACGGTTTCCGTCACCGGCGGGCATTTGGGCGCGGGACTCGGCGTCGTCGAGTTGACGGTCGCGCTGCATTACGTCTTCGACACGCCGCGCGACCGGCTGATCTGGGACGTCGGCCACCAAGCCTATCCGCACAAGATTCTCACCGGCCGGCGCGACCGCATCCGCACCCTGCGCCAGGGCGGCGGCTTGTCGGGCTTCACCCGCCGCGCCGAAAGCGAATACGACCCGTTCGGCGCCGCGCACAGCTCGACCTCGATTTCGGCGGGACTCGGCATGGCCGTCGGCCGCGACCTCAAGGGCGAGAAGAACCATGTCGTCGCCGTGATCGGCGACGGCGCGATGAGCGCCGGCATGGCCTACGAGGCGATGAACAACGCGGGCTCGATGAATTCGCGGCTGATCGTCATCCTCAACGACAACGACATGTCGATCGCGCCGCCCGTCGGTGCGATGAGCGCCTACCTGTCGCGGCTGCTGTCGTCGCCCTCCTATCGCAGCCTGCGCGGGTTGGGCGCGCAGATCACTAAGGTCTTCCCGCGCTCGCTCGCCACCGCGGCGCGCCGCGCCGAGGAATATGCGCGCGGCATGGTCACGGGCGGCACGCTGTTCGAGGAGCTGGGCTTCTATTACGTCGGCCCGATCGACGGCCACAACCTCGACCATCTGCTGCCGGTGCTGAAGAACTTGCGCGACAGCCAGGACGACGGTCCGGTGCTGGTGCATGTCGTGACGCAGAAGGGTCACGGCTATCCGCCCGCCGAGGCGGCGGCCGACAAGTATCACGGCGTGGTCAAGTTCGACGTCGCCACCGGCGCGCAGGTCAAGGCCAAGGCCGCGGCGCCGAGCTACACCAACGTCTTCGCCAAGGCGCTGATCGCCGAGGCGGAGGCGGACGAGCGCATCGTCGCGATCACCGCCGCCATGCCTTCGGGCACCGGCCTCGACAAATTCGCCGAGCGCTTTCCCGCCCGCACCTTCGACGTCGGCATCGCCGAGCAGCATGCGGTGACCTTTGCCGCCGGCATGGCCTGCGAGGGCCTCAAGCCCTTCGCCGCCATCTATTCGACCTTCCTGCAGCGCGGCTACGACCAGGTCGTGCACGACGTGGCGATCCAGAAGCTGCCGGTGCGCTTCGCGCTCGACCGCGCCGGGCTGGTCGGCGCCGACGGCGCTACCCATGCCGGTTCCTTCGACGTCGCTTATCTCGGCTGCCTGCCGGGCTTCACCATCATGGCGGCGGCGGACGAGCTCGAGCTCATGCACATGGTGGCGACCTGCGCCGCCATCGACGACGGCCCCTCGGCGGTGCGCTATCCGCGCGGCGAGGGCAGCGGCGTGGCGCTGCCCGCCAAGGGCGATGTGCTGCCGATCGGCAAGGGCCGCATCCTGCGCGAGGGCACGTCCATCGCCATCCTCAGTTTCGGCACGCGCCTTCAGGAAAGCCTCAAGGCGGCGGAAGAGCTCGGCCATCACGGGTTGTCGACCACCGTGGCCGATGCGCGCTTCGCCAAGCCGTTGGATACGGATTTGGTCGAGCGCCTGGCGCGCGAGCACGAGGTGCTCATCACCATCGAGGAAGGCGGCATCGGCGGCTTCGGCAGCTACGTCCTGCACCATCTGGCGCGGGCCGGCCTGCTCGATCAGGGCCTCAAGGTCCGGCCGATGGTATTGCCCGACCGCTTCCTCGATCACGATGCGCCGGCCAAGCAATACGACGAGGCCGGCCTCAGCGCCCGCCACATCAAGGAAACCGCGCTCGCGGCCTTGGGCCGCGCCGCCGTCGAGCGCAACGCGCGCGCCTGAGACGGGCGCGCGGCACGCCGCGCGTCTTTAATCCGATGAGCGACAAAAAACGGCTCGATCAGCTCCTGGTCGAGCGCGGCCTCGCCGAGACCCGCGCCAAGGCGCAGGCGCTGATCCTCGCCGGCTCGGTGTTCAGCGGCGAGAAGCGCCTCGACAAGCCGGGCACCGATCTTCCCATCGACGCGGCGCTGGAAGTGCGCGGCAAGCCGCATCCCTTCGTGTCGCGCGGCGGCGTCAAGCTGGCGCATGGGCTCGACCGTTTCGCCATCGATCCCGCGGGCCTCGCGGCGCTCGACATCGGCGCCTCGACCGGCGGCTTCACCGACGTGCTGCTGCGGCGCGGCGCGCGCAAGGTCTATGCCGTCGATGTCGGGCACGGGCAATTCGACTGGAAGCTGCGCAACGATGCGCGGGTCGTGGTGCTGGAGCGCGTCAATGCGCGCTATCTCACCGCGAAGGAGGTTCCCGAGCCGGTCGATCTCGTGGTCTGCGACGCGAGCTTCATCGGCTTGGAGACCGTGCTGCCGGCGCCACTGGCGCTGGCCAAGCCCGGCGCGCGGCTGGTGGCGCTGATCAAGCCGCAATTCGAGGTCGGGCCGAAGCGCGTCGGCAAGGGCGGCGTGGTGCGCGACGCCGAGCTCCATCGCGAGGTCTGCGAGCGCATCGCCCAATGGCTGCCGACGCAGGGCTGGCGCGCCCTCGGCATCGAGGAAAGCCCGCTCAAGGGCCCCGAGGGCAATGTCGAATTCCTCATCGCGGCGGTAAAGGGCGCATGAATTCGCCGGTGGTCGAGCTCGACATCGACAGCGTCGGTGTGCGCGGCGACGGCATCGGCATGAACGATGGCGCTCGCTTCTTCGTGCCGTTCACCGCCCCCGGCGACCGCGTGCGCGCGCGGATCGAAAGCAAGACCGCCGAAGGCAGCCGCGCCGCGCTCATGGCGGTGCTACGGCCGGGGGCGCGGGCCGAGCCGGTCTGCCGCCATTTCGGCGAATGCGGCGGCTGCGCGCTCCAACACCTATCGGACGATGCTTATGCCGGCGCCAAGCTCGGTTGGCTCGAAGGCGCCTTGGCGCGCCAGGGGTTCGATGCGCCCGAGATCGCGCCGCTGATCCGGCTCAAGCCCGGCACGCGCCGCCGCGCGCGCTGGGCGCTGGCGCGAAACGGCGCGGGCGCCGAGGTCGGGTTCCACGCACGGCAAAGCCACCGCATCGTCGACATGCGGGAATGTCCTGTGCTGCATCCGGCGTTGTTCGCGCTGGTCGAACCGCTGCGGCACCTGGCATCCTCGGTGCTGCCGGCAAACGGCAAGGGCGCGGCGACGGCGACGCGCGGCGACAGCGGCATCGACCTGCTGATCGACCTGCCCGAGATGCCCGGCCTCGCCGAGCTCGAAGCGCTGGCGGCTTTCGCCGCATCGGCCGATCTGGCGCGGCTGTCCTGGCGCGCCGGGAAGGAAATCGGCCCGGTCGCCGAACGCCGCAAGCCCACCGTCATTCTCTCCGGCGTGACGGTCGATTTGCCGGCGGATTCGTTTCTCCAGGCGAGCGCCGAGGCCGATGCGGCGCTGGGCGGCGCGGTGACGGCGATGCTGGGAGGCGCGAAAAATGTTGCCGATCTCTATGCCGGACTCGGGACCTTCACTTTCGCCGCCGCTTCTGCCGGCGCCACGCGGGTTCACGCGGTCGAGCTGTCGGCGGCTTCGTCCCGCGCGGTGACTCACGCGGTGTCGCGCGCCGGCCTGTCGGGCAAGGTAACCGCCGAGACCCGCGATTTGGACGAGCGCCCGCTGTCGATCGAGGAATTGTCAGGGTTCGATACGGTGATCTTCGATCCGCCGCGCGCCGGAGCCTTGGCACAAAGCCGCAATCTCGCGCGCTCCACAGTGGCGCGCGTCGTCGCCGTGTCGTGCAATCCCGCCACCTTCGCACGCGACGCACGCGTGCTGGTCGACGGCGGCTATCGCCTGGGCCCGATCCAGCCGGTCGATTCCTTTATCTGGTCGCCGCACCTCGAACTGGTGGCGGGGTTTGAGCGGGGCTAGGGCGCGAGCGCCACCGCCGACCAGAGTCCGGCCGCGACGAAAACGGCCGGAAGCCCAGAGTCAACAACACAGGCGTACCGCGACCGGCGCCCCCGTTGGCGGCGATGCTCATCGCGCGCCGCGGATTGCTCCCGGCACCGCCCGTGCGCTGGGGATGAGATGCGCGATGAAGCGCGGGAACAGCGGCCTGAGCTTCACAATAAAGTCCCAGGCCATCAGCAGGGCGCCGAGCGCGAACACGACATCGCCTGGCAGCCGCATCCATTGCCAGAACAGCGTCGTGTCGTAGAAGGCACTACTCCGCGCATAGGCCAGCCCATGCTCGTAGACCGCATCGAGTTGGGGCCATCCGATGGGGAAGAAGTTGAAGACGATCCAGAGAACCAGACCGCCATTATAGAGCCAAAAGGCCCACCGCCCGACCTTTTCGCCGAAGGGATGTTTGTCGGCGGCAATATAGCGCAGGCAGAAATAGATCAGCCCGATGCCGAGGAGACCGAAGGCGCCGAACAACGCGGTATGCGCATGATTGAGAGTAAGGAAGGTGCCGTGCTCATAGTAGTTCACCAGCGGGGCATTCAGCGTGCCGCCGCCGAAGACGCCGGCGCCGACGAAATTCCAGAAAGCGGCGCCGATGATGTAGGTATAGGCGAGCCCGTATTTGAATTCGCCATGCGCCTTGATCAGCCGGTGATGCTGGATCGCCGAGATGATCAGCAGCACGAGCGGCAACACTTCGATGAAGGAGAACATAGAGCCGAGCGGCACCCATAGGTCGGGCCCGCCCGCCCAATAGAGATGATGCCCCGTGCCAAGCACGCCGCCGAGGAAGATCAAGATCAGTTCAAAATAGACGGATCGCTCGGCGAGCTGGCGCGAGACGAGACCAACCGCCATCAGCAGATAGGCGCTGATCGCCGCGGCGAAGAACTCGAAGGACTGCTCGACCCAAAGATGGACCACCCACCAGCGCCAAAAATCCGTGATGGTGAAGGACTTCTCGACCCCGGTTAGTGGAATCATGCCAAAGACGTAGAGCAGCGCGATGTTGACGGTGGATGCCCAAAGCAGGTGTTCGAGCCTGATTCGCCCAGTCCAGAATTGCCGCGTCGCCGTCGCCAGCTTCGCGCGGGTCGGCCAGAGCGCACGGAACACGAGCAGACTCCAGATCACCAGACCGGCGAAGAAGCCGATTTGCCAGGCGCGGCCGAGCTGGATGTAGGAGAGGCCCTGATTGCCGAACCAGAACCAGCCTTCATGGATGTAGCCCATGATGCCCAGATAATTGCCGGCGAGCGCGCCCACGACGATAAACAGCGTCACCCAGAACAGCAGATCGACGAGGAAGCCCTGTCCCTTTGGCTCGCCGCCGCTGATCGCCGGCGCCAGGAACAGGCCTGCACCGATCCAGGAGAGGCCGATCCACACGATTGGGGATTGGATATGGACATCGCGCAGGAAATTGAACGGCAGGAAGCGATCGATCTCGATCCCGTAAAAACTCGTCCGATCCGTGTAGTAGTGGGCCATGATCGAACCGACGAGAATTTGCAGCAGAAGGATTGCTGCGACCACGAGAAAATATTTACCGACCCGCCGCTGGCTGGCGGTCAAGGGTTCAAACTTCGCCAGCACTGGGTCCATTGGCGCTTGGTCGGGATCGTTCAGATAGCGCTCATAGATGAACAGCACCGCGCCGAAGGCGAAAAACGTGAAGCAGAAGCTGATCCAGGTCCACCGGAAGGTGCTGGTAGTCGGCGTATTGCCGACGAGCGGTTCGAATGGCCAGTTCTGCGTCCAGGACGCAGTCGTCCCCGGCCGCCGCGCGACTGTCGTGATCGAGGAGTAGATCAGGAAGTCCGCGGTCTGGGCGGCGCTTTGTTCATCGAGGCTGTAAGCCTGGGTCCAGCCCTTGGCGAAGTCGTGACGGAGCAGCGACTGCGCGATCTCGCCGCGTAGCGTCGTGATCGCGGCTGCAACGGGACCGGGAACGGTCGCAACCGGCTTGGTAAGATCGATGCCTTGAAGCTCGACCTGCATCGCCGCCTTGACCGCTGCTTGCTCCTCCACGGCCAAATCCGACAGTGCTTTGCCGTTCTTCGCCTTGGCGATGTTGTCCTCGGTCAGCGTGGCAAGTCGGACGAGGTTGCTGGCCGTGTAATCTTCCCCGAAATAAGACCCCATGCCATAGAGGCTGCCGTAATCCATGAGATCGGCTTTCTGGAAGCCCGCCTTGCCCGCCAGGATGTCGGGGGCGGACATGAGCAGCGTCCCGTCGGCGGAGACGAAGCGATCCGGAAAGGGCGGTGCCGCCTTGTAGGTAAGGTCTGTTGTCCAGCCGAGAGTGGCGAAAGTCAGGACGGCGACGGCGAGTAGAATCCACTTCAGGATGTTGCTGACGGGATCTTCCGTCGGCCGGTCGATAATCTCCGCATTCATCGTCATCTTTCTTCCTCTCTGGCAATTGGCATTCCGACGTTCTTTCCATCCGCTCCGCAAAGACCCCATCCGGGGCAGCAGGGACACTTCCGGCTCAGAACGCGGATCATCCCTGACTGCCCGCGACGGCGCCGAAGATCGCGATCAGGCTGAGCACGAGCAAAACCCAATGCGCCCGATGCAGCCACACGAAGGCCACGTCTGGCGCCGCCGTCGCCCATTTGTGGAAGTATCGATGGAGGATGAGGGGCTCGATCACGAACAGGAGCAGCGTGAACAGCAGCCACACGCAGACCATCGCGTGCATCCACCAGAACTGCGCCGATTGAAACCGTTGCCACAGATCGAGGCGCGCCGTCATGTAGAAGCCCGTCAGGCCGACGATGATGACGGCCGTGCGCGCCTGCCACACGAAGCGGCGCTCTATCGCCTGGAAGGCCCTGAACCGATCGGCGCCGAGGTCGCCGCGCCGGATCGCCGGCAGCGCAACGGTGGTCGCCATCGCCACGCCGCCGATCCAGATGACCACGGCGATAACATGCAAGCCCCGCGCGATAACGACGCCATCCATGGTTGTTTCCACTCTGTCTCGCGGCGACAACGGTCTGTCACACAAAACACGGGATTGAGAGCATATCCTCTTAGGGGACAACCTCCAATCCGTTCAACACCGCTTCTCAAAGAGCTGACGCTCGGATTCAGCTTTCAATTCCTGCGGAAGAACACATCGCCCCAAACCCTGATTGTCGTGCCGTTGACCCAGACAATGTTTTCATAAATCGGGGCGGGCTTGAATTGGTTTGTGTTCATGATGGTCAATATCCCGCCGGCGGATGAGCCCTTCCAGCTGCACTTGCCGACGATCAGGGTTCCCTGCGCCTGGAATTTACACATGCCGTCCCCGACATAGAGCGTCTCATTGCCGGATCCGGTGGACCAAAAGCCAACCGGCATCGGCGACGATTGAGCCAAGGCGGCCGTCGCCGTCATTACCGCCGCAAGAAGGGCGATCAACCCCAGGCTGCCGCAATCGCGGATTGTCGTCAAAATACGGATCATGGAAATATCCATTCCGATTGATGCGGGTTTTGCCTGGATACGTATGTTGACCGGGATGCCGGGCGCTGTCCACTTTTGGCTGAATCAGGAATTGGTAATTTTCCGGTTCACGATGCAGCCGCTTCCAGTCGCTGCGCCTCCGCCTCGCGGGTGAGACGGTCAATGATCAAGCGAACGAGGGACAAGCCCAGAGACGGGTTGGAAAAGTACACGCGTTGAAAATCCGCCGCCGAGACGCGACCCAGAACGCAGTCGCTTTTCGCATTCACGGTCGCCGTTCTCCGGTGCGTGCTACTCAGTACCCCCATCTCCCCGACGATGCTGCCGGGGCCCAGCTCGATTTCCGCTTCCTTCACCCAGAGCGCGCCTTCCAAGATAAGATAGAGCGCGTCCGAGAGATCGCCTTTGCGGATCACCGCCTCGCCGCGAGGCACCGTCATCTGCTTTGCGAACGGAACCAGCGCCTTGAATATCACGGCGACATCGCCCGTCTCGCGGACGCTCTTGACGAGCTGGAAAATCTCCCTGAGACGCCAAGCATTCACAGGAAGCAAAACGATATGCAGTATCAGAACCGGATAAAGGTGCAACATTGCGGCATAGGTGATGAACGCCACATTGCTTCCCAGCGCAACGAAGCGGAGCGGCATCATGGTCCTGGTGAGAAACGTGCACAGCACGAGCGCGCTCGCGACGTAGCCAACATAGGTGCTCATCATGGATTGCCCCCTTTAATCGACGTTCCCCAGACGGCTTTTGCGCACGAGATGCGTTAATTCATAGAATCTCAACGGGAGTTTTCCACCGGCGATTGTTACGCGCTATGCTGGCGGCGACATTGGCGCGGCAAGCGGAATCGGCGGCGAAAGTTGTGCCGGCCTGTTCGCTCTGATACAATTTTTAGGTGTGTGGTTTCCATGATTCAATCCACAAGCGGGGGGCAGGAATGATCTTGTCATATGGTCGCTTCATATCGGCAGTTGCGGCGCTGTTGTTTTTGGGTGCCTCGGCTGCGTCGGCATGCAACGTTGGGGACATACAATGTTCAAGCGGATACCGTTATATCTGTAAATGCTGGACCTCGACAGGCTGCGGATACGAACCCGATGGAACTTGCCATGCCGACGATCGCGGCGGCTCTCCGGGGGCTACCAACAATATCGATCTGTTGATGGGCAAATACGTTCGCCAGGCGAAGCTGGTGTGCAGCAACTCCCATGCGACGGTCGCCACTGACGCATGCACGGCGCATTGATCGGCATTGGTTGACCCGATTCGGACCTGCGTCATGAAGGCCTGAACGGTTTCGGCAACGCCGTTCAGGTCTTCGTTGCCCGTGCCGTAGCGCATTTTATTTTCTACCGACCGGCGGCCTTCCGGATTTCGGGCGGAAAGTCCGACATCTCGGCCACTTGCCGAACCTCGATCACATTGCCGTCGGCCGCGGGGCAGCGTGCTGCCCATTCCACCGCCTCCGCCTTCGACTTGACCTGGATCATCCAATATCCGCCGATCACGTCCTTCGCCCCGGCGAAAGGCCCGTCGGCGATCTTGGGCTTCCCGCCGGCGAACGAAACCCGCGCGCCCTTCGCCGGCGGCTGAAGCCCGTCCAGCGACAGCAGCACGCCGGCCTTTTTCAGAGAGTCGTTGTACGTGCTCATCGCGGCGACGGCCGCCGCGCTCGGCATCCAGTTCTCTTCCTTTATGTTCGGGATCATGAACATCATGAATCGCATGGCGTGTGTCCTCCTGTTTTTGGGTTAGCATTCCTTCTTCTGCATCGCCTGTTGCATTTCCGCCGGGCTCACGTCGCGGACATGCGTCGCGACCGACCAGCGATGGCCGAACGGGTCCTCGATCTGGGCAGCAAAAATCCGCTGGCTCTACCGAATCTCGATATCCGGCATGGCCAGCGAACCCGGCGGCGCCGCGAGCAGCTGAATCTCGCGCAGCAGCGGCATCCAGGCGGCGAGGGTCAAGGCCAGCGCGTCGTCCTCGTCCGCGCCGCCGAGGGCGCGGCGCAGCAATTCGGCGATGGCGTTGCCACCGGGCGGAAAGGTCTTGAGCTCGATGTCGTCGCTCGCGGCCACGCCGATCTCCGCCTTGACCAGCGCGATTGCCGTGCCGTAGCCGCCCAGCGCGTCGACCAGGCTGACCGCCTTGGCCTGCTCGCCGGTCCAGACGCGGCCCTTGGCGACGCTCTCCACCCAATCGGAGTCCATCTGGCGCCCTTCGGCGACGCGCGCCTTGAAGCCGGCATAGATGTCGTCGAGCATCGCCTCGAAGCGCTTCTGGCCCGCGGGCGTGAAATCCTCGGTCGCGCTGAACATCGCCGCGCTGTCCGAGGTCTGCACCGAATCCATCGTGACGCCGAGCTTGTCGGCGAGGCCGCCGACCAGGATCTTGCCGGCGACGACGCCGATCGAGCCCGTCAAGGTCGCCGGCTCGGCGACGATCTTGTTCGCTGCCGCGGCGATGTAATAGCCGCCGGAGCCGGCGACGTCGCCCATGCTGACCACGACCGGCTTGCCCGCCTGCCGCACCGCCTTGACCTCGTTCCAGATCGATTCCGCCGCCGTCGCCGAGCCGCCCGGGCTGTCGATGCGGAAGAGGATCGCGCGCACGTCCTTGTCGTCCTTGGCCAGTCGGAAGGCGCGGATCACGCTGTCGGAGCCCATGACGCCGCCACCGTAGAGCGCGTTGCTGTTGCTCTTGCCGCGGACCATCAAGCCCGAGGCGTGGATCACCGCCACCACCGGCCCATGCCGGTGCGGGTGTCCGACCTGGTCGAGATAGCGCGCCAGGCGCTCGGCCTTGGCGTCGGCGCCGGCGCGGTTCTTCAAGGCGTCGAGCGCATCGCCGGCATAGCCCAGATGATCGACCAGGCGGTTATCGACCGCCTCCTGCGCCAGGAACGGCCCCTTGTCGAACAGGCCGCGCAGCGTCGCATCGTCGATCTTCCGGCCGTCCTCGATGCCGGCGAGGATCTGGGCATAGACGGAATCGAGCAGCGACTGCGTCTCCTCGCGGTGCGGCGCCGTCATCTTGCTCTCGGTGAGCATGTTCATCGCCGTCTTGTACTGCTCGCGCGCCTCGAAATGCGGCACCACGCCGAGCTTGTCGAGCGTGCCCTTGAAGAACGGCTGTTCCGCGCGCAAACCGACCAATCCCACCAGGCCCAAGGGCTGCAGCCAGATCTCGTCGCACGCCGCCGCCAGGTAATAGCCGCGCGTGCCCGGGGCGAACTCGCCGAAGGTATCGGCATAGGCGAAGACCGGCTTGCCCTTGACGCGGAAGGCGGATATCGCGTCGCGCAGCTCCTGCGCCTGCGCCACCGGCAGGTCGCTGGTGTTGAGCCGCAGCAGCACGCCCTTGATCCGCGCATCGCCGCCGGCGCGGTCGAGCGCGTCGAGCACGTCGCGCAGCGTCTCGGGGTTGCCGGAGAGCAGGTCGAGCAGGCCCTTGTCCTGCGGGCCGTCGGGCAGGGCGCCGTCGATGTCGAGCGTCAGCACCGTGTTGTCGGCGATGCTCGGCGCACGAAGCTTGGCCCAAAGGCCGACGCCCGCGCCGGCCAGCGCGAAGAACACGACCA
>DASRKX010000039.1:0-15186 GCA_035648735.1 Allostellaceae bacterium
TCGGAGCCGGCATGGCGCGGCAGGAAGATCGAGAAGACCGCGCCCTTGCCCGGCTCGCTGTCGACGAAGACGAAGCCGTCGGTCTGCTTGACGATGCCGTAGACGGTCGAGAGGCCGAGGCCGGTGCCGGAGCCCACTTCCTTGGTCGAGAAGAACGGCTCGAAGATGCGCTGGTGATTTTCCTTCGGGATGCCGATGCCGGTATCCGTCACCTCGATGAGCACGTAATCGCCCGCCGGCACGATCTCGTGCTGGCGCCGCGTCGCGCTGTCGCTGGCGACGTTGGATGTCTTGATGGTGACCGTGCCGCCCGTCGGCATGGCGTCGCGCGCATTGACCACGAGGTTGATGATGACCTGCTCGAGCTGGCCCTGATCGACCTTGACCAGCCCGAGGTCGCGGCCGTGCACGACCTTCAGCTCGATGTTCTCGCCGATCAGCCGGCGCAGCAGATGCGACAGCTCCGCCAGCACGTCGCTGATGGCGAGGACGCGCGGCTGCAGCGTCTGCTGGCGCGAGAATGCGAGAAGCTGGCGCACCAGATTGGCGGCGCGGTTGGCGTTCTGCTTGATCTGCATGATATCGGCGAAGCTGGGATCGCCCGCGCGGAAGCGCAGCAGCAGCAGATCGCAGAAGCCGATCATCGCCGTCAGCAGATTGTTGAAATCATGCGCCACGCCGCCGGCCAATTGCCCGACCGCCTGCATCTTCTGCGACTGGGTGAACTGCGCCTGGAGGCTCTTCTGCTCGGTCTGGTCGATGAAGTGGAGGATATAAGCCTCGTCCTCGATCCCCGCCTCGCCCGCCTCGCCGCCGAGCCGGCTGATGAACAGCGCCGCCGATTTGACGGCGATTCCGCTGCCGGCGAGCCGGACTTCGACCGGACCCGGCACCAGCTTGCCCTCGGCGGCCGCGGCGAGCCGCGACCACGCCGCCGCCTGGTCCTCGGGATGGAGGAAACCCAGGAACGGGCGGCCGATCACCTCGGCTGGCGGCAATTTGATGAAGCGGTAGAGCGCCTCGTTGGCCTCCTCGATATGGCCTTCGCGGTCCATCAGCGCGATGCCGACCGGCGCATTGGCGAAAAAGCGCCGGAAGCGCTGGCGCGAGACGCGAAGCTGCTCCACCCATTCGCGCTCGGGCGTGAGGTCCCGCACCACCGAGCGCGTGCGCAGATGATCGCCGGCGCGGACCACGCTTTGCGTGATGAGCGCATGAATGAGCCGGCCCTGGCGGCTCTGCAACGTCACCTCGCCGCGCGTCTCGCCGCCATCGAAGGGCGCGTGCGGCGGCGCGCCGGCGGGCGGCGGCCCGTCGAGGAAATCGGTGAGCTTGGCGCCCTTCTCCACGAGCTCGATTGCGCCGGCGCCGAGCCATTCGGCCAGCGCCTCGTTGACGAAGAGGAAGCGGCCGGCGGCATCGACCGAATAGAAGCCGATCGGCGCATTATCCAAAAAATCGGCGAGCTTCGCGCGCTCGTCGCGCAGCATCTGCTCCATGCCGTGGCGGGCGGTGATGTCCTCGAAGCTCCACAGCGTGTAGCCGGCGCGGCCGGCGAGCGGCGCCACGGAAAGATTGAACCAGCTCGCCTCGCCGTCGTCGTGACGGACGGCCACCACGCCGGCGGCGCGCCCCTCGTGCAGCGCCTGGTCGCGCAGCCGGGGCAGATTGCCGCCTTCGGCCGCCGCGCGCTGCGCCAAGGCGGCCAAGGGCGGCCCCTCGCAATGCGGGAAGAAGCGGTGAAAGGCGCCGTTGGCATAGGCCATGGCGCCCTGCGGATTCAGAATCAGATGCGCATTGGCCGAGGATTCAAGCGCCTGGCTCATCAAATCGATGCGGCTGCCGAGCATGGCGTGCATCTGGCGCGCGACGACGCTGGCGACGCCGGATCCCAGCGCCAGGGTCGCCAGGATGACGGCGATCGGCCGCAACACCGGCGCGTCGTTGACGTGGAAGACGAAGAGCGTCGTGGCGAGGACGGCGGCGAGGGAAAACGCGACCGACAGCACGCCGAGCGCGCGCATCCAGGTCGCGACATTGCCGGCCACGGCATCCTCGGGCGCGCCGGCGGCGGCGAACGATTTCGCGCAGCGCTTGGCCCGACCGTCGATGGGCAGATCGATCACCATGGGAGTTTATCACACGGCCGATAGCGCGTGGCGCCCGGCACGCGCACGCATGCGAGTCGCATCGAATCCTCTCTATCCCCGCTCGTCCTCTGGCGGACCATCGCCGGATTCGCGTTAAGAAAGGATTAACCACAACGACTCGGAAAAATCCGCGGCGTCGCGCGGCCCCTCTTCGTCGCGCTCTTATTCGTCGCTGTGCGTGCGCTCCATGCGCTCGTGGCGCTCCTGCGCCTCGATCGACAGGGTGGCGATGGGGCGCGCCTCGAGCCGGCGGACGCCGATCGGCTCGGCGGTCTCCTCGCAGAAGCCGTAGCTGCCGGCCTCGATCCGCATCAGCGCCTCGTCGATCTTGGCGATGAGCTTGCGCTCGCGGTCACGCGTGCGGAGCTCCAGCGAGCGGTCGGTCTCGAGCGTGGCGCGGTCGGTGACGTCGGGCTCGGCCAGGCTGATCTCCTTCATGTTCTGCAGCGTGCCCGAGGATTCGGCGAGCAGTTCGGCGCGCCAGCGCAACAGCTTCTGGCGGAAATATTCGAGCTGGACGGGGCTCATGAAGTCTTCTTTATCCGACGGGCGGTAATCGGGCGGAAGCGTCGGCCGCATCAACATTTGGTCTCCCCACAAAACGGCGCGAGTATATGAATCGCGGGCCGGTGAGGCAAGCCTTCTAAATCGCTGATATTACTGATTTTTATCGCCGGGAGCCGCGGCGAAGGGGACCGGCGGGTTCAGCGCAGCGCCAGCCGGGCGCCGGGGCCGGGCGAGAAGGCGTCGGCCGACGGGGCGCCTTCCTCGGCCTGAATGAGCAGCTTGGCCGATTTGAGCGCGCGGTAGAACTGGCCGTCGTCGAGCAGGCCGCGGATCTCGCGCAACGCCCCGGCGCTTTCCGGACGGCGCTCGGCGTATTCCTTCATCTGCCGCTCGATGGTGGCGAAGAAAAGATCGCCCTTGCCGGAAAAAAGATACTGGCACTGGATGGCGAAATAGATGCGGCGGGCCGGCGTCGTCGCCTTCTCCTCGGACAACACGTCCTTCTCGCGCAGCAATGCCGCGTTGGTGTGGATGAGAATCTTGGCCATCGGGCCCGAATTCTCGATCACCACGCCATTGAGGATGAGCTTTTCGTGGGGTTTCAGATTGATGGTCAGCGGCATTCTAACGCTTCGCGGTCTGAAGGCGCCCCCAGGGACGCGACGGCCTCTATCTAGGGCGCGAAGCTTTAGGATTGCGTTAAGCGGTGAAGGCCCGAAACCCCTGAAATAATTTGCTTTTTACATAAATTCACCCGCGCTTTAGTTGGCGCGCCTTAGGGGTTTTTTAAAGCGGTGCGGCATAAATTCTCGTCCATGCAGACGCGTTTCTCCTCCCCCGTCCCCGCCGCCCGCGCCACCGCCGCGGCGCGCCCGGTCGAATCCGAAGCCGATGCCGACTGGCTTGTCGACATCGGGCCGGTGCTGTCGCTCGACAGCCTGCCGGCCCCGGAGACCAAGCGCTGGGTGATCCGCCGCAAGGCGATCGTCGTCGCCGCGGTTCGCGCCGGCGTCATCAGCCTCGAAGACGCTTGCCGGCGCTACACGCTGTCGATCGAGGAATTCCTCGCCTGGCAGCGCCTGGTCGACAGCCATGGCCTGCCCGGCCTGCGCGTCACCCGGCTGCAAGACTATCGCGCGAACAATCCCGCGCCGACCCCGACCGGCACCCGCCCGCGCTGAACGCGACCGACACCTTCCTTTAAGCACTCCTTCATCCGCCAACCTTATGGTTAAGCCTGGGTTTTTTCCGGGCTTCATCTCATGGCGCGCGACACTTCAGGACAAAGTCTCTGGCAGGATTCCGCCGCGCAACAGGCGAAGGATCTGTCGCCGGCGCAAAAGCGCATCCAGGCGGCGCTCGCCGCCCACGGCGTGCCGGCGGCGCAGAGCCGCAAGCTCGTCAACCTCGCCTTCTCGGCCGCGAGCGACGATGCCGAGGAATGCCTCGCCCGCGCGCTGGGCCAACTCTATCTCTTCAATCCGCTGATCGACGAGCCGCACGGCCGTTTCATGCTGATGGGCTCGCCGGGCTCCGGCAAGACGCTGGCCCTCGCCAAGCTGGCGAGCCGCGCCAAGGCGCTCGGCCGCACGGTGCGGCTGGTGACGTCCGATGCCGCGCGGTCGAACGGCATCGAGCCGTTGAAGCATTTTGCCGAAACGCTCGGCCTCGAAATCGAGATCGCCGGCGACCGCAATGCGCTGGCGGCGCTCGGCGCCACATCCGGGGCCACGCTGCTGATCGACAGCGCCGGCATCAATCCCTATTCGCCGGCCGACCGCCAGGCACTCGAGGGCCTGGCGCAAGCCGCCAAGGCCGAGCCGATTCTGGTCCTTGCCGCCGGCGGCGATCCTGCCGACACGGTCGAGACCGCGCATGTCTTCCGCGATATCGGCTGCCAACGCGTGCTGGTGACCCGGCTCGACATCGTGCGCCGCATTGGCAGCGTCATGGCGGTGCCCGAAGCCCTCGGCATCGCCTTCGCCGAGGGACTCGCCGCGGCCTCGCCGGCGCAAGGCATCGAGCCGTTCAGCGCCGTCAATTTGGCGCAGCGCCTGTTGCAGGCGGGCTGAAGCTTCCAGCAAATTAATCGATCGGATTTTTTGCGGCCCCGATCTACGGGGCCGGACGCTCAGCCACCGCCGCGGCGGCGATTCTGCTCGGCGCGCGCCGAGGCGACGATCTCGTGGCGGCGCATGCCGTAATAGACCTCGGTCAGCCCTTCCCGCGCTTGGCGGAGCTGGACGTCGACCTCGGCGAGCGACTGCTCGATCCGGGCGCGGCGCTCCGCCATGGCGGCGATGTGACGCGCGGCCGAGCCCGCCGCCTCGGTGGCTTTCTGGTCGCGATCGATCTTGCCCTGCTGGTCGCGCAGTTGCGCGGCGAGCCGCTCGAGATCGGCGATCTCGCGGCGGCGCTCGTCGAGCTGCCAGCGGTAGCCCCGCACCCGGGCGTCGAGGGTCTTCATACCGGCGTACTCCGGGCGATCGGTTTTCCCGAGTCGCCGCTAAGGTTACGAGTCGCGTAACAAGCCTTTCGCGAAAAATAATCCGCGCCCGAATCGACTCGAATCGTCCGGCCTGCAGACGCAACGACGCATCATCGCCGCTCAGGCTTAATTGGCGGTTAAATCAGAGAAATTAGGCCTTTTCGCGCGGCCGGTTCGGCCCCGATTAACGCTGCCACGACTCGGCCCCAAGGATGGACAGGAGGTAAAATATCCCTCCGGTATTAATCAAATTAACGAAGTTTTTACTCAAGCCGGTAAGGATCATTAAAGTTGGAGTATGGTTTCCAAGTCCTTTTCTGGAGGCACGCCATGCGCGTCCTGTTGATTGAAGACGATTCGGCTACCGCAGCCAGCATCGAATTGATGCTCAAGGGCGAGGGCTTCATTTGCGACACGACCGATCTCGGCGAGGACGGCCTCGAGATCGGCAAGCTCTACGATTACGACATCATCGTGCTCGACCTCATGCTGCCGGACATCGACGGCTACGAGGTGCTGCGCCGGCTGCGCGCCGCGCGCGTGCGCACCCCCATCCTGATCCTTTCGGGCATGGCCGAGCTCGACAACAAGATCAAGGGTCTCGGCTTCGGCGCCGACGACTTCCTGGCGAAGCCCTTCGACCGCCGCGAGCTGATCGCCCGTATCCAGGCGATCGTGCGTCGCGCCAAGGGTCATTCCGAATCCGTGATCCGGACCGGCAAGCTCGCCGTCAATCTCGACAGCCGCACCGTCGAGGCCGATGGCGCCCCGCTCCATTTGACCGGCAAGGAATACGGCATCCTCGAGCTCCTCAGCCTGCGCAAGGGCACGACACTGACCAAGGAGATGTTCCTCAATCATCTCTACGGCGGCATGGACGAGCCCGAGCTGAAGATCATCGACGTCTTCGTCTGCAAGTTGCGCAAGAAGCTGTCGGTCTCGACCGGCGGCGCCAATTACATCGAGACGGTGTGGGGCCGCGGCTATGTGCTGCGCGACCCACCGACGACCGAAGCACCCGCCGCGATCGAGCCCGCCAAGGAATTGGCCAAGGCGTAGCTTTCTTTCGTCCCTTTTCCGGGGGAAGTATTTTACGGGGGAACAAAAACGGCGGCACAGAATGTGCCGCCGTTTTCTTTTGTCCTAAGGAATATTGGCGGTGGAATATAAGAACGGGCTCATATGGTATGTTCTGGGGCCGATAGAAAAGGAGGATGGTCATGCGGGCAAACATTTCATTTGTTGCGGTCGTAATGGCGGCGCTGCTGGTTCAGACCGCCAACGCTGTGGCCTCGGATGCTGTATCCGCCTTCGTCGACAAGAACAATCACATCCTCGGGCTCGGTGCAGTAACGGAGAAAGGGGGCAAAGTAGCGTTAATGATGATTGAGAACAGCAAGGGTGATAAAGATGCGCTGCTCGTGCATTTCCCTGACCGGGCTGCATGGGGGCGGTTCGTTTCCTCTTGGAATAAGGCGCGCGCAACGCCGGCCCCCAATAGGGGCTGGGTTGACATTGACGAAGTCAAAGATCCGTATGGCGTAGATTTAAGCGTCGTAAAATATGCGAGCGGTGCCGTGGGGTTTGAATTGGACGACGACAGAGGCGATAACATCAAACAGCGTGGATTCAAGCTCGATCCATCGCTGTTCGCGGCGTTCAACAGCAAAATCCTCGAAATCAGCAAGACGATCGAGCGATAGAAGGGAATTCGATCGCGCGCGGATTGAGTCAACGTCAATCTGATTCCGAGGCGTTCCGCCTAGGAGCGCTTGGCGCTCACGTTCCGGACGCAGCTCGCAGCCGCGGCCTGGTAGGTCGATTCGAATCTTCCCGTGAAGTCGCCGCCCGAGATTTTTCCGGTCAGGCTGCCGGTGAGGCCGTGCTCGGGGTAATTGTACGAGCCGCTGACGGTGCCGTCGGCGGCGACGGCGCCTTTGAACGGGAGGCTCGCGACGCCGAGGCCGAAACTGCCGGTGATCTTGTCGCCGGCGATCAGCATGGTGATCTTGCCTTGCGGGCATTTGACGCTGGCCGCGTCCAGCGTGCCGGCCCAGGAACCGTCATAGGGTCCGGCGGCAAGGACCGGCTCGAATTGCAGAAACATGGCCGCCAAGGCGGCGGCAATCAGCACTCGCTTCATCATCGCACCTCCCGGTTGTTCAAACGCCGATCGTCACCGCCGCGCGGTTGGGCGCGGACTGATTCAGCGTCAGCGCGGCGCCGAAGCGCTCGGCCTGGCGCGCGGTGAAATAGGCGTGCACCGAGCGGGCGGTGAGTGCTCCGACATCGGCGCCGGGCGCCAGTGCGGCCCTGACCTCGGCCGGCGGGTTGATCCCCTCGCCTTCGATATTTGCTGCGAGCTTCTTGCCCTGGCCCGAGAGAATCAATTTTCCGCCGCGCGGCAGCAGCTCGGCTCCCAGCAGCGCCAGGTTGCAGGCGAGCTTCTGCCATTCGACCGGCAGGCCGTCATAGGCGGCGGGCCACGCGCCGCTCACCTTGCCGCCGTCGAGGATGCCGGCGATCAGCGTCTTGGGCTCGGGCGCGCCGCCGCCGGCGCCGCCGGTGCCATAGGCGAAGCGGTAGAATTGCAGGCGGTTGCCGGCGCGCCGGGCGCTCTGGCCGATCAGCGCCACGGCGTCCTTGGCGAAGGCGGGATCCTCGTCGCCCAGCAGCTCGACGCCGTTGGCGATGGCGCCGACCGGGCTGATGAGCTCGTGGATGAGCCGCGACGACAGGAGCTCGAGCACGCGCAGATCGACTTGCATATTTCCCCCAAGGCTATAATGGCATCATAGAGCGACAGGGGGACAAGCCAAATGCGGGAATACGCCATCGCCGCTATCGGCGCGGACGGCATCGGGCCGGAGGTCATTGCCGCCGGGCTCAAGGTTCTGGGCGTGCTGGCGCGGCGCGACGGCGGCTTCGCCCTCAAGGTCGAGGAATTTCCCTGGGGCTCCGATTATTACCGCAAGCACGGCGTGCTGATGCCCGCCGACGGGCTCGACCGGCTGAAGCGCTTCGACGCGATCTATTTCGGCGCCGTCGGCGCGCCCGACATCCCCGACCACGTCACGCTGTGGGGGCTGCGCCTGCCGATCTGCCAGGGCTTCGACCAATACGCCAATGTGCGGCCAACGCGGATCCTGCCCGGCCTCACCGGTCCGCTGCGCCACGCCAAGCCGGCGGACCTCGACTGGCTGGTGGTGCGCGAGAATACCGAGGGCGAATATGCCGGCCATGGCGGGCGCTCGCATCGCGGCTTTCCCGAGGAGGTCGCGACCGAGACCGCGGTGTTCACCCGCGCCGGCGTCACCCGCATCCTGCGCTTCGCCTTCGCCGCCGCGCGCGCGCGGCCGCGCAAGCTCTTGACCGTGGTCACCAAGTCGAACGCGCAGCGCCACGGCATGGTGTTCTGGGACGAGATCGCCGCCGAGGTGGCGCGCGATTTTCCCGACGTGAAATGGGACAAGATGCTGGTCGACGCGATGACGACGCGCATGGTGCTGAAGCCGCAAAGCCTCGATACCATCGTCGCCACCAACCTTCACGCCGATATCCTCTCCGATCTCGCGGCGGCGCTCGCCGGCAGCCTCGGCATCGCGCCGACGGCGAACCTCAACCCCGAGCGGAAATTCCCCTCGATGTTCGAGCCGATCCACGGCTCGGCCTTCGACATCGCCGGCAAGGGCATCGTCAATCCGGTGGCGACGTTCTGGACCGGGGCGCTGATGCTGGAGCATCTAGGCGAGAAAGAAGCTGCAATCCGGCTGATGGCGGCGGTCGAGCGCGTGACATCCTCGGGCCTGGTGACGCCCGATCTCGGCGGCAAGGCGACGACGGCGCAGGTGACGCAAGCCGTATGCGACGCGATCGCCGGCGGGAATGTGTGATGGCGCAGCCGCCGCTCAAGGAATCCGCCGGCATGAAGCTCTGGCACATCGTCGCCGCGCTCGCGATCCTGGCCGGCGTGGTCGCCTGGATATTGGTGACGAGCTAGGATTCATATCCACGTCTTGGACGTTTTGCCGCCTTTCAAGATGCCGATCCGCTGCGGGTATTCGTCGATCTCGAACCCGATGCCGCACGCGCGGAAGATTTCGAGATATTCGGGGCGTAAATCCGGCACACGGTCGCCGCTGTCATTCACCCAGAAGCAGAACACGCGGGATCTGAGCATCCGCGCGCGCAGCAAGGCGTCGAGATCGGGCCGCGGCAGCGCAAGCCTTGCCACCAGGAAGGACAAATGCGGATCGAGCCGGTCGCTGTTGACCGATGCTTCCGTCGATAGCGACCACAGGCCGGGCAGCGGCGCATAGCGGCGACCCGAAGGCGCGAAACCCCGGTCCTCGCGCTTGGCGCGGGATTCGCTCGGTTCGCATCCGAAATACTCCTTCCAGAACGCGGGCTCGACGGCATCGCCGTAGATTCCGAACGAGGCCTTCGCCAAGACGCGCGGCGAATGATCGTCGCTAGCGGATGGCGGGCCGGGATTTCGCGGGCGGCTCACGGCGCGGCGCCGAGGCGCTTCAGGCCCTGCTTCGCATCATGGTTGGTCGGATCGATCTTCAGCGCAGTACGGTAATCGGCGACGGCATTGTCCCGTTGGCGTTTCAGTTCATAGACGCCGCCGCGAGCGCTGTAGGCATCGGCGTCATCGGATCGGAGCGCGATCGCCTTGGCATAATCGGCTAACGCCTGGTCGGTGAGGCCCTTCGATTGATAGGCGATGCCGCGATTGAAATAGGCCTCGGCGTAATCGGGCTTGAGCGCGATTGCCTGGGTGTAATCGCCTATCGCCTGGTCGTGGAGTCCCTTTTTGTAATAGTCGAAGCCGCGATCGTAATAGCCTTGGGCGTCGTTTGGGGTTTGCGGGGGCTGCTGCGCGGCGCCGAGGCTATACAGGCCCTCTTTCATCGCGAACTTGAACGGCCGGGGCGTGTAGTCCGTGATGACGCCGGTGATGTCGATGGCGGCTCCGGGCTTCGGCGGCGCGGCCATCGGGCTCGCCATGGCGATCGTCACATCCGCCTTGTTGGCCTGCTGATTCTCGTCGGTGATCGCGGCGTCGATCGAATCCCTGGTGGCCGAGATGACCTTCACCGAAATCTTGAGCTTGACCGCGCCGTTCTTCTGATGCGCCTGGATCGTCTGCCACACCTTGTCGGCGGCGGCCTGGTTGGCGGGCGAGGCGTCGCGGAAGCCGAGAACATATTCCCAATCGCTGAACGACAGGGTCGACGGGTCGTTGTCGCGCACCGCGTTTACCGCGATCTCGGCCGGCGACGGCGCGGATTTGATGCTCTTGGCGAAATTCGCCGGCGGCGCGCTTTGCGTCGCGGCCTGCGCCATGATCTGGTCCCAGCCGTCATCGCCGCCGTGATAGTTGCGGTACTTGGCGCTGCCATAGGCGAGAATCGATTGCGTGGCGGCGGCATTCCCCTGCGCCTTCGCCAGCCCTCCGGCGCGCGCGATGTGCCAGAACCCGGTGGCGTCGGGCGGGCTCATCTCCAGCTCGGCGATGCCGAGTTGATAGACGTCCTGCAGATTGCCGGGGTCGATCGTGACCGATTTGGCGAGCGCGCCGCGCGCCGCGGCGTAATCCTTGGCCTGCAGCGCCGCGAACCCCAGCGCGCCGTCGAAGATGCTCTCCGTCTGGCCGCGCGCCGTGGCGAAATCCGCATCGCTCGTCCCATCGGGCTTGTGCCATTCCTTCAGGGCGGCCAAGCCCTGCTGCGCGAATGCCTGCATCTCGGCCAGCGCCGGCTTGTCGCCCTGTGCCGCCTTGGCGCGATCGATGAAGCTCAGGATGGCGAGGGCGCGGACATGGCTTTTATCGATTTGCAGGATACGCCGGGCGGTTTTCTCGACCGCCGCCTGGTCGTTGGCCTGCTGAAAACCCGCCATCGCCTGTTCGAGCGCGTCCTCCTTGACGACGCTGTTCGGGTAGGCGACGACGAAACTTTCCATCGCCGCGGCTTTCTGCGCCGGATCGGCGGTGTTCAGCGCGGCGATATAGGCGTTGTATTCCGCCGGATCCTTGATGGTCTTCGGCTGGGCCAAGGCGGCTGACGCCGCGAAAACCACCGCGAAGGCGATCGCGACCCAATGCCTAATCGTCATGGTGCCCCCTTATGTCGATCCGGGCGCCACGTTAGTTCAATAATAGGCTATGAGCGAATCAGACGACCTATACATCACGAGAGACAGCCGAGCGCTTCGAGCACGCCTAGCGCGTGGCTAGCTTCTCCGCCTCTTTCAGGTCTTCCGGCGCGTTGGCGTTGAAGAACGGATCGGTCGGCGCCGCCGGAAACTCGACGACCGCCAGGCGGTATCGCGCCGTCCATCTGTCGACCTTGTGAATGCCCTCGTCGGTGAGCGCGCGGTGTAGATCGTCGCGCAGCGCAATCGGCCACAGCCCGAACACTGGATGAGTCCGCCCGCCCGAGGCGGCGCAGGCGAGATCATGCTTGCTGTCCTTCACCGCGTCACGGAAACGCGCTACGAGATCGGCCGGCAGGAACGGCGCGTCGGTGGCAAAGCTCGCGACATGGGTGGCGCCCGGCACCTCTTTTGCCGCCCAGTCGAGCCCGGCCAGCACGCCGGCCAGCGGCCCGGCGAAATCCGGCACGCTGTCGGCGACCACCGGCAGTCCGTAATCCTTGAAGCGCGCGGGATCGCCGTTGGCGTTCAGCACCAGGGCTTCGACCTGCGGCTTCGCGCGGGCGATGACGCGGCGGAGAATGGTCTCGCCCGCCAGCACCTTGAGCGACTTGTCGCCGCCGCCCATGCGCCGCGACAGCCCGCCGGCCAGGAGAACGCCCGCGATCCTCACGCATCCTCCAGCGAGGCCTTGCGCTGCGCCGCGCGCGGCTCCTCGCCGCCGCGCTCGGCCGGCGCGTCATAGACGATGCGGCCTTCGCCGGCCAGCGCGACGAAGCGCCTGCCCTTGGCGCGGCCCAGCAGCGTCAGATTCGCCTTGCGCGCCAGATCGACGCCCCAGGCGGTGAAGCCCGAGCGCGAGACCAGGATCGGAATCCGCATCTGCACGCATTTGATGACCATCTCGGAGGTCAGCCGCCCGGTGGTGTAGAAGATCTTGCCCTTGGGCGAGACCTTCTTCATCCGCATATAGCCGGCGATCTTGTCGATGGCGTTGTGGCGGCCGACATCCTCCATATAGACCAGCGGCCGGTCCTCTTCGCACAAGACGCAGCCATGGATCGCGCCGGCGGCGAGATAGAGGCTCGGGCTCGTGTTGATCTTCTTCGCCAGCGCATAGAGCCACGAGGTCTTCAAGACCGCCTTGGGATCGAGCTTGATGTCGTCGAACTGCTCCATAAGATCGCCGAACACCGTGCCCTGGGCGCAGCCCGAGGTCAGCGTCTTCTTGCGCAGCTTCTTCTCGTAATCGGTCCTGCGCCTGGTGCGCACCACGACGGTCTCGAGGTCTTTGTCGTAATCGATGCCGGTGATGGTGTCGTCCGGGCGCAGCATGTTCTGGTTGAGGAGATAGCCGACCGCGAGATAGTCCGGATGGTCGCCGACCGTCATCATGGTGACGATCTCCTGCCCGTTCAGGAACAGCGTCAGCGGCCGCTCGACCACGACGGCGGTTTCGACCTTGCGGCCGTGCTCGTCGATGCCGGTCACCCGCCGCGTCAGGCGCGGGTCGTCGGGATCGGGCCGGACGATGAATTCCTTCATCTTCAAGGTGTTGCACTGCTCCTTGGCATCAAGATGGGCCTTGGCCCGGCGCCGTGCAAGTATCGGCAATGATGCGCGCCCTGCCCGCCTTCGCCTTGCTCCTCGCCACCGCCGCGTTGCCGGCGCGCGCCGCCGATCTCGACTGGTCGAAGGCGCAACGCCTTACCATGACCATGGAAGAATATAAATTCACGCCGAATCACCTCACCCTCCATCGCGGCCAGCTTTATCGCCTGCACATGGAGAATCGCGGCAAGGAAGAGCACGAGCTGACCGCGCCGCAATTCCTCGGCACCGTCATCGTGGGCAATCCCGAAATGGTGACGCGCGAAGGCACGGAGGTCGATCTCCAGCCCGGCGAGGAGAAGGATCTGCTGTTCATCCCGAACCAGGCCGGCGACTTCCCCTTTGCCTGCGGCGACCACGAAGCCTTCGGCATGACCGGCGGCATCACGGTGGAATGACCCCGGCGGCCGGCCGGATGCCCCCGAATCCCGAATAACCCCGCCAAAACAAAGGAAAAATCGGGCGAGACATTTCCGTCGGCGGCGCTATTCTGGCGCCGCCCTCTCGCGTCTTGGCCCGGGCCTGCCTATATCTAGGGAACCATGATCGATCCCTTCGGCCGCTCCATCTCCTACCTGCGCGTCTCGGTGACGGACCGCTGCGACTTCCGCTGCGTCTATTGCATGTCCGAGGACATGGCCTTCCTGCCCAAGGCCGAATTGCTGTCGCTCGAGGAGCTGGAGCGCCTGTGCGGCGCCTTCATCCGCCACGGCGTGAAAAAGCTGCGCCTCACCGGCGGCGAGCCGCTGGTGCGCCGCAACGTGATGAGCCTGGTGCGGGCGCTCGGCCGGCGCCTCGAAGCGGGCGATCTGGACGAGCTCACCCTCACCACCAACGGCAGCCAGCTCGCGCGTTTCGCCGGCGAGCTCAAGGCGGCCGGCGTGAAGCGCATCAACGTCTCGCTCGATACGTTGGAGCCCGAGAAATTCGCCGCCATCACGCGTTGGGGCAAGCTCGACCAGGTGCTGGGCGGCATCGCCGCCGCGCAAGAGTCCGGCCTCGCGGTCAAGATCAACACCGTGGCGCTGAAAGGCGTCAATGACGGGGAATATGACCGCCTTATCAGGTGGTGCGGCAGCGAGGGCTTCGATCTGACGCTGATCGAGGTCATGCCGATGGGCGACATCGGCGAAGGCGCCAGGCTCGACCAATATCTGCCGCTCTCCGCCGTGCGCGCCGGTTTGGAAAAGCGCTGGACGCTCGACGACAGCGACTACCGCAGCGGCGGCCCGGCGCGCTACGTCACGGTGCGCGAGACCGGAAGGCGCCTCGGCTTCATCACGCCGCTGACGCATAATTTCTGCGAGAGCTGCAACCGCGTGCGGCTGACCTGCACCGGCCGTCTCTACATGTGCCTGGGGCAAGAGGACGCCGCCGATCTGCGCGCGCCGCTGCGCGCCTCGGAAAGCGATGGGCTCCTCGACGACGCGATTGTCGAAGCCATCGCGCGCAAGCCCAAGGGCCACGATTTCGTCATCGACCGGGGGCATCAGGCCCCCGCCGTGCCGCGCCATATGAGCGTCACGGGCGGCTGACCGCCGTCCCGGGGGAAACCGATTGGCCGAATTCCGCTCCATCGCCTTCGTTGCCAGCGACGCGCCGCAAGCGCAGGAGGCCTTCGCCGAGCTGACGCGCCGCTACGGCAAGGCGCCGCCGGAAAAAGCCGACGTGATCGTGCCGCTCGGCGGCGACGGCTTCATGCTCGAGACGCTGCACCGTTATCTCGACCGCAACGTGCCGGTCTATGGCATGCATCGCGGCAGCGTCGGCTTTTTGATGAACAATTACGGCCCCGAGGGATTGAAGGAACGCCTGGCGCGCGCCGAGCCGGTCAAGCTCCACCCGCTCGAGATGGTGGCGCGCGACGCCGGCGGCACGACGCATACGGCGCTGGCGATCAACGAGGTCTCGCTGACCCGCCAGGGCCGCCAGGTCGCCAAGCTGTGCATCCGCGTCGACGGCATCGTGCGCATGCCCGAGCTGATGGGCGACGGCGCGCTGGTCGCCACGCCGATCGGCAGCACCGCTTATAATCTCTCGGCGCATGGGCCGATCATTCCGCTCAACGCCGGTGTCTTGGCCCTGACGCCGGTGAGCGCCTTTCGCCCACGGCGCTGGCGCGGCGCGCTGCTGCCGCAGAAGGCGCGCGTCAAGTTCGAGACGCTGGAGGCCGAGCGCCGGCCGGTGACCGCGGTCGCCGACTATACCGAGGTGCGCGACGTGCTCGAGGCCGAGGTGCGCGAGACCCGCGACGTGACCATCACCCTG
>DASRKX010000040.1:0-12927 GCA_035648735.1 Allostellaceae bacterium
CGAAAATGCCGCCGCTGACGCCGCCCGCGCGCGTGAAGAAGGCGTGGCGGAGGAGCGGATGCTTGAGCGCGTCGAGCTGGATCATCTCTCTCGGGCGAAGCCGGCGGGCGGGGGCGCCGCGGGACTCGTCAGCGCCAGCGCCTTGAACAGGGTGCCCATTTGCGCGGGCTCGATCAAGCGGCGGACGCCGGCGGCCAGCGACTCGACCGTCGCCGCGTCCTTCCCGGCGCCGAGCGTGGCGAGACGGGCGGCGACGCCGAGCGATTGCAGCCACGCGCCCTGCGCCGCCGGGCCCCAGGCGCGTGCGCCGGCGGCTGTCGCGGCGGCGGCGAAGGATTGGAAATCGACATGCGCGGTGAGATCGGCGTTGCCGGGATCGCGCAGCGGATCGTGCCGGCGATGCGCCGCCACGGCCTGGAAGCTGTCGCCCGGCGCGCGCGGAAAATATCCGTAATCGACGAACAGCGCCGCGCCGCCGTCGCGCGCGAGCCGCGCGCCGATGGCTTGCGCCAACTCACGCGCCGCCGGACAGTCCTCGGCGATGCTGCCGACCGGCCAATCGGGCAGCGCGTCGCGCGCCGGTGCGTCGTCGACGGCGAAGGCGAGCGCGTCTTCCGCGTCGAGGCCGATGCGGCGCTCGTGCCAGCCATCGGCGCTTCGCTCGAACTGACGGATCGGCAAGGCGTCGAGGAACTCGTTGGCGACCAGCAGCAGCGGGCCCGGCGGCAATTCCGCGACATTCGCGTGCCAGGTTGGGTCGAAATCCGCCAGGGCCTTTGCCTGGGCGGCGCGCAGCGGGGCGCTGGCTTCGACCAGGTGAACGCGCAACGCCCGCCGGAATTCGGGAACGCCGCGCGCGGCGCGGAGCAAATCCGCCATGAGCGTGCCGCGGCCGGGGCCGAGCTCGCAGAGGATGACCGGGTCGGGCGCGCCGATGTTGCGCCACGTATCGGCGAACCACAGCCCGATCAACTCGCCGAAGACCTGGCTGATCTCGGGCGCGGTGATGAAGTCGCCGGAGGCTCCCAGCGGATCGCGAATCGCGTAATAGCCGTGCCGCGGATCCCACAGCGCCGCCGCCATGTATTGCGCGAGGGTCAGCGGTCCGTCGCTGCGGATGCGGGCGCGCAGTGCGTCGAGCAGGTCGCCGCTCACGCCGCCAGCTTATGCCGCCGCGAATACCAGAGAAACGCCAGGCCGGCGATCACCAGCGGCAGCGACAGCAGCTGTCCCATGGTGAAGCCCCCGAACAGGAAGCCGAGCTGGATGTCGGGCTGGCGAAAGAGCTCGCCGACGATGCGCGCGATGCCGTAGCCGGTGAGAAAGGCGCCGGTCAGCATGCCCGGCCATCTGCGCGCGCCGCTCTTGAGCAGGGCGAAGAGGATGAGGAACAGGACGATGCCCTCGAGCGAGGCCTCATAAAGCTGGCTCGGATGGCGCGGCTCCGGGCCGCCGGTCGGGAACACCATGGCCCAGGGCACATCGGTGACGCGGCCCCACAGCTCGCCGTTGATGAAATTGGCGATGCGGCCGAAGAACAGGCCGATCGGCACGGCGCAGGCGATGATGTCGGCGAAGGCCAAAAAGCTGAGCTTGCGCTGGCGGGTGAAGAGCCAGAGCGCGACGATCACGCCGAGCGTGCCGCCGTGGAACGACATGCCGCCGTGCCACAGGGCGATGATCTCGCCCGGGTTGGCGAAGTAATAGTCCGGCTTGTAGAACAGCACATAGCCGATGCGGCCGCCGAGAATGACGCCGAGCGTCGCCCAGACCAGGAAATCGTCGACCTCCTCGCGCTTGGCGACTTTCGGCGCCTGTCCGGCGATCCACAGGCAGTAGCGCCAGCCGAGGAGGAGCCCCGCGACATAGGCGAGCGCGTACCAGCGGATCGCCAGCGGCCCGACGGACACCAGCACCGGGTCGATCGCGGGATAGGGAATCACCAGCATGGCTGCATCCGTTCAACGATAGGGATCGGGGCCGGCGAGATAGTTCTGGACGTAGTGGCGCACGCCGTCCTCGAGCGCGGTCGGCGGCGTCGCATAGCCCGCTACGCGGATGCGCGCCATCTTGGCTTCGGTGAAATACTGGTACTTGTCGCGGATCTCGGCCGGCGTATCGACGAACTCGATCTTCGGCTCCCGGCCGAGGGCGCGATAGACCGCGTTGGCCAAATCGAGAAAGCTGCGCGCCTTGCCGGTGCCGCAGTTGAACAAGCCGTTGATGCCGGGATGGTCATAGAGCCACAGCAGCAGCGCGACGCAGTCGCGCACATAGACGAAGTCGCGCTGCTGCCCGCCATCGGGATAATCGGGACGGTGCGAGCGGAACAGGCGCGCCGGCTCGCCCTTTTGGGCGCGCGGGAAGATATGCGCGACGACGCTCTTCATCGCGCCCTTGTGGTCCTCGTTCGGCCCATAGACGTTGAAGAATTTGAGGCCGGCCCATTGCTTGGGGCGCGGCCCGTTGCCGGCGACGATGCGCGCGACGCGGCGGTCGAAGAGATGCTTCGACCAGCCATAGGCGTTGAGCGGCCGCAGCCGGGCCAGCGCCGCCGGCGCGAAATCGTCGTCGAAGCCGACGCTGCCGTCGCCATAGGTCGCGGCGGAGGAGGCGTAGATCAGCCGCGCTTGATGCGCGGTGCACCAATCCCACAGCCGCTGCGACAGCGTGAAGTTGCTGGCGACGACGAGATCGACGTCGCGCTCGGTGGTGGCCGAGATCGCGCCCATGTGGAAGATGGTTTCGATCTCGCTCGCATGCGAATCGAGGAACTCGATCAGCCGCTCGGGCGCGACGATCGCGCCGAGCTCGCGCTTGGCGAGATTGCGCCACTTGTCGTCCTGGCCCATATGGTCGCAGACGACGATGTCGCCCAGCCCGCGCTCCTCGAGCGCGGCGACCAGGTTGGAGCCGATGAAGCCGGCGCCGCCGGTGACGACGATCATGCGGGAAAATCCGCCCTTGCTGCCGCGGTGTTATAGGCTCGGCCGGCCCGGCCTCACAAGCCGATAGGGCTGTCTCCGTGGCGGACTCCGTCCTATCCTTGAACAAAGATCGGGAGAGGGACATGCAGACCGACAACCGCCTGCTCGAGGATTTGGCCCGCGTCGCGCAAGGCGCCGCCGGCGCCTTCGCCGGCCTGCGCGAGGAAATCGAATCGCGCATCAAGGACCAGGTCGACCGCGTGCTGTCGCGCATGAATCTGGTGCGGCGCGAGGAGTTCAGCGCCGTCCAGGCGATGGCCGCCAAGGCGCGCAAGGGCCAGGAAGAGCTGGCGGCGCGGCTCGGCGCGCTTGAGGCGAAGCTCGGCCGCGGCGCCAAGCCGGGCCTGGTCAAGGCGCGGGGCAAGGCCAAACGCTGGCCGAAAAGCCGCTAAACCTCCGATTCCTCCACAGCTTTCTGGCAATCGGCGCTTGCGCCGCCGGATTGTCTTGGGCATCTTAGCTATAGTGGGGAGCGGGCGGACGACCTACTAAATCTGGCGTCTACCGTCGGTAGCCTAGGAGGGTGGATGACCGCATTAGCGCTCGAAACGGCGGTCCCAGGCGGCAATCCGATCGACCTGGTCGAGGAAATCGTCCGGTCCAATTCCTGGCCGCATGACCGGACGAGCGACGAGGAAATGGTGGTCGAGGTGGCGGGGCGCTGGTGCGCCTATCGCCTGCATTTCGTCTGGGAGCCTTCGGTCAACGCCCTGCAATTCGCCTGCGCCTTCGAGATGAAGGTGCCGCGTCCGCGCCGCCTCGCGATCTACGAGCTGCTGGCCGCGGTCAACGAGCGCATGTGGATCGGTCATTTCGACGTCGCCGACGACAAGAGCCCGGCCTTCCGCCAGGGCGTGCTGCTGCGCGGCGCGATGGGCGCCAGCGCCGAGCAGATCGAGGATCTGGTCGACATCTCGCTGAGCGAGTGCGAACGCTTTTATCCGGCCTTTCAGCTCGTCGTTTGGGGCGGCAAGGCGGCCAAGGAAGCGATCGCCACGGCGATGATCGACCCGATCGGCGAGGCGTGACCGCCGCGCGCCGGCGCAGCGCCGCCATCCTGCTCGTCGGCTGCGGCAAGATGGGCGCGGCGCTGCTCGCGGGCTGGCAGGCCCGGCGCATTCCCGGACCGTTCCACGTCGTCGAGCCGGCACCCTCCCGTCGCATCAAGGGCGCGCGCTTCCACGCGACGCCCGCCACGCTGCCGCGCAACTTGAAGCCCGCGATGATCGTGCTCGCGGTGAAGCCGCAGGCCTTCGGCGATGTGCTGCCCGCCTACCGTTCCTTCGCGCAGCAGGGGGCGGCGGTGCTGTCGATCGCCGCCGGGCAGACCATCGCCGGAATATCGCGCGGTCTCGGCGGCGGCGCGGTGCTGCGCGCCATGCCGAATACGCCGGCATCGATCGGTCGCGGCATGACGGTCGCCTGCGCCGGGCCGGGCGTCACGTCCGGCCAGCGCGCGCTCGCCAACCGGTTGCTCGCCGCCGTCGGCGAAATCGCCTGGGTCGCGGATGAAATGCTGCTCGATCCGGTGACGGCGGTCTCGGGCAGCGGCCCGGCCTATGTGTTCTATCTCATCGAATGTCTTGCCAAGGCGGGTGCGGCGGAGGGCTTGCCGCCCGATCTCGCGAACCAATTGGCGCGCGCCACGGTCGCCGGCGCCGGCGCGCTCGCGCGCCAGGCGAAGGCAAGCGCGGCGGAGCTGCGCGAGAACGTCACCAGCCCGGGCGGCACGACGCGCGCGGCGCTCGACGTGCTGATGGCGCCCGACGGGCTCGAAAGCCTGATGCGGCGCGCCGTCGCCGCCGCGGCCCGGCGCTCGCGCGAACTCGCCCGCTAAGCCGCTCAACAAAGGTCGCAGCGCCGTCATTTGGCGGCTCGCCCGGCTTGGGCTAAGCTTGCCCGATGGCAAGCCGTCGCTCGGCCAAAACCCGCACCGCGAAGCGCGTCCGTCGCGCCCGTCCCGCGCGGCGCGCGGCCGCGGGCGATAGCGAGGGCCGCATCGTCGAGGCGGCGCTCGATCTGGCGGCGCGCCAGGGCTGGCGGCGCACCGGCCTCGGCGAAATCGCCGCCGGCGCCGGGCTCTCCCTCGCCGAGCTGCACGGCCGGCTGCGCTCGCGCGGCGCGATCCTGATGGCCTGCATGCGGTACTTTGACAGGCTGACGCTGACCGGCGCGGAAGACGCCTCCGGCACGCCGCGCGAAAAGCTGTTCGAGCTGCTGATGCGCCGCTTCGACGCGCTGAAGCCGCACCGCAAGGCGATCGCCGCGATGTGCCGCGACAGTATCGGCGACCCGGCGGCGCTGCTGGGCTTCAAGGGGCTGATGATCTCGATGGGCTGGATGCTCGAAGCGGCGGGCGTGCCGACCGCCGGCCTGCCCGGTCGGGCGCGGCGAAAATTGCTGGCCCTGGTCTATCTTTCCGTTCTGGTTGTGTTCGTCCGGGACGAGAGCGACGATCTTGCCAAGACCATGGCGACCCTCGACCGGCGGCTCGGAATGGCCGAATCCTGGCTCGGATTGGGCGCCCCAAGCGGTCCTGCGCAATAATATTGCGCTGCAAAATTTAATCTAAAGGCTCCTTGAAAAGGCTTGACCGAGGCGGGGGCGGGCCCTATATCCGCTATTGTGCAGTGCAACATAGAGCGCTGCGAACCAACCCCACGCTCGGTAACTTAGGTAAAAGGACCCCACGCCATGGACGGCAAGCAAAGCTTCCTCGACACCGACTTCACCAAGGCCTTCTCCGGCCTCAACCTCCCCGGCTTCGACGTCGAAGCGGCGCTGGCCAGCCAGCGCAAGAACATCGAAGCCCTGACCCAGGCCAATCAGCTGGCGGTCGACGGCGCGCAGGCGGTGGCCCGGCGGCAGGTCGAGATCGCCCGCGAGACGGTCGAAGAGGCCTCCACGCTGTTCCGCGATCTGGCGCAGCCGATCAGCCCCGAGGACCGCGTTGCCAAGAACGCCGCGATCTTCAAGTCGAGCTTCGAGCGCGGCCTCGCCAATGCGCGCGAGTTGGCGCTCATGCTGACCAAGGCCAACACCGAGGCTTTCGAAGTCGTCGTCAAGCGCTTCACCGAGGGCTTCGACGAGATCCGCAGCCAAGCCAAGACCGTCGCGCGCTAACCGCGGCGTTTTTTTCCGGTCGATAAGACGGGGCCGCTCCCCCACAGGCGGCCCCGTTTTTTTGCGTCCCGATTTCGCTGGGCTGTTTCGCCGCCTATTTCGGCAGCTTGAGCCGTGCGCGCAGGCCGCCCTGCGGCGATTCCTCGAGCACGATGTCGCCGCCATGGGCGCGCGCCACGTCGCGGGCGATGGCCAGGCCGAGGCCGGTGCCGCCGGTCGCCGGATTGCGCGCCGGGTCGAGACGGAAGAACGGCCGGAACACGTTCTCACGCTGCTCCGGCGGCAGCCCCGGCCCGTCGTCGTCGACCAGCACCTCGACCGTCTTGTTGCCCTCGATCGCCGTCACCCAGACATGCTTGCCGTAGCGCCGCGCATTGGCGATCAGATTGCCGACGCAGCGGCTCATGGCGTCCGGCCGCAGCGGCATGACGCATTCCTCCGGCAGCGCCAACAGCACCGGCGCGCCGTCGCGGCCGAGCGCCGCGACCGCATCCTGGATGAGCGCCGAAAGATCGGTCGCGTGCGCCTCCTCGCTGCCTTCGCCGCGCGCGAAATCGATATAGCCCTGGACCATGCGCTCCATGGCGGCGAGATCGTCCTTGAGCTCGGCCGCGGTCGGGCCGCTCGGCTGCAACTCGAGCGCCAGGCGCATGCGCGTCAGCGGCGTGCGCAAATCGTGCGACACGCCCGCCAGCATCTCGGTGCGCTGAGTGATCGAGCGCTGGATGCGCTCGCGCATCTTGAGGAAGGCCATGCCGACCTGGCGCACCTCGGTCGCGCCCTCGAGCCGGAAATTCGGCACCTCGCGGCCCTTGCCGAAGGCGTCGGCGGCGGCGGCCAGCCGTTTCAGCGATTTAATCTGGTTGCGCAGGAATACCGAGGCGATCGCGAACAGCACCAGCGACGATCCCACCATCCACATGATGAAGATGTAGGTCGTCGGCGTGAACAGCCGCTCCCGCGGCACCGCTATCTGCATGACGCCGTCGCCGGTCTGGATCGACACCAGAATGTCGCGCGGGTCCAGATCGCCGCTGATCTCGAAGGGCAGGCCGACGCGCTCGGCGACGGCGCGCGCCAGGGTTTCCTCGATGCGCGTTCCGTCGGTCTGGCGCATGCCCTTGGGCAAGGTCTCGCCCGGATGGAAGGCGTAGAACAGCTGGGTGTCATTGTCGGCGCGGCGAAAGATCGCCTCGCGCTGCCGGTCGTTGCTGGCGATGGCCAAGGAATCGAAGGTGAGGGCGATATCGGCCGCGACCGAGGTGGAAAGCCGCCGCGCCACCGTCTCCCAATGCCGGTCGTAGAAGATCCAGGTGGCGATGACCTGGGCCAGCACCAGCGGCAGGATGATGATGAGCAGCGCCCGGCCGTAGAGCGAGCGCGGCAGGACGCGCTTGAACCAGCGGCGGTGGCTGTCGGCGCCGGGCGCCGGCCGTGCCACCAGGTCGACGAGCAAATCGAGCGGCTTGTCGCCGCGCTCAATCGGGCTTGAGGACATAGCCCTTGCCTCGCACGGTCTGGAGGTAGCGCGGGAAGCGCGGGTCGCGCTCGATCTTGCGCCGGAGCCGCGTCATCTGCACGTCGACGGTGCGCAGCTGGCCGCTGAATGCGGCCGCTTCGGCCAAGCGCTCGCGCGACACCGGGATTCCGGGATCGCGCGCCAGCGCCAGCAACAGCGTCTGCTCGGCGCCGGTGAGCTTCACCGCCGCGCGGCCGCGCATGAGCTCGCCGCGCTTCAGGTCGAGCCGGTAGTCGCCGAGGCGCAGCTCGGCCGCGGCACTCTCCGGCTCGGCTGCCACGCGCTGCAGGATGTTGCGGATGCGCAGCACCAGCTCGCGCGGCTCGAACGGCTTCACCAGGTAATCGTCGGCGCCGCGCTCGAGGCCGGCGATGCGGTCGGTGGTTTCGGCGCGCGCCGTCAGCAGCAGGATCGGGATGCGGCTGCTCTCGCGCAGGCTCTTGGTGAGATCGAAGCCGTCCTCGCCGGGCATCATGACGTCGAGCACCAGGAGGTCGAAGGTCATGCCGGCCAGCTTCTGCCGTGCCTCGGCGGCGTCGCCGGCGGTGGTGACGCGGAAGCCCTGGTCGGCGAGATAGCGGCGCAGCAGATCGCGCAGCCGCGCATCGTCGTCGACGACCAGCAGATGCGCCTCGGTGCCGTCGCTCGTGGCGGGTTGGGGGTTGGTGGCCACCGGATCAGCCGCGCCTCAGCGCGAGCCTCCCTCCGGCCGCTCGCCCCGCGCCGCCGTCGGGCGCTCGAAGCGCTTGCGGTCGTCCTCGCTCGAGATGATGCCGAAGATCACCTTGCGGAAGCCGTCCACCGCCGACGCACCGGCCTCGCGATAGGCGCGGGCGATGCGCTGGCGCTGATTCTCGGAGAGCTGCCGCTCGAGCTCGACGCCTTTTTCGGTGAGCTGCAGCAGGCGCTGGCGCCGGTCGCGGCTGCCGGGCTGCTGGCGGATAAATCCCTGCCGGACAAGTTGCCCCAGCACGCGCGACAGGCTCTGCTTGGTGATGCGCAGGATGCCGAGCAGGTCGCTGACGCTCATCTGCGGGTGGCGGCCGACAAAATAGATCACCCGGTGATGGGCCCGGCCGAAGCCATAGCGGGCCAGCATCGCGTCCGGCTCGGCGGTGAAGTCGCGATAGCCGTAATACAACAGCTCGATCCCCTGCCTGAGTTCTTCCTCGCGGAGGAACGAGGGGTTGGCGGCGGATTTTACGTCAGCCATGTTGACTTAATTTTACCAAAGCCATTAAATTGAGTCGCGGCCTCGGTCATAATCGCACAGAAGGGCCGCGCGCGCCCCCGAAACCGTCCCGGGAGACGTCCCGGCAAAAGCATAGGGAAGGCTTCATGGCGACCAGTCTCATGCCTTACGACAACCGCGACGGCTCGATCTGGTTCGACGGCAAGCTGGTGCCGTGGCGCGACGCCAAGATCCATGTCCTGACCCACGCGCTGCATTACGCCAGCGCGGTCTTCGAGGGCGAGCGCGTCTATGGCGGCACCATCTTCAAGCTGCGCGAGCACAGCCAGCGGCTGATCGATTCCGCCCGCATCCTCGGCTTCGAGATTCCCTGGAAGCTCGAGGAGATCGAGGCCGCCTGCATCGCCACCGTCAAGGCGCAGAACATCAAGGACGGCTACGTCCGGCCGATCGCCTGGCGCGGACCCGAGCAGATGGGCGTCTCCGCCCAGGCGACCAAGATTCACATGTCGATCGCGGTGTGGGATTGGGGCACCTATTTCGCGCCTGAGGCGCGGCTCAAGGGCATCCGCATGGCCTGGGCGAAATGGTCGCGGCCGGCGCCCAACACGGCGCCGACCAAGGCCAAGGCGAGCGGCCTCTACATGATCTGCACGCTGTCGAAGCACGCCGCCGAGGCCGCAGGCTACGAGGACGCGCTGATGCTCGATTGGCGCGGCCGCATCGCCGAGGCGACCGGCGCCAATATCTTCCTCGCCATCGACGGCGAGCTGCACACGCCGACGCCGGATTGCTTCCTCGACGGCATCACCCGCCGGCACGTCATCGGCCTGGCCAAGGCGCGCCAGCTCAAGGTGATCGAGCGGGCGATCATGCCGGAGGAATTGGCCAAGGCGCAGGAAGTGTTCCTCACCGGCAGCGCCGCCGAGATCACGCCGGTGCGCGAGATCGGCGACTACAAATTCACGCCAGGCGCCATCACCAAGGCGCTGATCGAGGATTTCGACCGCTCGGTGCGCGGCCTCGAGAAGGTCAGCGCGGCCTAGCGCAGTTTCGGGGCCCAGCGTTTCGCGGCCGCGTCGTCGGACGCCTCGGCCTCGATCCAGCGCGTGCCTTCCGGCGTCTCTTCCTGCTTCCAGAACGGCGCCTTGGTCTTGAGCCAATCGACCAGGAACTCGCAGGCCTCGAAGGCGGCAGCGCGATGCGCCGCGGCGGTCACCACCAGCACGATGCGGGCGCCGGGCGCCAATTCGCCGTAGCGGTGGACGATGAGCGAGGCGTCGAGCTGCCAGCGCTTGTTGGCCTCTTCCTCGATCTCGCGCAGCGCCTGCTCGGTCATGCCGGGATAATGTTCGAGGGTCATGGCCCGCACGCCGTCGGCGCCGCCGCGCACCGTGCCGATGAAGCTGACGATGCCGCCGATGGCGGTCTTGCCGCGCGTGAGATGCTCGATCTCCCGGCCCGGGTCGAAATCCTCGCGCTGCACGCGGATCATCTCAACCCCCCGTCACCGGCGGGAAGAGCGCCACCTCGTCGCCGGCGGCGAGCGCGTGGTCCCAGCCGACATAGCGGCGATTGACCGCGACACGCAGCGCCCGGCGGTCCTTCAGCGCCTCGGCGAAGCCCGGCCCGCGCGTCTTCAGCCAATCGACCAAGGCGCCCGGCGTCGATATCCCGGCGGGCGGCTCGATGGTTTCCTCGGCCTTGCCGATCTTGGATTTGAGCCAGGCGAAATAGAGCAATTTCATAAGGGTCACTTAGGCCGTCGCGGGAGCCGGCGCAATGCCTAGGCGATGACTTCGCTGAAGGGCAGGAAATCGATCTCGCCGCCCAACTCGACATGGCTCGTTTTTTCCGCGATCTCGACCAGGCCGTCCGATTCCACCATCGAGGTCAGGATGCCGGCGCCGTCGCGCGGGAATTTCTCGGCGATCCATTCGCCGCCGTCGCCGCGCTTGAGCCGCGCCCGGAGATATTCGGTGCGGCTGCCCTTCTTGTCGTAGGCGAAGCCCGATTTGACCCGGAACAGCCGCGGCGGCGCCTCCTCGGCGCCGGAGAGGCGCAGGATCAGCGGCCGCGCCAGCAGCAGGAAGGTCACCATCACCGCCACCGGGTTGCCCGGCAGGCCCATGAACGGCACGCGGCCGAGTTGGCCCATCGCCACCGGCCGTCCCGGCTTGATGGCGAGCCGCCAGAAATGCAGCCTGCCGAGCGCCTCGACCGCCGCCTTGACATGGTCTTCCTCGCCGGTCGACATGCCGCCCGAGGTCAGCACCAGATCGTGGCTTTCGGCGGCGCGCGCCAGCGCGTTGCGCACCGCCGGCAAATCGTCCTTCAAGATACCGAGATCGGTGACGGCGCAGCCCAGCGTCTCGAGCAATGCCCGCAGCGTGTAGCGGTTGGAGTCGAAGATCGCGCCGCGCGGCAGCTCGCCGCCGGGCTCGCGCACCTCGTCGCCGGTCGAAAACACCGCGACGCGGAGCTTTCGAAAGACCGTCAGCTCGGTCAGGCCAAGCGAGGCGGCGAGGCCGATTTCCTGCGGGCGGAGCCGCCTGCCGGGCGACAACACGGTGTCGCCGCGCTTCACGTCCTCGCCGGCGAAGCGGCGGTTGGCGCCGCGCTTGATGCCGGGCGGCAGGATGGCGTTGCCGCTCTCGACGCGGCAATCCTCCTGCATCAGCACGGTATCGGCGCCCTCGGGCATCGGCGCGCCGGTGAAGACCCGGATGGTCTCGCCATGCCGGATCGGCCGGGTCAGCGGATGGCCGGCGGCGGCGCGCCCCGCCACCGGCAGCACCGTCGCCTCGCCGGGCTTCAGATCGTCGAACAGCACCGCATAGCCGTCGACCGCGGCGTTGTCATAGGGCGGCACGTCGCGCGTGGCGACGACCGGCGCCGCCAGCACGCGGCCGCGCGCCGCGCTCAGCGCGACGGTTTCCGTCTCCGTGACGGCGTGGGTCTGGGCCTGCAGGATGCCTTGCGCCTCGGCGGCGGGCATGAGCGCCCCGCCGAAGGCGAAGCAGTCATCGCTCAGCTGTGCCATGGAGGATCGGTTCGAGGCGGCAATGATCGATGATGAAGCGCGCCACGCCCGCCACGTCGTCGAGCGCGAATTGCGGCAGGTCGATTCCGGGCAGCTTGGCATCGGCGGCGAGGGCGATAATGTTGGGATCGTCGCCGCAGAGCAGCGGCTTGCCGAGCGACGGGCGATGGACTTCGAGCTTCGGGATCGCCTCCCATTTGAAGCCCTCGACCAGCAGGAGATCGACCGGCGTCATGTGGCGCAGCAACGCCGTCAGGCTCGGCTCGGCCGCTCCGCGGTGCTCATGCATCAGCGCCCAGCGCCGCGACGACGCGACCATGACCTCGACGGCGCCTTGCTGGCGATGGCGCCAGCTGTCCTTGCCCGGCTGGTCGACGTCGAAATCGTGATGCGCGTGCTTCACGGTCGAGACCGTAAGGCCGCTTGCGGTCAGCGCCGGGATCAGGTTCATCAACAGCGTGGTCTTGCCGCTGCCGCTCCACCCCGCGAGCCCGAAGACCCGCATGCGATTCGTCGTCACGTGACGCGGCTCGGCTTTGCCGCCTTGATCGGCGCCCGGGGCGCCGTGCCGCTGATGTGGATCAGGCCGGCATGGAGGTAATCGTAGCCGGTCTTGACGGTGAGCCCGGCGGCGATCCAGAGCAGCACCTCGCCGATGATCTGCACCGGGATGATCGCCGGACCGGAATCGCCGACCAGCAGGACGCCGATCGCCACCATCTGGATCAGGGTCTTCCACTTGGCGAGCTTGGAAACCGGCATGGAGACGCGCAGCCGCGCGAGATGCTCGCGCAGGCCCGACACCAGGATTTCACGCATCAGGATGACCAGCGCCGGCACGATCGCGCTCGTCGAGAAGCGGTCGAACACCGCCAGCATGAACAGGGTCGTCGCCACCAACAGCTTGTCGGCCATCGGGTCGAGGAAGCGGCCGATCTCCGATTGCTGTTCCCACAGCCGCGCCAGGCGGCCGTCGAGCCAATCGGTCAGGCCGGCCAGGGTAAAGATCGCGCAACCGAGCCAGGGGCCTTGCGGCGGCGCCATGTAGAAGGTGGCGATCACC
>DASRKX010000041.1:0-21040 GCA_035648735.1 Allostellaceae bacterium
CGATGACGACGGACGCTGCCGAAGGCATAGACCGCGACCGTCGCGGCGACGACCACGCCCCACATGATCGCGATGCCGTAGGCGACTTCGCGCGCACCCGAGGTCGGCGGGAAGAGCTTCACCATGGGGCTGAGCGAGATCGTCAGGAACAGGGTGACGGCCAAGCCGCTGATCGCGGAGAGCAGCAGCAACAGGAAGGAACAGCCGAAACCAACGCTACGGGTCGTGCGCATCACCAATATCCCTCGCTTGAATCAGCGGCGACCCGAAAGGGCCGCACGCCTTTGGCTACCATCACGAGCTTTGTTATTAAGGTTAGGCCGGCGCCGATACAAGACATTTATAGTTAATAACGATATTAATATAGTTAATACTAGAGTTATACAGTAATAAATGTCAACTCATCGTGGTTAATATTAATAATATGTCGGAAGAATTGACCGGCGCGGCCCCCGGACGCGTAAAGCCGGACGACGCGCCGGCAAAGAAGCAGACGCGCGGTCGGCTAATAGCCGGGGCGTTCGAGATCGAGCAGCGGAAAGGCGCTGAACGCATCCGGCTGGCTTACCGACGGCGCCGGCTGCACCATCGCCGGCTTGAGCTCCGCATAGGACGCGACCCCCAGCAGACCGAGCGCGAGGCGGATCTCGATCTCCAGCAACTCGAGAAGACGCACGATCCCTCCCTCGCCCGCGGCAGCCAGCGCGTAGCAATAAAGCCGGCCGAGCCCGACGGCGTCGGCGCCCAGGGCCAACGCCTTGACGATGTCGGTGCCGCGGCAGAAGCCGCCATCGACGACGATGGCGGCACGGCCTTTCACCGCCGCGACGATCTCGGGCAGCATGTCGATGGTGCCGCGGCCGTGATCGAGCTGGCGCCCCCCATGGTTGGACACATAGACGCATGACACGCCGAGCTGGCAGGCGAGCTCGGCATCCTCGGCGGTGGCGATGCCCTTGAGAATGAGCGGCAGCTTGTGCTTGCCCTTGAAGCGCCGGATGTCGTCCCAGGACAGCGCCGCCTGGTAGCGTTCCATCTCGGCCACCACCTCGCGCCGGCCGCTGACGGTATAGCGCTTGGCCAGATCGCGCTCGCGCCGGCCATACATCGCGGTATCGACGGTGAAGCAGAACGCCTCGTAGCCCGCCCGGGCGGCGCGGGTGCCGAAATCGTCGATCCAGGCATCGTCGCCCCGCACATAGAGCTGATAGATGCGGCGGGCGGCGGGTGCCGCCTGCGCCGTCGCCTCGAGCCCGGGCTGGGCGACCGAGCTCACGAACATCGGCACCCCGAAGGATGAGGCCGCCTTGGCCACCGCCGCCGTGCCGCCGGCGTTGAGATTCTCGATCGATCCGACCGGCGCCAGCACCACGGGCAACCGCGCCTTCTTGCCGAAGACCGTTGCCGACGTGTCGACCTGGGAGACGTCGCGCAGCACCCGCGGACGGAACGCCAGCGAATCGAGCGCCAGACGGTTGCGCTTCAACGTGGTCTCGGTCTCGCCGCCGCCGGTGAGGTAGTCCCAATAGTTGGCGCCGACCGCGTTCCGCGCCGCCTTGACGAACTCGTGGATGGTCGCAAAACGCGCGCTAAGCCCGCTATCGGTTTCCGCCACCGCTTCCTCCCCGCCCTCGCTCCTGCCACGCGCGGCGGATGATAGCGTCGTTGCCCGCGCCGATGCCACAAGCGGCGTCGATCGGAGGCGCGGGCAAAAGAAACGGCGCCCCCCGCGAAGGGAGCGCCGTGACGGGGCTTCGGGAGGAGCTCCGCTTAGGTCGTCGGGCCGGTCCAGACCGCCTTGCCGGCGCCCATGATGTTCTGCTTCCAGCTTGTCTCGATGGTGCCGACGACGTTGGCCGGCATCGGCACGTAGTCGAGCGATTCCGCCAATTTCTGGCCGTTCTTATAGGCCCAGTCGAAGAAGGTCAGCACCATCTTGGCGTTCTCGGGCTTGTCTTGCTGCTTATGCATCAGGATGAAGGTGGCGCCGGTGATCGGCCAACTCGCCTTGCCGGGCTGATCGGTGAGGTTGAGGTAGAAGCCGGGCGCCTTCGCCCAATCGGCGTTCGCCGCCGCCGCCTGGAAGGCCGTGATGCTCGGCATGAGCGTCGCCCCTTCCCGGTTGACCAGCTTGGCGAAGGTCAGGTTGTTCTGCAGCGCATAGGCATATTCGACGTAGCCGATCGCGCCGCCGGTCTGCTGGGTCAGCGCCGCGACGCCCTCATTGCCCTTGCCGCCGAGACCCGTCGGCCATTCGACCGCCGTGTTCTCGCCGACCTTGTCCTTCCATTCCGGGCTTATCTTCGACAGGTAGTCCGTGAAGATGAAGGTCGTGCCCGAGCCGTCGGAGCGATGCACCACGGCGATGCCCTGCGTCGGCAGCTTCATGCCGGGGTTGAGCTTGGCGATCGCCGGATCGTTCCATTGGGTGATCTTGCCGAGATAGATGTCGGCGATGGTCTTGCCGTCGAGCGTCATCTCGCCGGGCTTCACGCCCGGAAGGTTCATCACCAGCACTTCGCCGCCCATGATGGCGGGGAACTGCGTCAGGTCGTTCTTCGCGAGATCGTCGGGCGTCAGCGGCATGTCGGAGGCGCCGAAATCGACCGTCTTCGCCTCGATTTGCTTGATGCCGCCGCCGGAGCCGATCGATTGGTAATTGATGCCGATATTGTTCTTGGTTTTGTAGGCGTCCGCCCATTTCGCCAGGATCGGATAGATGAACGTGGAGCCGGCGCCCGAAATGTCGGTGGCCCACGCCTGCGATGCGAATACGGTGGCGAAGACCACGGCGCTCAATTGCAGCGCGGCTTGCCCAAAGCTTCCCCTCGTCATGCTTTCTCCTCTGTCTGAATTCGGCACCACGCAATACCGACGCAACGCGACGGTCGCGCGGCCGGCGACAATTTGCGCGGCGGTGATTGCGCCGGCGTGACAGTTCGGCGTCGGTTTGGTGACAGATCGCTGGCCATGCAAAATCCGTACCGAAATGGAACTTTCGCCACAATTCCTGGGGGGCCATGGAACTTACCTACACTATTTGTTGCGGCTATGTTATGTAGTGCCCGTTGGGTGACGCACGGAAGGTCCGCGCGAGGCCCGAACAACGATCAGGGGAAAGCCAACATGGCGAAGAAAAAGCGTGCGGTGAAGAAGGCGAAGCGCAAGACGGCCAAGCGCAAGAAGAAGCGCTAGCAGCGGCACACTCTCACCGTGTCGAACACGGCGGGGCTGCTCAGGGCGATCGCCCGGGCAGCCCCGCCGGCATTTCAGGGTCTGATTCCGCCGGCGCCGCCGCGACGATGGCGGCAAAAGAATTGATAATCGCGGCTTCCGGAATATTTCGCGTGATGAAGACGAGGCGTGTGCGGTGGTCCGCATCGGGCCAGCGCGCCAGCTCCTGCGGCGGATGAAAGACGTGCTGCACCGCGTTGATCAGCACCGGCCCGCGCCGCCCGGCGACATCGACCAACCCCTTGAGCCGCAGCAGATCGGGCCCCTTCAACGAGGCCAGCGCCTCCAGCCATTGCTGCAGCGCCGGCCAAGACAAAGGCGCGTCGTGCGTCAGGGTGAAGGAATGGATGCCGTGATGACGCAGCAGGTGATCGCGGTCGTCGGAATGGCCGTCATGCGCCGTGGAAGCGCCGTGCGCGGCCGCGGCGAGCCGGTCGCGTCCGGCGGCAGCCGCGGCTGATTCGAACAGCAGCGCCGGCGCGATGGCGCCCTTGACCGCTTCATGGATCGCCGCCGCCGGGTTGATCGCTCGCAGAGCGGCCTCGAGCGCCGCCCGCGTCGCGGCGTCGGCGAGATCGGTCTTGGTCAGGATCAGCGCATCGGCCAGCGCCGCCTGCTTCACCGATTCGTAGCTCGATTGCAGCTGGCTTGCGCCATTGACCGCATCGACGGTGACCAGCACCGAGCCGAGTGCCGCGAATTCCGCGAGGCGCGGCTCCTCCGCCAGCGTGGCGATGATCGGCGCCGGATCGGCCAGGCCGGTCGTCTCGATGGCGATGCGCGCGAAGGGCGGCAGCTCGCCGCGCTGCCGCCGGTCGCGCAGGGTCAGGATCGTGTCGGTCAAATCGCCGCGCACGGTGCAGCAGATGCAGCCGCTCTTGAGCAGCAGCGCATCCTCGAAGGCGGTCTCGATCAGCAGGTGGTCGAGGCCGATCTCGCCGAACTCGTTGACGATGACGGCGGTGTCGCGCATCGCCGGATGACGCAGCAATGCGTTGAGCAGCGTGGTCTTGCCGCTGCCGAGAAAGCCGGTGATCAGGGCGATAGGGATGATCGGCGCGGCCGCAGGGGGCGGCATTCTCGGCTCCCGGGAATTTAGCGGTTTGAATAGCTAGGCCCTTTGCTAAGATCGCGGCAAGGCTTGAAAACAAGCCACATCGCAGGGAGAGGCCATGACCGGAAAACGCTTTTGGCTCGTTGTCGCGACGACCGCCATCGTCGCCCTTGCGGCGGGCGCCGCACCGGTGCGGGCGAACGATCCGGTCAAGCTCCGCATCGGCTGGGCCCAGGCGCCGGGCCATCTGGCGCCGCTGCTCGACGTGCTGGCGGTGAAGCATCCCGAAATCATGCCGCATGACGGCAAGACCTATGCCGCCGAGGCCATCCGCTTCGGCGGCTCGACGCCGCAGATCCAGGCGATGGCCGTGGGCGAGCTGGAGATCGCCGCCTTCGCGCCGTCGTCGCTGGCGCTTGCGATCACCAACGCGCATCTCGACGTGCGCGTCGTTTCCGACGTCATCCAGACGGGCAAGTCCGGCTATTTCGACCAGCCCTACATGGTCCTGAAGGACGGGCCGATCAGGACCGTCGAGGACGTGAAGGGCAAGCGGATCGCGACCAACGCCATCGGCTCGGCCAGCGACGCCGCGATGCGCGTCATGTTCCGCAAGCACGGCATCCCGGACAGCGATTTCACCACGGTCGAGGCGAATTTCGCGAACATGCTGCCGATGATCGCGGACAACAAGGTCGACCTGATCGCGGTCATGCCGCAATTCGAACATCAACTCGACGAATCGGGAAAATACCGCACGCTCTTCACCATGAGCCAGGCGGTGGGCCCGTCGCAGACCGTGCTATGGGCGATGCGCGCCGATTTCATCAAGGCGCACCGGCCCGCCTTGGTCGACTTCTTCGAGGACCATATCCGCGCCGTGCGCTGGTTTCTCGACCCCAAGAACCGCGACGAGGCGCTGGCAATCGCCCAGCAGGTCACCAAGCAGAAGCCCGAGGATCTGGCCTATGCCTTCACCGACAAGGATTTCTACCGCTCGCCCGACCGGGTGCCCAACATGAAGGCGGCGCAGGGCGAGATCGACGACGCGGTGAAACTCGGCGTCATACCGAAGGACGTCAAGCTCGAGCCGACCTATGTCGATCTGTCGCTGATCCAGGACGCCAAGCACCGCATCGACGGCAAGTAGGCCCAACGCCCTCATGAGGGCGCCGCTGCCGAGGCGGCGCCCCCCTTGTTTTCTCCGGCACGGAATTCGCCATGGCCGATAAAGCCTTGAACATGAAGCTGCTCGCCCACCACGATCTCGCCGGCTTCGGCGGCATCGGCGAGGGCATGAGCCTGCAATTGGCCAAGGACGGGCGGCGCATCCTCTATCTCGCGCATGAATCGGCGCCCAAGAACTTCACCGGAATCGACGTGACCGACCCGCGCAAGCCCAAACTCGTCATCCAGACCGATCTGCCGCACAAGCAGGTCCGCTCCAACTCGCTCGAAATATGCGGCGACGTCATGGCGGTCGCCTATCAGACGGCGCAGGCGGGCTTGAAACCGGCCGGCGTCGAGCTGTTCGATATCTCGAAGCCCGAGCAACCCAAATCGATTTCGCTGTTCGACTGCTCCGGTCCGCATTCGCGCGGCGTGCACCAGCTGTGGTTCGTCGACGGCGAGACCGTGCATTTTTCGGGCGGCGCCCCCGATTTCAAGCCGCGCAACCCCCTGGACGACCAGTTCTACCGTGCCATCGACGTCAAGAACCCGTCGAAGCCGCGCGAGATCTGCCGCTGGTGGCTGCCCGGCCTCGGCGCGGACGACAGCGCGCCGCCGCCGCCGCGTCATCCCAAATTCGATTCGGGCTTCCGCGCGCACAACACCAACGTCTATCCGGCGCGGCCCGACCGCGCCTATCTCGGCTATATCGACGGCGGCGCGGTCATTCTCGACATCGGCGACAAGTCGCGGCCGAAGATGGTGGCGCATTGGAATCCGCACCCGCCCTTCCCGGGCTTCACCCACACCGCCCTGCCGTTGTTCGACCGCGATCTCCTGATCGTCAGCGACGAATGCGTCCGCGACAAGGGTGCCGACTGGCCGAAGCTGGTCTGGGTGCTGGACATGCGGCGCGAGGACAATCCGGTGCCGATCTCGACGCTGCCCATCCCCGCCATCGAAACGCAGCGCCACGGCGGCCGCTATGGCGCGCACAACATGCATGAGAACCGGCCGGGTCCGGCCTTTCGGTCGAGCAATCTGATCTTCGGCACCTATTTCAACGGTGGCGTGCGCGTGCACGACATCAGCGACCCCTTCCAGCCGAAGGAGGTGGCCTATTTCGTGCCTGAATCGCCCCAGGGCGCGCCCGCCGGGGCGATCCAGATCAACGACGTCTATGTCGACGAGAACGAAATCGTCTACGCCGCCGACCGCTTCACCGGCGGCCTTTACATCCTCGAGGCGCAGCTCTAGCGCGCCGGCTCGATCGCCAGATCGCGCGGGCCGAAGGGACTCCGCGGGAGCGCGACGCCGTGCCAGAAGCCAGCGAAGGAGTTCGGCAGGCGCGCCGGGTCGTCGGGCGACAGCTCGACGACGACAACCCCCGCCTGGCGCAGCGCATCGAGCTCCCGCCGCCTTGCCGCGCGCGGCGTGCCGCCGCCGAGGAGCTCAAGCGCGACGAACGCTTCCCCCGTCCAGAAGGCGATGTCGGCGCGGACGAGCGGGCCGCCGGCCGGCAGATGCGCCGACGGCAGCGGCCGGAAGGCGGCGAAGCTCCAATCCTCGGCCGCGAACAAGCCGCCGCCGGCGAGGCGCTCGATCGCGGCGCGGTTCGCCGCCAGGGTCGCGGCAATCCAAGCGAAATAGGCGTCGAGGAAGGCGCGCTGCGGCTTGGCCCAGACGCCGCACAGCGATTGGAGATGCTGCTTCAGGAAATCGAGCCGCTCCGAAAGCGTGATGAGCCGCGTCAGATCGGGCGGCTCGGCGAAGGGATAGTGCCCGTCCCAAAGCCGCAGCGGTCGGGCGGCATCCGGCTCGATCGCGACATGGGGCGCGGAATCGGGATTCACCGCGCCGTAGCCGATCCGGAGGATTTTAGCGCCGCCGAGCATGCGCGATTAGGCCGCAACCGGCGGCGCCGTGGCAAGAAGCCGCCGAGACGATACCGCCGAGTAGCGGTATCCGATCAGGTCGAAGCGCCCCTCACCCCGCTTTGGCTAAGGCTCGGCTTGCGCCTCGCCAACCCAAAGCAACCCTCTCCCCGAATTCGGGGAGAGGGAAGGGTGAGGGGGTGTCGACGATTCGATTCGAGCGGATATTGGTCTAGTAGCGGTATTGGTCCGATTTGAACGGCCCGCTCTGCTTGACGCCGAGATAGCTCGACTGCGCGTCGGTCAGCTTGGTGAGATGTGCTCCGACCTTGCTCAAATGCAGCATCGCCACTTTCTCGTCGAGATGCTTCGGCAGCGTATAGACCTTCTTTTCGTATTTGCCCTGGTTGGTCCACAGCTCGATCTGCGCCAGCGTCTGATTGGTGAAGGAGGCGCTCATCACGAAGCTCGGATGGCCGGTGCCGCAGCCGAGATTGACCAGCCGCCCTTCGGCGAGCAGCAGGATGCGCTTGCCGTCCGGGAACTCGATCTCATCGACCTGCGGCTTGACGTTGTGCCATTGCAAATTCTTCAGCCCGGCGACCTGGATCTCATTGTCGAAGTGGCCGATGTTGCAGACGATGGCGCGGTCTTTCATCCGGCGCATGTGGTCGAGCGTGATGACGTCGACGTTGCCGGTGGCGGTGACGAAGATGTCGGCGGCGGGTGCCGCCTCGTCCATGGTCACGACCTGGTAGCCTTCCATCGCCGCCTGCAGCGCGCAGATCGGATCGATCTCGGTCACCAGCACGCGCGCGCCGGCGTTGCGCAGGGAGGCGGCCGAGCCCTTGCCGACATCGCCGAATCCCGCCACCACGGCGACCTTGCCGGACATCATCACGTCCGTGGCGCGGCGGATGCCGTCGACCAGGCTTTCGCGACAGCCATAGAGGTTGTCGAATTTCGACTTGGTGACCGAGTCGTTGACGTTGATCGCCGGAAAGAGCAGCCGCCCTTCCTTTTCCATCTGGTAGAGGCGATGGACGCCGGTGGTGGTTTCCTCGGACACGCCCTTGATGGCGGCGCCCAGCTTCGCATACCAGCCGGGCTTGGCCTTGAGGGTCTTCTTGATCGCGGCGTAGAGGAATTCCTCTTCCTCGCTCTGCGGCTTCGCCAGCATCGCGGCGTCCTTCTCGGCCTTCATGCCGAGATGAACGAGCAGCGTCGCGTCGCCGCCGTCGTCGAGGATCATGTTCGGCGTGCCGCCGCCGGTCCATTCGAAGATCTTGTGGGTGTAGTCCCAGTATTCCTCGAGCGATTCGCCCTTATAGGCGAAGACCGGCGTGCCCTTGGCGGCGATCGCCGCGGCGGCATGGTCCTGCGTCGAATAGATATTGCACGACGCCCAGCGGATCTCGGCGCCGAGATGCTGCAGCGTCTCGATCAGCACCGCGGTCTGGATCGTCATGTGCAGCGAGCCGGCGATGCGCGCGCCCTTCAGCGGCTTCTGCTTGCCGTATTCGGCGCGCGTCGCCATCAGGCCCGGCATCTCGGTCTCGGCGATGGCGAGCTCGCGCCGTCCCCAATCGGCGAGCGCGATGTCTTTGACTTTGTAGTCGGCGGTCATTTTCTGCTGTCCGGAATTAGAATGCGCGGGCGAGCTTGTCGGCGAGATCGGTCTTCTCCCAGGAGAAGCCGCCATCGGCATCGGGCGGGCGGCCGAAATGGCCATAGGCCGAGGTGCGCGCATAGATCGGCCGATTGAGCTGCAGATGGGTCCGGATGCCGCGCGGGCTCAGATCCATCATGTCCTGCAGCACCTTGGAAAGCTTGGCCTCGTCGACCTTGCCGGTGCCGGCGGTGTCGATATAGACCGACAAGGGCTTCGCCACGCCGATCGCGTAGGCGAGCTGGATGGTGCAGCGGTCGGCAAGGCCGGCGGCCACCACGTTCTTCGCCAGATAGCGCGCGGCATAGGCGGCCGAGCGATCGACCTTGCTGGGATCCTTGCCCGAGAAGGCGCCGCCGCCATGCGGCGCCGCGCCGCCATAGGTGTCGACGATGATCTTGCGCCCGGTCAGGCCGCAATCGCCATCCGGGCCGCCGATGACGAAACGACCGGTCGGGTTGACGTAGAAATGCGCCTCGTCGCACATCCAGCCTTCCGGCAGGACTTCGAGCACGTGCGGCCGGACAATCTCGCGGACCTCGTCCTGGTCGATCTTCTCGCTGTGCTGGGTGGAGACGACCACCGAGGTGGCGCGCACCGGCTGGCCGTTCTTGTATTCGAGCGTGACCTGGCTCTTGGCGTCGGGGCCGAAATCGGGCGTCGCACCCGAATGGCGGGCCTCGGCCATCGATTTCAGGATGGCGTGCGAATAATAAAGCGGCGCCGGCATGAGATGCGGCGTCTCGCGGCAGGCATAGCCAAACATGAGGCCCTGGTCGCCGGCGCCCTCGTCCTTGTTGCCGGCGGCGTCGACACCCTGCGCGATGTCCGCCGATTGCGCATGGACGACGCATTCGACCTTGGCGGTCTTCCAGTGAAAGCCCTCTTGCTCGTAGCCGATGTCCTTGATCGCGGCGCGCGCGATCTCGATCAGCTTCTCCTTGGTGACCGAGCTCGGCCCGCGCACCTCGCCGGCGATCACGACGTAGTTGGTGGTGCACAGCGTCTCGCAGCCGACGCGCGACAGTGGATCGGCGGTCAGATACGCATCGACCACCGCATCCGAGATTCGGTCGGAGACCTTGTCCGGATGCCCTTCGGAAACCGATTCACTCGTGAAGACATAGTCGCGCAGGCTCACCGCGATGCTCCCTTGGTTTTCAGATCGCCGCCCCGAAGCGGAGGCGGCGGGATAATGGTTGACCGGCGCCGTTATCGCAAGCGGCAGAACCGAAATTCCCTTTGTCCGTGCGTGGGTTGGTGGGCGATGGGAGCGCAGTTCAGCCCATCGCCCCCGCGGCTCAGGCCCCGGCGGCTGCCGTCTTGCGCGCCTGGGCCAAGCGGATGCGGCGCTTCAGGCGGCGGGCCTCGATGGGCAACCTCCCATCGGACACCGACATGAGATAGGCGTCGAGGCCGCCATTATGCTCGATGGTGCGGATCGCGTTGGTCGACAGGCGGAGCCGGACCGTGCCGAGCGCATCGGACAGGATCGAGGCGTCCTGCAGATTCGGGATGAACCGCCGCTTGGTCTTGTTGTTGGCGTGGCTCACGTTATTGCCGACCAGCACGCCTTTGCCGGTGATGACGCACCGTCGGGCCATTGGGGTATTCCTTAATAGAGAAGGCCGGGCCAGGGGCCCGGCGTTTGGCCGTTTTGTAAGCGAAGCGGCCCGGATCGTCAAGCCGGGCGGGCGCCGGCGAAGGCCTGAAGCGCCCGGCGCGCCGCCGCCGAGGGCGTGAGTTTGGCCCCGGCGACCTGCGCCTCGAGATCGGGGAGAAGCTCCCGCACACTGCGGCTTTGCCGCAGCATTTCAAGGAGTCCCTCGCCGAGCTCGCTCCATAGCGCCTCGCGGGCCTGGGCACGGCGCCGCGCCGCCACCGCGCCGCTGTTGTCCCGCGCCAGGGCCCGGGCCTCGACCGCCTGGCGCAATTCCTCGATGCCGCGCCGCTCCAGCGCCGAGACGGCGAACACGCCGGCATCGCCGGCCGCGGAGCGCAGCAGGCGGAGCGCGTGGCCGTAATCGGCGACGGCGCGCTGGGCCGCCGGCGCCAAATCGCCATCGGCCTTGTTGACGACCAGCAGATCGGCGATCTCGACGATGCCGCGCTTGATGCCCTGCAGGTCGTCGCCGCCGCCGGGCGCGATCATCAGCAGGCAGAGATCGACCAGATCGGCGACCGCGGTTTCGCTCTGGCCGACGCCGACGGTCTCGACGATCACCCGGTCGAAACCCGCCGCCTCGCACAGCCATGCCGCCTCGCGCGTGCGCCGGGCCACGCCGCCGAGCATCGATCCGGCCGGCGACGGCCGGATGAAAGCGTGCTTTTCGCGGGCGAGATCGCCCATCCGAATCTTGTCGCCGAGGATCGAGCCCCCGGCTTTCTTCGAGGACGGATCGACCGCCAGCACGGCGACGCGAAACCCGGCGGCGAGGCTCGCCATGCCATAGGCCTCGATGAAGGTCGATTTGCCGACGCCGGGCGCGCCGGTGACGCCGAGGCGCAGCGCCTTGCCGGTATGCGGCAGCAGCGCCTGCAGCAGCGCCTCGGCGGCGGTACGATGATCGTCGCGGGTGGATTCGATCAGCGTTATGGCTTGCGCCAGCGCCGTGCGGTCGCCCGCCCGGATGCGCGCGGCGAGGCTCAGCGGATCAGGCGCGGCTTCCCCCATGGCGGCTCCATAACATGGAATCTCCCGCCGCCGGAATGCCGCGTCACTTCGCCTTGGACTGCCACAATCCGAGGACCGCGCCGGTCGGATCGACGACGATCGACAGCGAGCCATCGTCCATGACCTGGGTGACGTCGCGCATGATCTTGGCGCCGAGCGACTTGGCCTTGGCCGTCGCGGCGACGATGTCATCGACCCCCACATAGGGCATCTAGGCCGAGCCCTGCCCGGGAATCATCTGTTTCATCATGCCGCCGCCGGTGCCGTTCCCGACATCGATCAGCGTGTAGGTCATGTTGCCGTCCATATCAACGTCGCGCAGCTTCCAGCCGAACAACGACTGGTAGAAGGTCTTGGCCTTGCCGGTATCCGTGGTCGCCAACTCGACGTGAACGAAGGGATTAGGCATGGTTTTTCTCTCCTCCCGGATTGATCGATTTGAGCGCCGAAGCTTGCCGGACGATCATGGCAACGCGGTGACGGCCCGCTATTCCGCGACCTGCGCCACGGCGGCGAGCGCCGCCGCGTGCTCGTCGGCCTCCTGCTGGCGCCGCCACATCGCGGCATAGACGCCGCCCTTGGCGAGAAGCGCCGCGTGATGGCCGCGCTCGACGACGCGGCCGTGATCCAGCACGACGATCTCGTCCGCATGCACCACGGTCGACAGGCGATGCGCGATCATCAGCGTGGTGCGGTCTTCGGCGATTTCCTCGAGATTGGCCTGGATGGCGCGCTCGGTCCTGGTGTCGAGCGCCGAGGTCGCCTCGTCGAACACCAGGATGCGCGGCGCCTTGACGATGACGCGCGCGATGGCGACGCGCTGCTTTTCCCCGCCCGAAAGCTTCAACCCGCGCTCGCCGACCTGGCTCTTATAGCCGTCGGGCAGCGCCGCGACGAAATCGTGGATGCGCGCCAGCCGCGCCGCGTTCTCGATCTCCGCCCGCTCGGCGCCCGGCCGACCATAGGCGATGTTGTAATAGATCGAATCGTTGAACAGCACGGTGTCCTGCGGCACGACGCCGATGGCGCGGCGCAGGCTGGCCTGATTCACGTCGCGGATATCCTCGCCGTCGATGCGAACGGCGCCCGAATCGACGTCGTAGAAGCGGAAGAGCAGCCGCGCGATGGTGGATTTGCCGGCGCCCGACGGCCCGACGATCGCCAGCGTGTGCCCGGGTGCGACGCGGAACGAGACATCGTCGAGGATCGGGCGGCGCGGGTCGTAGGCGAAGGAGACGCGGTCGAAAACGATCTCGCCCCGCGCTATGGCAAGGTCGGGCGCGTTGGGCTTGTCCCGAATCTCCGCCGGCACCGCCAGCAGCCGCATCATCGATTCGAGATCGGTCAGCGACTGCTTGATGTTGCGGTAGACCACGCCGAGCATGTTGAGCGGCATGTAGAGCTGGATCAGGTAGGAATTGACCAGCACGAAGGAGCCGATGGTCATGCGGCCCGCCGCGACGCCCTGCGCCGCCAGCAGCATGACGACGACCAGCCCCACCGAGATGATGGCGCCCTGGCCGATATTGAGGAACGACAGCGTCGTTTGGCTTTTGACCGCGGCGCGCTCGTAGGCGCGCAGCGATTCGTCGTAGCGCCGCGCCTCGTGCTCCTCGTTGGCGAAGTATTTGACGGTCTCGAAATTCAACAGGCTGTCGATGGCGCGGGTATTGGCCTGGGTGTCGCGGTCGTTCATCTCGCGGCGGAACTTGATGCGCCAATCGGTGATCGCGAAGGTGAAGGCGACGTAGCAGGCGATCGTGGCGAGGGTCGCCAGCGCCAGGCTGGCCTCGAAGAAGCCCCACAGGATGGCGCAGACCAGCGCGATCTCGAACACCGTCGGCAGCACGCTGAACAGCAGGTAGGAAAGCAGGAATTGGAGGCCGCGCAAGCCGCGCTCGATGGCACGCGACAAGCCACCGGTCTGGCGGTCCAGATGGAAGCGCAGGCTGAGCGCGTGGAGATGGCGGAAGGTATTGAGCGCCAGTTGGCGCACGGCGTGCTGCTCGACCTTGGCGAAGACCGCGTCGCGCAGCTCGGTGAAGAGCTGCTGGCCGACCCGCGCCCCGCCATAGGCGACGATCAGCATCGCCGGCACGACGACGAGCGTGCCGGCGCCGGGCGCCAAGCGGTCGATCGCCGCCTTGTAGAGCAGCGGCACCGTCACGGTGATGCCCTTGGCGACCATCAGGAAGGCCAGCGCGATGACAACGCGCACCCTCAGCGAGCGGGATTCGCGCGGCCAGAGATAGGGAATGACCGACGACAGCGCCTTGAGCTCGCGCCGCAGCCCGACCTCGGAGGCCTCGTTGCCCAGCGCCGCGCGATGGCCCTTCATCGCCGCGCCGCCGCGCCGGGAATGCGCCGCACCCAGAAGACGACCCCCGCCATCACCGCGGCGGCGAGGTAATAAGGCGCGTTGCGGCCGAGGCCGGAATAGACCGCGCCGGCCACGGCGGGGCCGAGGATGCGCGCGGCGCTGGCCGCCGATTGCGCGACGCCGAGCACGCCGCCGCGCTCCTGCGGTCCGGCTTCCTGCGAGATCAGGCTGTTGAGCGACGGGTTGAACAGCGCCATGCCGATGCTGAGCAGCGTCGTTGCCGCCAGCACGCCCCACAAGACGGTGGCGAAGGGCAGGCTGAACAAGCCGAGGGCGATGCAGGCGGTGCCGGCGAGGACGAGCCTGGCCTCGCCGAACATTTTCGACAGCCGGCCGATCAAGCCGCCCTGCACCACGACCAGGATGATTCCGACATAGAAGAAGATGCCGCCGACCTGCAGCGGCCCCCAGCCGAAGCCCTCATGCGCCCAGAGCGCGAAGGTCGTCTCCATGCCGGCGAAGGCGGCGGTGATGGTGAAGAACAGCAGGATGAGGAGCCGCAAATTCGGCCGCGCATAGGCTTTCTTCGCGGCGGCGAGGCGCGTCTCGATCGCGTTGGCGCGCGATTCATGCGTCAGGCTCTCGTCGAGCCGCAGCAGCGCCAGAACGAAGGCGGCGGCGGAAAAGCCGGCGGCGAGAAAGGCCGGCCACGCGAGATGCGCGCTGTTGGCGTCGCCGCCCGCGAGCAAGCCGCCGATCGCCGGCCCCAGGGTGAAGCCCAAGCCGAAGGCGGCGCCGATCATGCCCATGCCCTTGGCGCGTTCGGCCGGCGGCGTCACGTCCGAGACATAGGCCTGCGCCGCGGCGATGTTGCCGGCGCCGGCGCCGGCCAGCAGCCGCGCCGCGAACAGCATCCAGAGCGAGGAGGCGAAGCCGAGCCAGACATAGGCGGCGACCGAGCAGACCAGGCTGGCGAGGATCACCGGCTTGCGGCCGACGCGGTCGCTGAGCCGGCCCAAGAGCGGCGAGGAGAAGAACTGCGCGAAGGAATAGCACGCCATCATCATGGTCACCGCGAAGGGCGACGCATGGAAGGTGAGCGCGTAATAGGGCAGCAGCGGGATCACGATCCCGAAGCCGACCAAATCGATGAAGACGATGAAGAAGAGAATGCCCATCCGGGCCCTTAGATAGCGCGCTTCGGCGGCGAAAACGAGCCTTGCGCCGCGCAGGACGGCTCTAGGCAGCCATGCGCCGCTGGGCGATGAGGCGGAGAACCTCGGAGGCGGCGAGCGGGATGTTGGTACCCGGCCCGTAGATCGCGGCGATTCCGGCCTCCTGGAGGAAGGCGTAATCCTGCGGCGGCACGACGCCGCCGACGACAACCAGGATTTCGCCGGCGCCCGCCGATTTGAGCGCCCTGACGAGGGCCGGAACCAGCGTGCGGTGGCCGGCGGCCTGCGACGAGACGCCGACGACATGCACGTCGTTCTCGACCGCCTGCGCGGCCGCTTCCTCGGGCGTCTGGAAAAGCGGGCCGATATCGACGTCGAAGCCCAGATCGGCGAAGGCGGTGGCGATCACCTTGGCGCCGCGGTCGTGGCCGTCCTGGCCGAGCTTGACCACCAGCATGCGCGGCCGGCGGCCCTCGGCTCGCGCGAAGGAATCGACCTCGGCCTTGACGCGGCGAAAGCCCTCGTCGCCCTCGTACATCGCGCCATAGACGCCCGAGACCGAGCGCACCGTGGCGCGGTGGCGCGTGAAGACCCGCTCGAGCGCGTCCGAAATCTCGCCGACGCTGGCACGGGCGCGCGTGGCCTCGATGGCGAGCGCCAGGAGATTTCCTTTCCCCGTCTTCGCCGCATCGGCGAGCGCGTCGAGCGCCGCCTTGACCTTGGCGGCGTCGCGGCTCTTGCGAATCTTTTCCAGCCTGGCGATTTGCTGCGCGCGCACCTTGGAATTGTCGATGTCGAGGAGCGAGACCTCTTCCTTGGTGTCGGGCGGGTATTTGTTGACGCCGACGATAACTTCCTCGCCGCGGTCGATGCGCGCCTGGCGCCGCGCCGCCGATTCCTCGATGCGCAGCTTGGGCATGCCGCTTTCGACCGCCTTGGTCATGCCGCCGAGCTGCTCGACCTCCTCGATGAGGGCGAGCGCCGCCTGCGCCACGGAATGGGTCAGGCTCTCGACGTAATAGCTGCCGCCGAGCGGATCGACGACGCGCGGGATGCCGCTTTCCTCGGCGAGGATGAGCTGCGTGTTGCGCGCGATGCGCGACGAGAATTGCGTCGGCAGCGCCAGCGCCTCGTCGAAGGAATTGGTGTGTAGCGATTGCGTGCCGCCCATGACCGCCGCCAGCGCCTCGATCGTGGTGCGGATGATGTTGTTGTAGGGATCCTGCTCGGTCAGGCTCACCCCCGAAGTCTGGCAATGCGTCCGCAGCGCCAGGCTCGCCGGATTGGCCGGCTTGAATTTCTCCTGCACCAGCTTCGCCCAGAGCAGGCGCGCGGCGCGCAGCTTGGCCACTTCCATGAAGAAATTCATGCCGATGCAGAAGAAGAACGACAGCCGCGGCGCGAAATCGTCGATCTTCAGGCCCTTCGACAGCGCGACGCGGACATATTCGAGGCCGTCGGCCAGGGTGAAGGCGAGCTCCTGCACCGCCGTCGCACCGGCTTCCTGCATGTGATAGCCCGAGATCGAGATCGAGTTGAATTTCGGCATGTGCTGCGCCGTGTACTCGATGATGTCGGCGACAATGCGCATCGAGGGCGCCGGCGGATAGATGTAGGTATTGCGCACCATGAATTCCTTGAGGATGTCGTTCTGGATGGTGCCCGAGAGCTTGGCGGGTGCCACGCCCTGCTCCTCCGCCGCGACGATGTAGCCCGCCAGCACCGGCAGCACGGCGCCGTTCATGGTCATCGACACGGACATCTTGTCCAAAGGAATGCCGTCGAAGAGAATCTTCATGTCCTCGACGCTGTCGATGGCGACCCCGGCGAGGCCGACATCGCCGACGACGCGGGGATGGTCACTGTCGTAGCCGCGATGGGTGGCGAGATCGAAGGCGACCGAGAGGCCCCGCTGTCCCGCGGCCAGATTGCCGCGATAGAAACGGTTTGAATCCTCGGCGGTCGAGAAGCCGGCATATTGCCGGACGGTCCACGGCCGGTTGGCGTACATGGTGGCGCGCACGCCGCGCGCATAGGGCGGGAAGCCCGGCGGCGTGCCAAGGCCCTCGAGCTTCTCCAGATCCGCGGCGGTGTAGAGCGGCTTGACCGCAATGCCCTCGGGCGTCTGCCAGGCCAGCGCATCGGCGGGTTTGCCGCCCAATTCCCTGGCGGCAAGCGCGGCCCAATCCTTCAACGTCTTCTGCGGAAAATCCGCCATTCGGCGCCCTTTTGCGCGGGAGCGATGAGTATAATGCCTGGGGCTACAGGGGTCCACGCAGGGCCCGGCTTGGCGAACGAAGGCGGCATGACCATTCCCATCGCGCATACCCTGGTCGATCGCGTCACGGAATATCGGTTGGCCGATTATCCGCTCCTCACCATCGGCCGGTTTTCCTACATCAACGAATTCGCGCGCATCGTCTATTACGGCCTGAAATCGCCGGTCCGGATCGGGAATTTCTCGTCGATCGCCGCAAACGTGACGTTTTTCCCGAGGACCGGGCACCATCCGGAATGGCTCACGACCTATCCGATCGAGTGGCTGCCCTGGGACTCGGCGGTGCCGAAGCCGCCCCATCCCGGCAGCGCGGACGATGCCGAGATCGTCGTCGGCAGCGACGTATGGATCGGCGACGGCGCGCGCCTCCTGCCGGGTGTCACCATCGGCGACGGCGCGGTGATCGGCGCCGGCGCGGTGGTGACGAAGGACGTGCCGCCCTATGCGGTGTTCGTCGGCAATCCCGGGCGCGTCGTCCGCCAGCGCTTCGCGCAGCCGGAGATCGATTTCCTGCTGGCGGCGCGGTGGTGGGATCTGTCGACCGCGACCGTTGCACGCCTGGCGCCGCTGATCGCCGCCGCCGATGTCGGCGCGCTGAAGCGCGAGCTGGCGAAACTGTCCGGCCCGGGCGCGCTGGCCGCCTTCGTGCCCGGGCGCGCCGTCGTCAATCTTCGGCAGGGCGCTTGGATGTCGGGGGGCCGCCGCGCCGCGAAGCTGCGCCGCAGCCTGCGCAAGCGGCTGGATTCACTGCGCCGATTCTTCGGTGCCGCGCCCTAACGCGTGGCGCGCGACCAGCGCCGCGGTGACGACAAGCGTGGCGCCCAGCTGATGCGCCAGGGCCAGGGGCAACGGCACCACCCAGAGCAGCGTGGCGATGCCGAGCCCCGCCTGCAGTGTCACCAGGCCGAACAGGCCATGCACCGCGCCCATGGCGAAGCGCGACAGCCGGGTCTTGCATCGGAACGAGACAAGAAACAGCGCAAAGGCGGCGAGCCAGGTCGCCATCGCCAGCACCCGGTGATCGAACTGCACCGCCTCGGGATTCTCGAAAAGATTGCGCCACCACGGGATGAGATTGCTCCAGGCCGGCGGCACGACGTGCCCGTCCATCAGCGGGAAGGTGTTGTCGATGAGGCCGGCGCGCAGGCCGGCAACAAAGGCGCCGGCGACCAACGTCAGCAAGGCGAGCCCCAGCACCGCCGCCGCACCACGGCGCAATTCGGCGGGCGCCGATCCCGGCTTGCGCGGTCGCAGCAGACCGAGCGCCGCCCAGACGATCGCGAGGTAAATGATTATCGCCGCGGATAAGTGAGCGGCAAGCCGGTACTGGCTGACCTCGATGCGGCTCTCCAAGCCGCTCGCCACCATCCACCAGCCCAGCGCGCCCTGCAGCCCGCCCAGGACGAAGAGGCCGGCGAGCTTCGGCGCCAAATCGCGCGGTATCCGCCGCGCCAACAGGAAATAGAGAAACGGGACGAGGAAGGCGAAACCAATGAGTCGGCCCCACAAGCGGTGGAGATATTCCCAGAAATAGATGCCCTTGAACTGGGCCAGGGTCATGTCGGCGTGGATCGCCTGGAATTGCGGAATCTGCTTATAGGCGTCGAAGGCCGCGCGCCACTGGGCTTCGTTCAAGGGCGGCAACACGCCGGAAACCGGCTGCCATTCCGTGATCGACAATCCCGATTCCGTGAGCCGGGTAATGCCGCCGATCGCCGCCATGACGAAGATCATGGCGGCGCAGATCAGCAGCCAAAGGGCGATGGCGCGTTCGTCGCGCCCGGCGCGCGGGAGGGAAACCATGCGCGACCATCGCCGTGCCGGCCCGCCCCTGGCAAGCGGCGCGTTGCCGCTGCCTTGCTCAGTGCAGGCTGAGCGAAACCTGGGCGTGGCGCAGGCTGTGGGGATGGAACAGCGGTGCCTGCGCTACCTTCACCGAATGCAGCCTGCCGTCGATTTCCCGCCGCCAGAAGGTGAGAAAGCGGCGCAGCACCGGATAGCGCGGCGCGATGTCGAGCTGCTGCCAGATGAAGCTTTGCAGCAGATTTGGGTGATCGGGCAGGTGATAGAGGATTTCGGCCGTGGTCAGGCAATAGCCTTTCAGTTGCAATTCGATGGTCGTCATCGCGAGCCTCTTGTTGCTGTTGCTCCCGCCGCCTCTTGCCAACAACGTTCCAGGCTGCGCGAATTTCATCAAGAAAAAACTAATTACAACAAAGGCTTAGCAGCCTATTCGAGCCAGTGCTGCTAATTCTCCCCGGCCACACCTTGACCATGGAACCGGGAAGCCCTATCTAGCTGGCACTCCCGGGCCGCGAGTGCTAATCGCCAGCTGAAGGCGCAGCGGGGCCGGGTTCATTGCAAATAAGGAGGACTTTCCATGAAATTTCGGCCGTTGCAGGACCGTGTCCTGATCCGCCGACTCGATTCCGAGGCCAAGACGGCCGGCGGGATCATCATTCCCGACACCGCCAAGGAAAAGCCGATGGAGGGCGAGGTCGTCGCCGTCGGTCCGGGCGCGCGCGGCGAGGATGGCAAGCTCCATCCGCTCGACGTGAAGGCCGGCGACCGGGTGCTTTTCGGCAAATGGTCGGGCACCGAGGTCAAGGTCGATGGCGAGGAACTCGTCATCGCCAAGGAATCGGACATTCTGGGCATCATCGAAGGCGTCCCCGCGTCGAAGCGTAAGGCCGCCTAGGCCCTTTCAGGAGAAATTCAAATGGCAGCAAAAGAAGTCAAATTCCATGGCGACGCGCGCGAGCGTTTGCTCCGCGGCGTCGACATCCTGGCCAACGCGGTCAAGGTGACCCTCGGCCCCAAGGGCCGCAACGTCGTGCTCGACAAGTCGTTCGGCGCGCCGCGCATCACCAAGGACGGCGTCACCGTCGCCAAGGAAATCGAGCTTGCGGATAAGTTCGAGAACATGGGTGCGCAGATGATCCGCGAAGTCGCCTCCAAGACCAACGACCAGGCGGGCGACGGCACCACCACCGCGACCATCCTGGCCCAGGCGATCGTCCGCGAAGGCGTCAAGGCCGTCGCGGCCGGCTTGAACCCGATGGACCTCAAGCGCGGCATCGACATGGCCGTCGAGGTCGTGATCGAGGACATCAAGAAGCGCTCGAAGAAGGTTTCGACCAATGACGAGATCGAGCAGATCGGCACGATCTCGGCCAATGGCGAGGAAGAAATCGGCAAGAAGATCGCCGAGGCGATGAAGAAGGTCGGCAACGAGGGCGTCATCACGGTCGAAGAGTCGAAGAGCCTCGAGACCGAGCTCGACGTCGTCGAAGGCATGCAGTTCGACCGCGGCTACATCTCGCCCTATTTTGTCACCAACGCCGAGAAGATGGTGGCGGAGCTCGAAGATCCGTACATCCTGCTGTTCGAGAAGAAGCTCTCGGGCCTCCAAGCGATGCTGCCGGTTCTCGAAACGGTGGTGCAGTCGGGCCGTCCGCTGCTCATCATCGCGGAAGACGTCGAAGGCGAGGCGCTTGCCACGCTGGTCGTCAACAAGCTGCGCGGCGGCCTCAAGGTCGCAGCGGTCAAGGCGCCGGGCTTCGGCGATCGCCGCAAGGCGATGCTCGAGGAC
>DASRKX010000042.1:0-6774 GCA_035648735.1 Allostellaceae bacterium
GCAGCATGTCGTCGAGCGTCGCGCGTCCCTTCTTGAGGTAATCGAAGACGACGTATTCGGTCATCATCTTGCTCATCGAGGCCGGCGCGATGCGCTGGTCGGCGCCCTTGTCGAGCAGGACGGCGCCGGTGTCGAAATCGACGATCAAGGCATTGCGCGCCGAGGTGTCGATGGTCGGCATCGCGGCGAAGGCCGGCGCGGTGGCGCTCAGCAAGGCAGTGACGGCAAGGAGATGGAACGGAAAACGCATGATCCTGCAGCTCGCGGGTTCGAGGATGAGGCGCGCAGCATAGCCGGAATTGCCGGGAATGACAGGGCCCCTTGCCTCTTTTTGGCCACGGCCGCGCGCGAAACCATCGCCGCCGCGCCGGGTTGGCTTTCCGCACCGTTTTTTGCAGAGGAGCGACCGAATGGACAACAACCGGAACCAACCCAACCAAAGCGGCGGCCAGAAGCCGCAGGCCGGCCAGCAATACGGCACGGATCACGGCAAGCCGGCGCGCGACAATCCGACCGGCGGTGCCGAGGGCGCGCCGGAGCGCCACCCGCAGCCGCAGGATCGCCAGCAGAAGGACGGCAAGGCGCAGACCGAGCAGGCGCGCCACCAGGATCACGGCGCCGGTCAACCGCAGAAAGTCGCCGTTAAGGGCCGGTCTATCGGCAAATAAGACAAATAAGAAAAATGGACCCGGAAGCAGCCTTATTGCCTGCCCGTTCGTTACTCCCGCGGGACATGCGTCCCTAAAGGTGTTTCCCATGTCTAACTTGAAGAACTTGCTTGGAACGGGTGCGCTCGCTGCCGTCTTGGCCGCTGGCGTAATGGCCGCGACGACTACCGTCGCGTCCGCCGACGTCGCCTGTAATTCGTATGGCGAATGCTGGCAAACGACCACGCGCTACACCACCTACCCGCCTGCTTTGGGCGTCCAATTCTACGGCGATGATTGGGCGGTCACTCACCGGACCGATACCCATTATCAATGGCGGGACAGCCAGAAAGACGACCATGGCTACTATGACCATGGCGATTGGCATCCCTTCGGCAACTAGCGCTGAAGCGAGAACGTCGGGCGGCAGCCGGATGCGGCTGTCGTCCGACCCGTCTCAACGGCTCGCTCGTGGTGGCGGCGGGCGTTTTCTTGGCGAAAAACGCTAGCGGCGTTTGGCCGTCTGCTTCTTGCGGGATTTAACGGCCGATTTCACGGCGCGGCGACCGCGCGTCGCGGCCTTCTTCGCCTTGCCGACCGCCTTGCGCAGCTTGCGCTTTACCCTTGCGGGTGCTTTGCCGGCGGGAAGATATCTCTTCACCGCGCTATCGGCGCTGGCGACGGCGCCGCGCGCCAGAGTCAGCGCGGCATGGGTCGCGACCAGCGCGCTCTTGCCGATCAGATCGCCGGCCTGCTGCGTCAGCGTGGCGGATTTGCTCGCGGCTTCCGTTAACGGCGCGGATATGTCTTTCGGATTCGACATTACTTGCCCTCCAAGGGGATCACGGGGGTTTCTATGGGAGGGTAACGTTTCCCTGCCGGCTTCGTTCCGCCGCGATCGACACCCCGCCTAATCGCCCCGCCTAATCGACGGTGATGCGCGCTTCCTTGATGCCGCTGTCGATGACCTTGTTGAGCAGGCTGTCGGCTTCGTCGACGCTCTTGATCGGGCCGAAGCGCACGCGATAGACATCGACGCCGTTGACCCGGGCGCCCACCACCTTGACGTCGCCCAGCGGCGCCAGCCGCTCCTTGAGATGCAGGGCGTTGTCGGCGCGCGAGAACGCGCCGGCCTGGACATAGATCTGCGACTTGCCGACCGGCAGCACGCGCACCTTTTGCGACAGCGGCGGCGGCTGGTCCGGCACGGGAGCCGGCGACGCGTCGAGCGCCACCACTGGCGGCGGCGTCAGCGGCGCATTGGCGGCCGGCGGCGGTGGGGCAGCGGCGGTTCCGGGCGGCGGCGCCAGGGCCTCGGCGTTAACCTCGGTCAGCGGCAGCGCCGCGAGCTTCGGCGGCGGCGGCGCGCCGGCGCCGCCGTTGCGCTGCGCCAGGCCCTCCATCTCCATGCTCTCCTGCACCAGGATCTTGACCCGCACCTTCGCCGTGCCGGCGCTGTCGAAGCCCAGGAGCTGCGCCGCGCGCCGCGACACGTCGAGGATGCGGCCGCGCGCATAGGGACCGCGGTCGTTGATGCGCAGCTGGATGGTGCGGCCGTTGTCGAGATTGGTGACCTGCACGACGCTCGGCATCGGCAATGTCCGATGCGCCGCGGTCAGCGCGTTCATGTCGTAAAGCTCGCCATTCGCGGTGTATTTGCCGTGGAAGTTGGGCCCGTACCACGAGGCGATGCCGGTCTCGTCGTAGGTCCAGTCGACCGCAGGGTAATAGGTGACGCCGTCGATCTGGTACGGATTGCCGATCTTGTAATAGCCGTTGGCGTTGGGCGCCGGACCGCTGGTCTCGCGCGCCGGCCCGCCGCTCCCGCCGGCGCAGCCGGCCAGCGTCAACGCCAGCCCGAGCAGCGTCAGACAGGCGATCGGCGAAAATTTATGAAACATTGAAACGACGGCTTCCCCGTTGTCGCGCAACGTACGGTCAGTTGAATCCGTCCGCAAGATATCCGACGGCGGTGGCGAAGTAGCTCGAATTGTTCCAGCGCAGAATGACGCGGAAATTATCGAAGACGAGCAGCGCCGGACCCTGCGCCCCGCCCGGCTCGATCAGCGATGCGGTACGCGACCCGTCAACGGCGGCGGCGGGATTCGCCGGCACGACGCCGAGCGCCGCCCATTCGGCGAGCGGCCGCTTCTCCTTGATCGAGACCAGCGCGGGATCGATGTCGGGCGGCGCGATGGCGGCGACGCCCCAGCCCGCTCCGGCATGCCAGCCGACCTTGGCGAGGTAATTGGCGATCGAGGCGAGGATGTCGGCGCGGTTGTTCCAGATATCGGGCGGCCCGTCGCCGGACCAACTCACGGCATAGGCGAGGTAGCTCGACGGCATGAACTGGCTCTGGCCCATGGCGCCCGCCCAGGAGCCGGTCATCTGGCGCGGATCGACATGCTCGCGGTCGACGATGACGAGCGCGTTCATCAGCTCCTTGCGGAAGAAGGCGCTACGCCGCCCGTCATAGGCGAGGGTCGCCAGCGCGCCGATCTCCGAAAAATTGCCGGTGATGCGGCCGTAATCGGTCTCGATGCCCCACAGCGCGACGATGAAGCGCGGCTCGACGCCGTAGCGCTGGCCGATCTGCTCGAGCAGCTCGCGGTTCTCCGCGAGCTTTTCCCGGCCGCCGTCGAGCCGTCCCGGCGACATCACGCGGGAAATGTAATCCTCGAAGGCAAGCGTGCTTTCGGGCTGGCGGCGGTCGAGCTCGATGACGTGCGGGATATAGGATATTCCGGCGAAGGCGCGGTCGAGCGTCGCGGCCGAGATCCCCTGCCCCAGCGCGTCCTGGCGCAGGCCGGCGACGAACGCGCCGAAATCGCCATGGTCTTGCGGCGGCGCCTCTTGCGCCCGGGCGGGAACGGCGGCGGCGAGCGAGAGCAGGATGGCGAAAACGATGCGGCGAATCATGCGCGCATCAATAGAGGAACGGCGCGCCGAAGGAAAGCGACCGTGTCGCGTCGCGCGCCGAATTCCCTCAGGATTTGGCGATGAGGAAGGGCGCCGCCTTGGCGCGCAAGGCGTCGGGCAGCGGCGCCGATTTCCGCGCGTCGAGATCGAAATACACGCCGGCGAGATAGCATCGCGCGATGCGGTCGCCGCCCTTCACCTCGACCAGATCGTGGATCGTGACGATCGACGAGCGACCCAGCGCCAGGAACCCGCTGGTCGCCGCGAGCTCGGCGCCGGCGCCCGGCTGCCACGCGGACAGCGCCAGGCGGCTCTCGAAGGTGGCGAAGCCGCGCCGCTGGCTTGCGATGGCATGCGCGTCCAGGCCGGCCGCGTTCATCAGCTGGCCGCAGGCGGTCGAGAAGCGCCGCATATGGCCCCACAGCGAAAGCTGGCCGCGCTCGTCGAGCTCCCAGCTCTTGACCCGGTCGCGCAGGCTGGCGACCGGGCCGTGCGCCGGCGGCAGGGCGACCGGCGCGAAGGGCTTGGCGTCGAAAGCGACCGTCGCCTTGTCGAGCGCGCCGGCGAGCCCCGCGCGCATCTTGAGGTCGCGCGGCACCAGCGTGTGCTCCGCCACCGCGGCGACGGCGCCGCTGCCCATCGTCAGGCGATGGCCGATCCGCACATTGCGCTCGCCCTTGGCCGCGCCCGCGCCGAGACCGATCACGCCGCTGTCGATGGCGATCGATTCGCCGGCGCGCAATTCCTTTTCATAGCGCACGAACAGGCTGGCGGTGCGCCAGGCGCGGTCGGGCGCCAGCGGAAACAGCAAGCTGGCCGAGGCGTCGCCGAAGCGCTCGGCGTAAAAGGCGATGTTCATATGGCCGAAGGCGTCGCATTCCCAGGATTCGACGTCGCCCCGATAGGTCTCGCGCCGCGCCGCCTTCGCCCCGTGCATCCCGTCCCCCTGCGCCATCCGCTCCACCCCGCCCCTTGAGTAAGTCGAATAGTCCCGTAGGTCCAGACACTTATCGGTCACAGGTTAAATCAATTTAACAGGGATGGCAGATCGTAAGCAGGCTTATTACCTGGATAGAAGACCCGGCCGGGATCGACCGGGCCACCAGGCTCCAGGAATAAGGAGAGCGACCATGAAGACCATCAAATCCACCAAGACTGCCGGCCGCCTGCGCGCCTTGCTGATGGCTGGCGCCGTCGTCGCGGCCACGGCCGGCCTCGCGGCGAGCCCGGCGCTGGCCCAGGACTGGCGTCGCGACCACGACGGACGCGGCGAAGGGCGCGACGGTGGACGCGGCGAATGGCGCGAAGCGCACGAAGGCTATGGTTACGGCTACGGCTATCGCCCCTATGCCTACGCCCGCCCGGGCTACGGCTACTACAATCCGTACTATGCCTATGCGCCGAGCTATTACTCGCCTCCCGGCATCTCCTTCGTCTTTCCGATCCGCTAGAGCCGCGGCGGAAAGCAGAGCCTGACGCTCTGCCAAGCGAGCCCCGCCCGGACCCCCTCGGGCGGGGCTTTCTTTTGCCGGGCGCCCGATCGTGCCAAAATGATGGCAGCGCGGCATCGCGCAGCTGGGGAGATTACCGAATGAAATGGCTCTTGGTGGCGGCCGTCCTGCTCGTGGCGTCCCTTCATCCCGCGCGGGCCGACGATCTCGGCTGCGTCAGCACCACGTTCAACCTGCTCTCGCCCAACGACAAGGTCTGCGTCAGCGCCTTCACGGACCCGCAGGTGCCCGGCGTGGCGTGCCACATCTCCCAGGCGCGCAAGGGCGGCTGGGGCCAGCCCTTCGGCCTCAACGAAGACCCGTCCAATTTCTCGGTTGCGTGCCGGCAGATCGGCCCGATCGATGTCGATCTATCGAAGCTGCGCGAGAACGAGGAAGTGTTCAGCCAGAAGACGAGCATCTTCTTCAAGGCGACGCGGATCTACCGCATGGTCGACAAGAAGCGGAATACGCTGGTCTATCTCGCGATCAGCTCCAAGATCGTCAACGGCTCGCCGGCAAATTCGATCAGCACCGTGCCAATCATGCATTGGGGGCCGTGATGGGGCATCGAGCGCAACAATAAAGTTTGGGATTTATATACTTGTCTCCCTCACGCTGCTCTTATTGCCAATTCAGGGTGCGGCGGCTTTTGCGGCGAGCGGTGCTTATCGCTTAGTGCCAATGATGATGTGTACCCCAATGGCGTCGCTGGGCCACACCGTAGGTAAATCAAGCGCTCCTTGGATTTCGTCTATCCCATCTTTCCGCAATTCTTCTGCGAGTGTTTTTACTGCGCCTTCCAACTGCGGGTCTGTCGTGGAAATGACTGCTCCGACCATTCTGATATCGCCGAAGATCGGATACCCAGTTCCGGGCCAAACCAATCCCCCAGTGTCTTTACTTCCCCAATCTTTCCATTCATCCCCCGCAAGCTTGAGAGCGGATGCAATCTGGATACCAAAATCTAGCGGTTCGCGATCCGAACCAGATACATCGAAAGAGAATTTTGGGAACGCCTTCATCACTTCGCCGAGGCTGGCAATCTGTGCGTTCGATAAAGAGCGAGGAGCTAGTCGCGTTTCTAACGCGATGATTTTCGATTGCTGAGTGTCGCTTATGCCCTCGTCAAAACGGAACAGTAGAATGGTACATATGGCTTCGAGCACCACACCGCCAATAATCAGCAGATTAGTAAGCGACCAAAATTTATCAGCCTCACGAACAAGTCCCCACGTAACTGCCGCCGCCCCAAGCAAACTAACGCCAATAAATACTAAATGGGGCCAGTATGGAGCCACTTCACCAGAGAATAATGAGCCTACGTTCATATATATTCTCGCCGTTGCGGGATGGGCAAGCGCAGGCGTAATCGTAATTTTTAAAATCGCGAAGCGTCTTAGAGAAAAACGCAAAAATGTTTAAAACTATTTCGCCATTGCCATTTCGCGCTCTTAGCTCTCTGATTCTGGTCATACCATCGGTTAGTTAGCACCGCTGGATCGTCCGAAGTAAAAAATGGGCGGGGTGTTCTATTCCGGACCAGACAAACCTTGCTGATTATAACGGGCGGATCGCTGGCGTCCCCAGCGGGATTCGAACCCGCGTTACCGCCGTGAAAGGGCGATGTCCTGGGCCTCTAGACGATGGGGACGAAGCCGCCCTCATGTAACGGCCTGGGCCCCATAAATCAATCATTCGCATCGCCGGGAATGCCG
>DASRKX010000043.1:0-13241 GCA_035648735.1 Allostellaceae bacterium
GCGCGACTATATCCAGCGGCTGAAGGCACGGTGGCGCGCGGATAGCGGCGCGGTGTGCTCGGTGCCGATCGGATCGCGGCCGGGAAATTTCTGGGCCGAGCTCGAATGCGCGTTCCTCAATACCTTTCAGGCGCGCTGGGAATATGTCAGCGACGCCTTCGGCCAGGGTTTCGCGCAAGGCAAGAGCATGCTGTTCCGGCGCGAGATCGTCGAGCGCGGCGGCGGGATTCGCGCGCTCGGCGCCGACGTGGCGGAAGACGCGGCGACGACCAAGCTGGTGCGCGCCGCCGGCCTCAAGGTGCATCTGGTCGACAATCCCTTCGAGCAGCCGCTCGCTTGCCGGAGCGCGGCGGAAGTCTGGGCGCGGCAGCTGCGCTGGGCGCGGCTGCGGCGGATCAGCTTTCCGCTGGTCTTCCTGCCAGAGCTTTTCGCCGGCAGCGCGCTGCCGCTATCGGCCGGCGCCTATGTCGCGGCGATGCGCGGCTTGAACGCGGCCGCCGTCGCGGCGGCGCTGCTCGCGCTCTGGCTCGGCGCCGAGGCGCTCCTGGCGCGCGCCGCCGGCTGGCATCTGTCGTGGCGCCTGCCCTTCGCGTTGCTGCTGCGCGACCTGATGCTGCCCATGCTGTGGATCGCGGCGTGGCTCGGCAACGATTTCGTCTGGCGCGGAACCAAGATGAACATGCGCGCGAAAACCGGCGACGAGGAGCAGCCGTTGTCGGTCAATCCGTGAGTGTGAGATTGATATAGCGGCCTTTTTGAAGGCCGAACTGTAAAAGGCCGAAGTGACCTATGCCGAGTTGGCAAAGCGGCTCAAAAAGCACGGTTTCAAGGGCGAAACCGAGGATTCTATAAAGGCCAAGCTGAAGCGCGGTACGTTCTCCGCAACGTTCTTGCTAGCGGCCATCGCCGCTATCGGACTCGACTCGATACCGCTAGAGGACATCTAATCGCCCATATTCGTCGGGGGCGATAATGCTGAAACGCTGGCACGCAGTCGGAGCCGTCATCGTGGCGGCGGGGTTACTCGCATGGATGATTGCAGCGTCTTTGGGCGCGGAATCACCACAAGCCCACCGAGGGGCTGTACGCGGCCAGCCACCACAGACAAATTCCGCTAGCGCCAATCAAGCTGCCCCCCAAGATCAGCGCGGCACCGATCAATCGCCGCTGATTGTGAAACTGCGACCCCCCGATAAGGGCAGCGACGAAGCCAATCAAGATAGCCGCGACCGTCTCGAAAAATCGGCGAATGACCGGAGCCTCGTAAGGTTCACCGGCATCCTCGCCGTTATGGCCGTCCTTCAATTCTTGGCGCTTATCGGCCAGGGCTTTGTCTTTTGGCTGCAAGCTAAAAGACTGGAGCAAACCATCGAATCCGCTGAAATAGCCCAAAGGCCGTATCTCTTCATTGGCGACGTTAAACAGCAGATTGTCCCTACGAATCCGGAACAGATTCTGAAATGGGAACACAACCACGTTCCCGAGCTGTCGTTTAATTTTAGGAATAATGGGAAAACGCCAGCCATTTTTGAGGAAGTTCACGGACAACTCGTTTTGCTGGATAAGTTGCCGGATAAGCCCGATTACAAAATGGGAATAATTGAGCGAGGCATGTCTATCGTTGGTGCTGGCGCTACGAGTCCGCTCCACCTTCGAAAACTCGGAATGCAAAAAAAAGAGCCGGACGGGAAGGCACCTTCGGAAACTGATTGGCAAGAGTTTGAGGCCAAGCGGAAAACTTTCTATCTGATTGGATACGTCAGATACACCGACATATTCGGCCGCATACATACAACTGGCTTCGGATTTGAATTGAGTCCGAAAGTTCACCGCTTCGCTGCCGTGGGCGGGAACGCCTACAACTACCGGAAAACAGAAACACCAAAAACACAGGGCAAACTTGCGCGCCTTTTCAAGGTGACGCGTTCTCAGGTGTCGTTTCCGACACTTGCGCCATAATACCGAAAAGCGATGGCTGGGGGACTAGGATTCGAACCTAGACTGGCGGAGTCAGAGTCCGCTGTCCTACCGTTAGACGATCCCCCAGCGGGGAAATGGATGATGCGGCGTAGATAGCATGACGCCGGCCCGTTGTGTAGAGGGCCCCGCCGGTGCCGCCGGGCTCAGTGATAGCCGATATCGGCGCGCACCTTGCCGCGGAACACCCAATAGGACCAGCCGGTGTACATCAGGATGACCGGCAGCAGGAACGCCGTGCCGATCAGCAGGAAGTCCTGCGTGCTCGGCGCGCTCGCCGCCTGCCACAGCGTGTAGGTGTGCGGCACGATCATCGGCCACAGGCTGATGGCGATGCCGATATAGGACATCAGGAACAGCAGCAGGGCGCCGATGAAGGGCGCCGCCTCCGACCGGTTGTCGAGGGAACGCCACTCCCACAGCGTGAGCAGCGCGGTGGCGACGGGCACCGGCGACAGGAACGCGATGTTGGGCCAGGCGAACCAGCGATGCGCGATGCCCGGATCGATCAGCGGCGTCCACAGGCTGACCGCGGCGATGGCGGCGACGACGCCGATCAGGCAATGGCGGCCGTGCCGCCGTGCCCAATCCTGCAGGTCGCCCTCGGTCTTCAGGATCAACCAGCCGGCGCCGAGCAGGCCATAGCCGAACAGCAGCGCCACGCCGGTCAGGAGCGAGAACGGCGTGAAGCAATCGAGCGAGCCGCCGGTGAAGGCGCGGCCGTCGGTCTTGAAGCCCTGGATGAAGGCGCCGAGCACGACGCCCTGCGCGAAGGTGGCGAGGGCCGAGCCGTAGCAGAAGGCGTGATCCCAGAAGGTGCGATGCTCGGAATCGCGATAGCGGAACTCGAAGGCGACGCCGCGGCAGGCGAGCGCCAGCAGCATCACCAGGATCGGGAAATAAACCGCCGGAATGACGATCGCGAAAGCGAGCGGGAACGCCGCCAGCAGGCCGATGCCGCCGAGCACGAGCCAGGTCTCGTTGCCGTCCCACACCGGCGCGATCGAGTTCATCACCAGGTTGCGGGCGTCGCGGTCGGGCGCGAAGCCATAGAGGATGCCGACGCCGAGATCGAAGCCGTCGAGCAGCACGTAGAAGAAGACGCCGAAGCCGAGGATCCCGGTCCAGATCGGCACCAGATCGAGGAATCCGCCGCTCATGGCGCGTCTCCCCGCGGCGCGTTCGGCATGGCTTGCACCGGCTGCCGCGGCCGCCCGGCCTCGACCGCCGCTTCGTGGGCCGTCGGATCGGCCGGGCCGCGGCGCACGAGCCGCGCCATCAGCGCGATGCCGGTGGGAAAGATCGCGAGATAGAGGACGGCATAGCAGAGCAGCGACACCGCCACGTTGGCGCCGGTCAGCGACGGCGTCACCGAATCCGCCGTGCGCAAGAGGCCATACACCGTCCAGGGCTGCCGCCCGACCTCGGTCGTGGTCCAGCCGGCAAGCACGGCGATGAACCCCGCCGGCGCCAGGCCCAGGCAGGCGAGCTGGAACCATCGCGTGTCATAGAGGCGGCGGCGGGCGCGCAGCACCCAGCTCGCAACGATCAGGGTCAGCATCAATACGCCGATGCCGACCATGATGCGGAAGGCGAAGAAGGGGATGGCCACCGGCGGCCGGTCGGCGGCGGGAAAGCTTTTCAGGCCGCGCACCTCGCCGTCGAGCTCATGCGTCAGGATCAGGCTGCCGAGACCGGGGACGTCGATCGCATAGCGGTTGGTTTCGGCGGCCGGGTCGGGGATGGCGAAGAGCGTCAGCGGCACATGGCGCGCGGTTTCCCAGCGCGCCTCGATCGCCGCCAGCTTGGCCGGCTGATAGTGGAGCGTGTTGAGCCCATGCAGATCGCCGAGCAGCACCTGGAGCGGCACCAGCACGGTGAGCAGCCACAGCGTCATCGAGAACATCGTCCGCGCATCCTCGGTGAAACGGCCCCGCCGGAGGAAATAGGCGGCGACGCCGAGAACAACAAACCCCGTCGTCACATAGAAGGCGACGACCGTATGGCCCAGCCGATAGGGGAAGGACGGGTTGAAGACGATGGCGCTCCAGGATTTCGGGAAGAAGCGACCGTCGACGATCTCGTAGCCGGCGGGCGTCTGCATCCAGCTGTTGGCGGCGAGAATCCAGAACGACGAGAACAGCGTCCCGGCGGCGATCATCACCGCCGCCACGAGCTGCGCCCAGCGCGGCACCAGCGAGCGGCCGAACAGCAGCACGCCGAGGAACGACGCCTCGAGGAAGAACGCCGTCAGCGCCTCGTAAGCGAAGAGCGGCGACAGCACGTTGGCCGTCGCGTCGGCATAGCGGCTCCAATTGGTGCCGAATTGAAACGGCATGATGACGCCGGAAACCACGCCCATGCCGAAGGACACGGCGAAGATGCGCAGCCAGAAATTCGTCAGGCGGGAATAGACCGCGCGGCCGGTGAAGAAATGCAGGCCTTCGAGCACCGCGACAAAGGAGGCAAGCCCGATGGTGAAGGCCGGCAGCAGGATGTGCCAGCCGATGACCCAGGCGAATTGGAGGCGCGACAGGAAAAGCGGATCGAGAGCCATGGGCCGACCGTTCTGTCCCAAGATGCCTTGAAACCGATTATAGCGCGAAACCGGATCGGCGAGAGCCGACTCTTCGTTTCGTTTCCGGCGGCGACTGCGCTAGCATCGGCCGTCCCCTTGCATCAGATTGGATCCGCCGGTGACCGCGCCTTCGCCATCCGTCGATCGAGACGCCGCCGATGGCCGAGAGCCGGCGACCTATGTCGCGCTCGATCTCGGCACCAATAATTGCCGGCTGCTCATGGCGCATCCGGCGGCGGAGGGCTTCCGCGTCATCGACGCCTTTTCGCGCATCGTGCGGCTCGGCGAAGGGCTGGCGGCGACTGGCATGCTGTCGGAGGCGGCGATGGCGCGCACCATCGAGGCGCTGAAGGTTTGCGCGCGCAAGGTCGCCCAGCGCCCTGTCGCCGGGGCGCGCTATGTCGCGACCGAGGCCTGCCGCCGCGCCGGCAATTGCGGCGTTTTCGTCGAGCGCATCAAGGCGGCCACCGGCATCGCCATGGAGATCATCTCGAGCGACGAGGAGGCGCGGCTGGTGGTCGCCGGCTGCGCGCCGCTGCTCAAGCGCGAACCGCCGCATGCGCTGGTCTTCGATATCGGCGGCGGCTCGACCGAGCTGGTCTGGCTGACGCTGGCGGACGGCGCGCAGGTCATCGAGGATTTCATCTCCATCCCGCAAGGCGTCGTCACCTTCGCCGACCGCTACGGCGGAAAGGACGTCAGCCGCGAAACCTATGCCGCCATGGTGGCCGAAATGCGCGGGGCGCTCGCGCCGTTCGAGGCGCGCCTCGGCATCGCCGCCCGCATCGCGCAGGGCGCGGTGCAGCTTCTCGGCAGCTCGGGCACGGTGACCATGCTGACGGCGCTGCACCTCGAGCTGCCGCGCTATATCCGCGCCCGCGTCGACGGCGCCATTCTCGATTTCCCGACGATCGCACAGGCCACGGCGCGGCTGATCGCGATGCCCTATCACGCGCGCGCCGCACACCCCTGCATCGGCCGCGAGCGCGCCGATCTGGTCGTCGCGGGCTGCGCCATCCTCGAGGCGATCTGCGCGCTCTGGCCGGTCGGCCGTCTCGCCGTCGCCGACCGCGGCATCCGCGAGGGCATCCTGATGAGCCTCGTCAACGGTCGGGGCTAGCGGCGATGGCGGGCAAAGGCTCCTGGCCTTCGGGCAGCCGCATGGCCGGCGCCAAGGCCGGCGGCACGCGCGGCAAGGCGGTGCGCGTCAAGACCGCCTCGGGCCGCAAGGCATCCTCGACGCAATGGCTCGCGCGCCAGCTCAACGACCCCTATGTGCGCGAGGCGAAGCGCCAGGGCTATCGCTCGCGCGCCGCCTTCAAGCTCGCCGAGCTCGACGACAAATTTCATTTCCTGAAGCCGGGTGCACGCGTGGTCGATCTGGGATCGGCGCCGGGCGGCTGGCTCCAGGTCGCGGTCGATCGCGTCGGCGCCAAGCAAGGCAAGGGCACCGTGCTCGGCATCGACCTCAACGCGGTCGATCCGGTCGCCGGCGCGACGCTGCTGACCGCCGATTTCCTCGAGGCGGACACGCCGGCGGCCATCAAGGGCCAGCTCGGCGGCGCGGCCGATGTCGTGCTGTCGGACATGGCGGCGCCGACCACCGGGCACGGACCGACCGACCATGTCCGCATCGTCACGCTGGCCGAGGCCGCCTATGAATTCGCGGTCGAGGTGCTGGCGCGCGGCGGCACGTTCGTCTCGAAGGTCTATCAGGGCGGCACGGAAGGCGAATTGCTGAAGCGCCTGAAGCACGACTTCAAGAGCGTGCGCCATGCCAAGCCGCCCGCCTCGCGCAGCGATTCGGCCGAGGTTTACCTGGTGGCGCTGGGCTTCAGGGGCAACGGTCCGGACAGCTGAGCCATGCGCCGGACGCCGCCGTGCCGGCCGACGGCCGCCCTTCCCTTGAGGGCGCGGAAGTGTATTATGCGCCGCCAACCTTGAGCCCATTCGAGGGCCGCTGGGAGGCCGCATGGAAATCCGACAGGCATTTACTTTCGACGACGTCCTGCTGGTGCCTGCCGCCTCGGCCGTCCTTCCCACCGAAGCCGACACCAAGACCCGCCTGACGCGCGAAGTCACGCTCGGCATTCCGCTGATCTCGGCCGCGATGGACACGGTGACGGAGAGCGCCTTGGCCATCGCCATGGCGCAGGCCGGCGGCCTCGGCATCATTCACCGCAATCTCGGCATCGAGGAGCAGGCGAACGAGGTCCGCAAGGTCAAGAAATTCGAGGCCGGCATGGTGATCAACCCGGTCACCATCCATCCCGACGCGACGCTGGCCGACGCGCTGAAGCTGATGGCCGACAACCGCATTTCAAGCATACCGGTGGTCGAGCGCGGCTCGCAGAAGCTGGTCGGCATCGTCACCAACCGCGACGTGCGCTTCGCCTCCAACCCCAAGCAGCCGATTTCCGAATTGATGACCACCAAGCTGGTCACCGTGCGCGAGGGCGTGAAGCGCGACGAGGCGATGAAGCTGCTGCATCAGCATCGCATCGAGAAGCTGCTGGTGGTCGACGGCGCCTATCGCTGCGTCGGATTGATCACCGTCAAGGACATCGAGAAGTCGCAGCGCTTCCCGAATGCCTGCAAGGACGAATCCGGCCGCCTGCGCGCGGGCGCCGCGACCGGCACCGGGCCCGACGGCGTCAAGCGCGCCGAGGCCCTGTTCGACGCCGGCGTCGACGTGCTGGTGGTCGACACCGCGCATGGCCATTCGGCCCGGGTCCTCGACACGGTCAACCGCATCCGGCGGCTGTCGAATTACACCCAGATCGTCGCCGGCAACGTCGCCACCGCGGAAGGCGCCGCGGCGCTGATCGACGCGGGCGCCGATGCGGTCAAGGTCGGCATCGGCCCGGGCTCGATCTGCACGACGCGCATGATCGCCGGCGTCGGCGTGCCGCAACTCACGGCGATCCTCGACGCGGTCGAGGCCTGCCGCAAGAAAAACGTGCCGGTAATCGCCGATGGCGGCGTCAAATTCTCGGGCGATCTGGCGAAGGCGATCGCCGCCGGCGCCGATTGCGTCATGCTGGGCTCGCTCTTTGCCGGCACCGACGAGAGCCCGGGCGAGGTATTTCTCTACCAGGGCCGCTCCTATAAATCCTATCGCGGGATGGGCTCGGTCGGCGCCATGGCGCGCGGCTCGGCCGACCGCTACTTCCAGCAGGAAGTGCAGAGCGAGCTCAAGCTGGTGCCCGAGGGCGTCGAGGGCCGCGTCCCGCACAAGGGCCCGGTGGCCAACGTCGTTCATCAGCTGGTCGGCGGCCTCAAGGCGGCGATGGGCTACACCGGCAACAAGACCATTGCCGAGATGCAGAAGAACTGCCGCTTCGTGCGCATCACCGGCGCCGGCCTGCGCGAGAGCCACGTCCACGACATCGCCATCACCCGCGAAGCGCCGAATTACCGGCAAGATCTGTGACGCCGGGCGCCACCGTCGAGGCGGCGATCGGACTCCTGGTCGATATCGAGAAGCGCCAAGCCCCGGCCGACGACATCGTCGCCACGTATTTCCGCCGCCACCGCTTCGCCGGGTCGAGCGACCGCGCCGCAATCTCCGCCCATATCTACGCCGTGCTGCGCCACCGCGCGATGCTCGATTGGTGGATCGAGCGCGCCGGCGAGGGCACGCGCAATGACGCGCGGCCTCGCCTGCTGGCGGCGCTCGTCCTGGTCGAAGGCTGGACGGCGAGCGAGGTCAGGGCCGCTTGCGACGGCGACCGCTTCCGGCCGCGGGCGCTCTCCCAGCCCGAGAACGCCATGGTCTCGTCGCTGGCGGGGCGCGCGATCGAGCATCCCGACATGCCGTCTCCGGTGCGCGGCAATTATCCCGAATGGCTCGGCCCGCATCTCGCGGCGGCGCTGGGCAGCGACCTCGATCGGGAAATGGCGGCGCTCAACCGCGAAGCCGGCCTCGATCTGCGCGTCAATCCGCTCAAGGGCGTGGACCGCGCCGAGGTGCGCATCGCGCTGAAGCGCGAGAACGTCGAGACGGAGCTGACGCCGTTGTCGCCGCTTGGCCTGCGCGTCACCGAGCGCGTGCCGCTGGGCCAGCTCGCGGCGTTCCGCGACGGGCTGATCGAAGTCCAGGACGAGGGCTCGCAGGTCGCGGCCTTGCTGGCCGACGCGCGGCCCGGCATGCGCGTCGTCGATTTCTGCGCCGGCGCCGGCGGCAAGACCCTGGCGCTTGCCGGCACGATGCGGAACCGCGGTCACCTGGTCGCCTGCGACGTCTCGGCCAAGCGGCTGGAACGGGCGACCGAGCGGCTGCGCCGCGCCGGCGCCAGCATCGTCCAGCGCGTGCCGCTGGCCAATGCGCGCGACAAATGGGTGAAGCGGCATGACGCCACCTTCGACCGGGTTTTCGTCGATGCCCCCTGCACCGGCACCGGCACCTGGCGGCGCAATCCCGACGCCAAATGGCGGTTGCAGCCGAAGGATCTGGTCGAGCTGCCGGCGCTGCAGGCGGAAATCCTCGACAGCGCGCAACGTCTGGTGAAGCCGGGCGGCAGGCTGATCTACGCCACCTGCTCGCTGCTCAGGGAGGAGGACGAGGCGCAGGTCGAGGCTTTCCTCGCGCGCTATCCGCTTTTCGACCTGGTCCCCGCCTGGCGGGTCTGGCGCGACACCATCGGCGGCAATGCGCCGGAAAAGGCCGCCATGCTGCGGCTGTCGCCGGCGCGGCACGGCACCGACGGCTTCTTCGTCGCCGTCATGGAGCGCAAGCCCGACCCGCCAAAAAACCAGGCTTTTGGCTGAGTTTTTGGGCCAAAACGGCCGTTTTCCTTGCTACCGGGCAGCGGCGGTGGCATGCTCCCGACCATCTTCTTCTCGGGTCCGGACCGTCCTCCTCGCTCGTCGAGCGCGCCGGATCGAATTGCCGGTTTCCCTGAAGCTCGATCGTCGGCGCAGCGCCTTGCGCTCAATCACCTTCCACCGGAGGGACACGGCATGGCTATCGGCACGGTCAAATGGTTCAACAGTCAAAAAGGCTTCGGCTTCATCCAGCCCGAGGACGGCTCGAAGGACGTTTTCGTGCATATCTCGGCGGTCGAGCGTTCGGGCATCGGCAATCTCGTCGAGGGCCAGAAGGTCAGCTTCGAGCTCGAGCGCGGCCAGCAGGGCAAGACCTCGGCCGTCAACCTTAAGCAGGCCTAACGTCGCGGCGCCGCGTCGCGCGCCGCTATCACTCAGGAGAACGGCTTGACGAAAGAAGACTTGATCGAGTTCGAAGGCACGGTCTTCGAGATCTTGCCCGACGCACGCTTTCGAGTACGGCTCGAAAACGGCCACGAGACCTTGGCCTATGCCTCCGGCCGGATGAAAAAGAACCGCATCCGGGTTCTCGTCGGCGACCGCGTCACGGTCGAAATGACGCCCTACGATCTGACCAAGGGGCGGCTGAGCTTTCGCCACAAGGACGAGCGGCAAACCGCGAATATCGGGCCGGCGCACGGCGCGCGCCGGCGTCGATGACACGAAGCAAGAAAGGCTGAAAGCAAGCTATGCAGGTGCTGGTGCGCGACAACGACGTGGGGCAGGCGCTCCGCGTTCTCAAGAAGAAGATGCAACGCGAAGGCGTGTTCCGCGAGATGAAGCGGCGCCGCGCCTACGAAAAGCCGTCCGAACGCCGCGTGCGCGAAAAAGGCGAAGCCGTCCGCCGCCATCGCAAGGTGATGCGCAAGCGGATGGAGCGCGAAGGCTTCTAGCCGGAATTTTACGCCGTTAAACGGAAGATTTATCCCGTGCAGCTTCAAACCATCGAAATCGCCGAGCGCGTCACCCTGGCCGGCGGCTATTCCGCCGAGCGGCAGCTCTGGTGCGCCGTCGTCGGCCGCGCGCTGCAGGATGCGCTCGACCAGATCGCCACGATCCCGGCGCCGGCGGAGCGCCAGAAGATCCGCGAGGATGCCCGCGACTGGTTTGTCAGCAACGGGCGCGAGTTCCGCATCGCCTGCGAATCCGCAGGCTACGATCCGGACTATCTGCGCACCCGCATCCTGTCGCTGATCGCCGCCGCCGCGGCCTGAACGGCCGGCGGCGGCGCCGAACCCGATAACCGGAGCCTTGACCTAGAACGCCGGCGCGGCCTCGCGCCGGTCGTTGCGGCCGTGTCCGCGCGAACGCTTGCGGTTGCCGCGGTGCGGCTGGTTCTGCGGCCGCCCGGAATGACCCCGCTCGGACCGGCCCTGCCCTTCCGCCGGCGCCGCCTGTTGGCCGGTGCGGTGGAAGCGATGGCCCTCGATGACGGTGAGCGGCTGGCGCGTCAGCTTCTCGATGTCCCGCAGGAACGGACGTTCCGAGGGATCGCAGAACGCGATGGCGATGCCCTGCGCCCCGGCGCGCGCGGTGCGGCCGATGCGATGGACATAGCTCTCGGGCACGTTCGGCATCTCGTAATTGATGACGTGGGTGATGCCGTCGATATCGATGCCGCGGGCGGCGATGTCGGTGGCAACCAGCACGCGCACGCGGCCGTCGCGGAAGTTGGCGAGCGCCCGCTGCCGCGCCGATTGCGACTTGTTGCTGTGGAACGCCTCGGCGCGGATGCCGCCGCGGTCGAGCTGCTCGGCGACGCGGTTGGCGCCGTGCTTGGTCCGGGTGAAGATCAGGGCGCGCGCGATCGCGGAATCCTGCAGGATTTCGGCGAGCAGGGCGCGCTTGTTGCCGGCGTCGACGAACATCACGCGTTGCTCGATGCGCTCGACCGTGGTGGCCTGGGGCGTCACCTCGATGCGCACCGGGTGCTTGAGGATGCTGCCGGCGAGCCGCTCGATCGTCGGCGGCATGGTCGCGGAGAAGAACAGCGTTTGGCGAACCGCCGGAATCCTCGCGATGATCTTCTTGATGTCGTGGATGAAGCCCATGTCGAGCATCCGGTCGGCCTCGTCCAGGACGAAGACCTGGAGGCGGTCGTATTTGACATAGCCCTGTTCCGTCAGGTCGAGCAGGCGGCCCGGCGTGGCGACGAGGATGTCGATGCCCCGGTTGAGGGCGTCGACCTGCGGCTGCTGCCCGACGCCGCCGAAGACGACGGTGGTGCGGAGCGGCAGGTTCCGGCCGTAGGCGCGGAAGCTGTCGCCGATCTGGATGGCGAGCTCGCGCGTCGGCGTCAGGATCAGCGCGCGCATCGTGCCGCGCTGCGGCTGAACGCGGGCTTCCGACAGGCGTTGCAGGATCGGCAGCGCGAAGGCCGCGGTCTTGCCGGTGCCGGTCTGGGCGATGCCGAGCAAATCCTTGCCGGCGAGCAGATGCGGGATCGCCTGCGCCTGGATCGGCGTCGGGCGTTCATACTTTTCCGCCTGCAGCGCACGCTGCAACGGCTCGGTCAAGCCGAGTTCTGAGAAGAGTAGAGTCACGGGTTATTTAGCTTTCTGTTAATCATGGCCGGTAACGGACAAGGCGCTATGCGCCGCCGGTCCGGCAGTTTTAGCGTGCCCCGCGCGCGAGGCGGGGTGCTTTGGTTTTGGTGATGCTCTCGAAATGCAGCCGCGTCGCTCAAGATGTTCGACGCGATTCGCGCGCTTACGAGAATGGCGCGCTGTACATGGGCCTTTATCGGCCCAAAGTCAAGGAATCTTGCGGGACTTGCGCGCGGCATGTCGTCCCACGATGATGCCGCCCCCATGACCGCCCGCGCGCACGACAAGGTTCTGATCCTCGATTTCGGCAGCCAGGTGACGCAGCTGATCGCCCGGCGCCTGCGCGAAAGCGGCGTTTATTGCGAGATTCATCCGTTTAATATCGACGCCGCGCGGCTCGTAGCTTTCGGTCCGAAGGCGGTGATCCTGTCGGGCGGTCCGGCTTCCGTGCATGAGCACGAATCGCCCCGCGCGCCGCAGAAAGTCTTCGAGCTCGGCGTGCCGGTGCTCGGCATCTGCTATGGCGAGCAGACGATGTGCGCGCAGCTCGGCGGCCGGGTCTCGCCCTCCGACCACCGCGAATTCGGCCGCGCCTTTCTCGAGGTCGTCGACGGTTGCGCGCTGTTCGAGGGGCTGTGGAAAAAGGGCGCGCGCGAGCAGGTGTGGATGAGCCACGGCGACCGCGTCGACCAATTGCCGCCCGGCTTCCGCGTCGTCGGCATCAGCGAGGGCGCGCCCTTCGCCGCCATCGCCGACGACAAGCGCCGCTTCTACGGCGTGCAGTTCCATCCCGAGGTGGCGCATACGCCGCATGGCGCGGCGCTGCTGCGCAACTTCACCCACCGCGTCGCCGGCTGCACCGGCGATTGGAGCATGGCCGCCTTCAAGAGCCAGGCGATCGAGCGCGTTCGCCGCCAGGTCGGCAAGGGCCGTGTCGTCTGCGGCTTGTCGGGCGGCGTCGATTCATCGGTCGTCGCGGTGCTGCTGCACGAGGCGATCGGCGACCAGCTCACCTGCATCTATGTCGATACCGGGCTGATGCGCGCCGGCGAATCCGACGAGGTCGTGCGGCTGTTCCGCGATCATTACAACATCCCGCTGGTGCATCGCGACGCGAGCGCGCTGTTCCTGAAGAAGCTCGCCGGAATCAGCGACCCGGAGCAGAAGCGCAAGATCATCGGCGCCAGCTTCATCGAAATCTTCGACGCGGAGGCGCATAAGATCGGCGGCGCCGATTTCCTGGCGCAGGGCACGCTCTATCCGGATGTCATCGAATCCGTCAGCTTCACCGGCGGCCCGTCGGTCACCATCAA